>NZ_CP032626.1:644605-966908 GCF_003627035.1 Apilactobacillus bombintestini
TGAAGCCGTTGAAGCGGTATCTGATGCTGTATTGCGTTCTCGTGCTGGATTACAAGATCCAAGCAAGCCACTAGGTTCATTCTTATTCTTAGGACCTACTGGTGTAGGTAAGACTGAATTAGCTAAGACATTAGCTGAAAACCTATTTGATTCTGAAGAACATATGGTTCGTATTGATATGTCTGAATACATGGAAAAGGAATCTGTATCTAGATTAGTAGGTGCAGCACCTGGATATGTAGGATATGAAGAAGGTGGCCAACTAACTGAAGCTGTTCGTAGAGATCCATACACCATAGTTTTATTCGATGAAATTGAAAAAGCTCATCCGGATGTATTTAATGTATTATTACAAGTATTAGACGATGGAAGACTTACTGATGGTCAAGGTCATACAGTTGATTTTAAGAATACTATTTTAATTATGACTTCTAATTTAGGTTCTGATATTCTATTGAAAGGAACCGACAAGAATGGTGAAATAACTGATAAAGCTCATGAACAAGTTCAAAAGTTATTAAAGAGTAGTTTTAAACCAGAATTCTTGAACAGAATTGACGATGTAATTACCTTTAAGCCATTATCTAAGAAGGATGTTAAAGAAATTGTAAGACATCTAATTAGTCAATTATCAGATAGATTAAAGGATCAACAAATGGGCATCGAAATAAGCGAAGATGCACTAGATTGGATTACTGATAATGGTTATGATCCACAATATGGTGGAAGACCACTACAAAGATTTGTAGTTCGTTATGTAGAAACTCCATTATCTAAGATGATTATTGCTAATAAGTTAAAACCTCAAACTACAGTAAAAGTAGGGTTAGCAGATAACCATTTAACATTTGAATAAAATAAAAAAGCTCAAGTTTTAAACTTGAGCTTTTATTATTTAACTGAACGTTTAAACATAAATGATAAACAGTTAACAGTAATTAAAACAACTACTGCTGCTAGAACACCAATTTCAGTGAAATTGTATGATAGACCAGTTAATTGACTGGTAATGTATCCTAGAATTTCACCGAAAATGAATGCCCAAAAAATAACTGTAATGTTTGCAATAATAGATTTCATAGTATCCACCTCACAATTCATTGAAATTTTACCACAAATATAGGATAAAAAACAGTTATAAATAATTCAGCTAATCTATATTTTTGTTATAATTGAAAGACAGGAAGGGATGATTATATGACGTATACACCGTTAAATATAGTAAGTTCGTATAGTTTATTGAATAGTACTATTTCTGTTGATGAATTAATTTCAACAGCAAAACAACGTGGATATAATTCATTAGCTTTAACTGATGAAAATGTTATGTATGGTGCAATAGAGTTTTATGATAAATGTTTGGCTAATAATATACATCCAATTATCGGTTTAACATTGCAGGTATCTAACTTTACTGCTACCGATAGTAAAAATGAATTAGTTTTATTAGCTAAGAATAACGAAGGATATCAAAACCTAATGAAACTTTCATCCATCGCTATGACTAGTGATGAACAAAAAGTTGATGTAAATGAACTTATTAAATATTTATCTGGCATTGTTTTAATCATCCCTGATTACGGAGAATGGCAACAGATAATTTCTAGTGAACAATTAAGTATTATTACGGATTTCATTGAAAATATTGCCAATTCTATGGATTTAAATAATGTTTACTGGGGAATTGGAGCTAATAACATTAACTCTGATTCATACGTACAAACATTACATGAATTACAAGATCAATTTAAGGTAAGATTAATTGCTTTATCACACATAAGAAATTTAAATAGTGATGATTACTTTTCTTTGAAAGTAATGCAAAATATTGAAAATGGGCAAAAGTTAGCTAATCCTTTACAAGAAAATCATGAAAAAGCAACAGAATGGTTAAAGCCTAGTGTTGATATTCTTAACGAATATGCATCTGCTAATTTAAAAGATGCGATTGCTAATAATGAAAAGGTATCAGCAAGTTGCAAAGTGGTTATTGAAAAAAGACAACCTGTTTTACCTAAATTTGATAATCATAAAGGAATGTCTTCAAAGGATTTTCTAACCGATTTATGTGTAAAAGGTTTAAAGCAACGTTTAATAGAATTAAACATTGATAAAAATAAATACGTAGAATATAAACAAAGACTGGTTAAAGAACTAGATGTTATTAATCGAATGGGATTTAACGATTACTTTTTGATTGTGTGGGATGTTATTAATTATGCACATGAACAAAATGTTATGACTGGTCCTGGTCGTGGTTCCGCAGCTGGTTCATTAGTTTCATTTTGTTTATATATAACTGATGTAGATCCTATAGAATATGATTTACTTTTTGAACGTTTTTTAAATGAACAAAGAGCACAAATGCCTGATATCGATTTGGATATACCAGATAATAAACGTGGCTTGATTTTAAATTATGTCCATGAAAAGTATGGAGATAAACATGTTGGGCAAATTGTAACCTTTGATACGATGGCTGCTAAACAAGTATTGAGGGATGTTGGACGTACTTTTGGTTTATCTAAATTTGAAATGGACGACTGGAGTAAGGCAATTCCATCTACAGCCGGTAAAATAACTTTGCAAGCTGCATATGAACAATCACAAAAATTAAAGAATATTGTAAGTGACAATTCTTTAAATCAATTATTGTTTAAGACTGCTATGAACCTGGAAGGATTACCACGTCATTCTTCTACCCACGCAGCTGGTTTAATTTTAAGTAAAAATCCTATTGTAGAAACATCACCATTACAAAATGGTAATGATGGATTATTGATGACGCAATATTCTAAAAATTATGTTGAAAAGATTGGTCTATTAAAGATTGATTTTCTAGGACTACGTAATTTATCTATTTTGGATAATATTGTCTCTTTGGTTAATAATGAAGTAGATCCTAATTTTGATATCAGAAAAATTAATTTAAACGATGCATCTACTTTGCGACTATTTCAAAGTGGTGATACTAACGGTATTTTTCAATTTGAATCGAATGGAATAAAAAAGGTATTACGTTCTCTACATCCAGATAATTTTAATTTGGTTGCTGCGGTAGATGCGTTATATCGTCCAGGTCCAATGGAAAATATTGATACTTTTATTAAACGAAAAAAGGGACAAGAAAAAGTCCAATTCGCGGATGATAGTTTGATTCCAATATTGGGACCCACATATGGGATTATTGTATATCAAGAACAAGTAATGAGAGTTGCATCTGTTATGGGTGGCTTTAGTCTTGGTGAAGCCGATTTACTACGTCGTGCAATGAGTAAGAAAAAACGTGATGTAATGGATTCCATGAAGAGTAAATTTATAAATGGAGCCATTAATAAAGGTTATTCGGAAGCTACTGCAAGACAAACGTTTGATTATATCGAAAGATTTGCTAGTTATGGATTCAATAAATCACATGCTGTGGCTTACAGTAAAATGGCTTTTGAATTAGCATATTTAAAGACTCATTACAGTCAACAATTCTTTATCGGATTATTAAATTCAGTATTAAATAATCATGTTAAGACTAAGACTTATATTGCTGAAGCTAAGAGAAGAAACATTCAAGTTTTAGCTCCTAATATAAATACTAGCCAAAAAGAGTTTACTGTAGATCACGGTAAAATTTTATTTGGATTTGCTTCTATAAAAGGATTAAGAAGTGATTTTATAAGAGATTTACTAGAACAACGAAAAGTTCATGGTCCTTTTAAAGGCTTAGAAGAATTGATTTATAGAATAGATCCTAAATATCGCAATAGAGACTTATTAAACTCCTTGATATATGTGGGAGCATTGGATGGTTTTGGTTACCATCGTTCTGAATTATTAGCTTCTGTTCAAGAATTTATAGAAACTATTAAACTAAGTGGGACTTCTATGGAATTGTTCCAGGAACTAAAGCCTAAAATGAAACACTTAGACGAAATGAGTTTAAATGAAAAGTTAAATTATGAAGAGCAATATGTGGGCGTCTATTTGTCAGGTCATCCAGTAGAAGAATACGCAATTTTAGAAAAACCATTAAGCATTGTTTCTTCAGATATGATTAGTAGTCATACCGATAAAATCAATTGCATGTTCTATACGGAAAATGTAAAGAAAATAAGAACTCACAAGGGTGATGAAATGTGCTTTGTGAGCGGAACTGATTTATCAGGTAATATAAATTTAACGGTCTTTCCTAATGTATTTAAGAAAATTAAGGGATGGATTAGAAAGGACATTGTGGTAGTTGTAAATGGTGCTCCTGAAAAGCGTAACAATGAATATCAGGTTATAGCCGATAAAGTAGTGCCAGCTGCTAATATAAAAAGTAGATTAG
Organism: Apilactobacillus bombintestini; assembly: GCF_003627035.1. Lineage (GTDB taxonomy): Bacteria > Bacillota > Bacilli > Lactobacillales > Lactobacillaceae > Apilactobacillus > Apilactobacillus bombintestini. The sequence goes on from NZ_CP032626.1 coordinate 648,930, forward strand.
TAAAGAAGCAATCTACAAATGCTTCTAAAAAATGGTATCTAAAAATTGATGATCAACACAATAACACTGATACTTTGAAAAGAGTCTTTGCAGTTATGAAAAATAATCCGGGTAACCACCAAGTTATCGTATATAAAACCTCAGATGATTCTAAGAAAATATTAGACAACAAGTTTAATTTGGACAGTAATCAAACGCTATTTAATAAACTTATCGTATTGTTAGGCAAAGGTAATGTAGTTTATAAATAAATGGTGATTATCTAAAAAAACTGTAAAAAATAAAAGACATAAATTTTAAAAAGTGATACAATCAAAGTGAAACCTAGTGATGTGATATTAGCGTGACTGTTCGCCATACTAGTGTTACAAAATACAAAGGAGAGATTTTTACTTATGAAGAAAACAAAAATCGTAAGTACATTAGGTCCAGCAAGTACTGACGTTGACATTATTGCCAACTTAATCGAATCTGGAGCTAATATTTTTAGATTTAACTTCTCACATGGTGACCATGAAGAACACTTTGATCGTTTGAACAAAGTTCATGAAGCCGAAAAGAAGACTGGTAAAACAGTTGGTATCATGCTTGATACTAAGGGTGCGGAAATCCGTACTACTAAGCAAAAGGATGGTAAGATTGAATACCACACTAACGACCAATTCAGAATTTCAATGGATGACAGTTTAGAAGGTACTAAAGACAAGATCGCCGTTACTTACCCAGGTCTATTAGATGACGTTAAAGTAGGTGGCCACGTTCTATTTGATGATGGTATCTTAGACACTGTTGTTGATGAAAAAGACGAAGCTAACAAAGAATTAGTTGTTACTGCTCAAAACAATGCTGTTTTAGGTTCACGTAAGACAGTTGATGCACCAGGTGTATCAATTAACTTACCAGGTATCACTGAAAAAGACTCAAGTGATATCCGCTTTGGTTTAACTAAGATGAACATTAACTTCATTGCTGCTTCATTTGTAAGAAAGCCAGAAGATGTTTTAGACATCCGTAAATTACTTGAAGAAGAACACATGGAAGATGTTCAAATTTTCCCTAAGATTGAATCACAAGAAGGTATCGACAACTTTGAAGATATCATGAATGTTTCTGATGGATTAATGATTGCCCGTGGTGACATGGCTGTTGAAATCCCTGCAGAAAATGTTCCAATCGTTCAAAAACACATGATTCACAGATGTAACGAAATGGGTAAACCAGTTATTACTGCAACTCAAATGTTGGATTCAATGATTGAAAACCCACGTCCTACACGTGCTGAAGCATCAGATGTTGAATACGCTGTATTATCAGGTACTGATGCTACTATGCTTTCTGGTGAAAGTGCTAACGGTGCTTACCCAGAAAAAGCTGTTCAAATGATGAACAAGTTAGATATCAAGGCTGAAAACCACTACGCTGAATATGGTGACGCACGTCCTGAATTCAACAATGGTGACGTTACTGAAGCCTTTGGTAAGCAAGTAGCTGACATGGTTAAAGACTTAGGTATCAAGACTGTTGTAACTACTACTTCAACTGGTTACTCAGCTCGTATGATTTCTAAGTACCATCCAGATGCTGACATTCTAGCATTAACTTTTGATGATCGTGTACGTCGCGGTCTAATGGTTAACTGGGGTGTTCACCCAATTATCGTTGACAAGCCAGAAAACAGTGATGGCATGTTTGACTTCGCTGCTAAGAAGGCTGTTGAAACTGGTTTAGCTAAGGAAGGCGACTTAGTTCTTGTAGTTGCTGGTTTACCTGTTGGTGAAAAAGGTACTACTAACGTAATGAGCGTTAAACTAATCGGTTCTGAATTAGCTCAAGGCCAAGGTATTGGTGACAAGACAGTTATCGGTAAAGCTTTTTTAGCAAGTAACGCTGCCGACGCAAACAGCAAAGCTGTCGACGGTGGCGTGTTAGTAGCTAAGAATACTAACAAAGACTTTTTACCTGCTATGAAGAAAGCAAGTGCAATTATTGTTGAAAATGGTGGTATGACATCACATGCAGCCGTATTAGGTATTTCATTAGGAATTCCTGTGGTTGTTGGTGCCCAAGGTGCTACTGATAGAATTTCAGATGGACAAACTATTACAGTTGATGCTCGTCGCGGAATTGTTTACGGTGGCGCTGCTAACTCACTATAATAATTAGCAATAATAAGAGGATGCATTTTAAATGCATCCTCTTTTTTTATCGAAATATTAATGAATTTAGTGTAGAATTAGGGTATAACTATTCGAAATGAGGAATATTAATGAATAATATTTTAGGCCGTGTTGTTTCTGGAAAAGTAACAGATGAGAATGAAAAAAATTATTTTGTTCAAATAGAAGGAACAACCTTCCTATTGAACAAAAGTGAAATTATTAAACCTTTAAAATTAGGAAGTAATTTCAAGGGATTTGCATATGAAAATGAAGATCACAAAATGCAAATAACTAGAGAAGTACCAGATGTTCAAGTTGACCATTATGGATTTGGTACTGTGGTACAAAGTAAATTTGGATTAGGTGTATTTGTCGATATTGGTTTAGCTAATAAAGATATTGCTGTTTCTATCGATGACCTACCTGAACTTACTAAATTATGGCCACAACATGGCGATCGAGTAATGATTGCCTTAAAGGTTGATAAAAAAGACCGTATTTGGGGAGAATTAGCTGACGAAGAAATTTTTAAGCAAATTTCTATTCCAGCAAACCCTAAATTAATGAATCATAATTTAAAAGCTACTGCTTACCGTTTGAAATTAGCAGGAACTAGAGTAATCACTGATGATTATCGTTTAGGATTTATTCATCCTAGTGAAAGAGATATTGAACCAAGATTGGGTCAACATTTAAATGCTAGAGTTATTGGTATTTTACGTGATGGAAGTTTGAATTTATCACTAAAACCTAGAGCATATGAAGCAATCAGTGATGACGCAAAAATGATTTTTGCAGTTTTGAAGCATTCGGAAGAATACAAAATTCCATACAGTGACAAGAGTACTCCAGAATCTATTAAGGAATTTTTCGGTATCAGTAAAGGACAATTCAAGCGTGCAGTTGGTCATTTATTAAAGAACCGTTTAATCGAAGAAAACAAGGATGAAATGTGGTTAACTGAAAAAGGAATTGAAGCCGAAATTTAAAATTCTTAGGTGATATTTATGGATGATATAGTAAAAGATTATTTACACTATTTGGTCATAGAAAGAGGATTATCCGAAAACACTGTTAAGAGTTATAGACAAGATATTGTAGAATTAGTGAGGTACTTAAAACAGCAAGGTATCACTGATTTTAAGGATGTTGATCCTAAAACAATATTAGATTATATGAAATATATGCATGATAACGGGAAAGCTAGAAATTCTGTGATTCGCTTTGTTTCTAGTATGAAGAAATTTTTTAAATTTTTGATACGTTATCATTATGTGATTAATAATCCAATGATTAAGGTGGATACACCTAAACAGGCAAATTATTTACCAGATGTTTTGAGTACGCAAGAAGTGGATGATTTATTGGCCACTCCTGATACCACTGATAAATATGGAATTAGAGATCGTGCAATTTTAGAAGTAATGTATGCGACCGGTTTGCGAGTGAGCGAACTAGTTCATTTAAAAATGGATAATTTACATTTGGAAATGGGCTTTATTCAAACCATTGGTAAAGGTGACAAAGAAAGAATAATTCCTATTGGATCAGAAGCTATTAAGTGGATTAATAATTATATTAGCAATAGTAGGTCATTATTATTAAAACGTCGTCACTGTGATTATTTGTTTTTAAATGCTCACGGTGGAGGATTAAGTCGGCAAAGTATTTGGCAAAAAATTAAAAAGTATGTAGCAATAGCTGGTATAAAGAAACGAGTTACTCCACATACCTTAAGACATTCTTTTGCAACGCATATACTAGAAAATGGTGCTGATTTGCGTGTGGTTCAAGAGTTATTAGGACATTCTGATATATCAACTACACAAATTTACACACATATTTCACATGAACATCTAACTAAAGCTTTTGATAAGTATCATCCTCATGCTTAGCGTGAGGCGAGGAGGAATAATTAATGTTATTAAAATACCGTTCTGAGTATAAAAAAATAGCAATGGACATGTTGTCATTGTTACCTGATATGAATAAGAGTAATCATTTAGAACAGGAAATGAATTGGTATCATGATAATGATAATCGAGTTATTTATCTTTGGAAAAATTTAGATAATAATTGGGCTGGATTAATAGCTGTAGAACAAAAAGAACCATTATTGGTAGTTAGAAGAATCGTTCTTACTCCGGATTCATGGACAATGAATAACTGTTGCGATATGTTAGATGATCTATCTAAGCTATATATGAATAAGAAAATAGTAGGTACAATGGAAACAACATCTATTTGTGAAATTTGGGAGAAGCGTAATGGAACCAGAATTCAATAATTCTAATAATATAAATATTCACATAAATGATTTTGATGGTCCGTTAGAGCTATTATTGCATTTGATTAAGCAATCGGAAATGGATATTTATGATATTAAAATAGAAAAAATCACCAAGCAATATGTTCAATATTTAAATGAAATGAAGAATTTAAACGTTAATATTGCTGGTGAATATTTTGTTATGGCATCCAATCTTATGGCAATTAAATCAAAGATGCTTTTACCAAGAAATAATGAGATTGATGAGCAAGATGATTATGAAGATCCACGTAATGAACTGGTAAATCAATTATTGATATATCAACAATATAAAGAGGTATCTAAGGTTTTAAAGAAAATGGAAGAAAAGAGTAGTCACTACCACAGCGTTTCACCTGTACTTCCTAGTGTTGATGAGATGATTGATTTTAATAATCACGAGGAAATGGATGTTAATCTTTTAGAAGATGCATTTCAAAATTTATTGAAGAAAGTTAGATTTAATCGTCCTTATGTGCATTCGATTAAGAATTGGCAATTTACAGTTAAACAACAAAATACATTTTTGATGAATGAGTTAAATAAACATGGCTCTATGGAATTTGAGTCGCTTTTTTCTGGTACCAATAATGTGGAATTAGTAGTTACTACATTTTTATCTTTGCTAGAATTGGTTAAAAACCAGAAGATAAAAGTAGGACAAGTAGAAGATAAAATATACTTAAGCAGAGTAGAAATGGGTGAAAAATAAGTTGGTAAGTAAGTTAGCAGAATTAGAGGGATTAATTTATATATCAGGCGAGGATGGTATTTCATTGGATGATTTACCTGACTTACTAGGTGTTAGTAATGAAGAACTTAATTCATTAGTAGAAAAATTAAAAACCAAATTTGTGTCTAATGATTCACCATTTACTCTTGTAACTTATTCTAATAAGATACAGTTAGCTACTAAAGAAGAGTTAAATGATTTAGTTAAGTCGTATTTAAAAAATGATGATAACTTTTCTTTAACCCAAACGGCATTAGAAACTCTTACTATAATTGCATATAATCAACCCATTACTAGAGTTGAAGTGGATGATATTAGGGGAGTTAATAGTAGTAAGACTGTTCAAAGGTTGGTAAGACAGGGATTAATTGTAGCATCTGGCCATAAGAAAGTTCCTGGCCATCCTAAGTTATACATAACAACAGAGAATTTTTTGAAGTTGTTTGGAATTGATGATTTAAAGAAATTACCAAAAATAGATAATGATCTATTATTAAAGGAGGAAAATAATGGCTGAAAGATTACAAAAAGTTATGGCTAAAGCTGGTGTAGCTTCTAGAAGAAAATCAGAAGGCATCATACAAGAAGGCCGAGTAAAGGTTAATGGTCAAGTAGTTACTGAATTAGGAACCAAGGTTAAAGTATCTGATGAAGTTATGGTAGATGGTTTGCCTATTAACAAAGAAGAACCAGTTTACTTTCTTTTGTATAAACCAAGAAGAATAATATCTTCCGCTTCAGATGAAAAGAAACGTAAGACAGTGCTAGATTTCTTTCCTGATGTAGAAGAAAGAATCTATCCAGTAGGTAGATTGGATTATGACACTTCTGGATTAATTTTATTAACTAATGATGGGGAATTGGATAATCGTTTGACTCATCCTAAGTATGAAGTTGATAAAACTTATGTAGCCAAAGTAGAAGGAATTCCTACCAATGATGAATTAAAACAACTTCGTTTAGGGGTAGTAATTCATGGTAAAAAGACTAGTCCAGCTAAGACAAATGTATTGGAAACTGATAAAAAGAAGAAAAAGGCAGTTGTTCAAATAACTATTCATGAAGGTAAAAATCACGAAGTAAAGAATATGTTCAAGGCAATTGGACATCCTGTAGAAAAATTAAAACGTGAATCATATGCCTTTTTGAATTTACGTGGACTACAACCAGGAGACTACCGTCCATTAAAGAAATTTGAAGTGGACAAATTATATGAAATAACAGAAAAAAAGTAAACAACTTGTTTTTTTATTAATAATTGTTTATCATATCTTTAAAATAAAAAATTGGTTTATCTTCAGGGCAGGGTGTAATTCCCGACCGGCGGTATAGCCCGCTACCTATCGTTTGATAGTTGATTTGGTGAAATTCCAGAGCCGACAGTATAGTCTGGTATAAAGAAGATCTCTTTTGAGTATGCTTAAAAAGGCTCATTGATCTTCATAGATCAATGAGCTTTTTTTGAAGGTATTCCTCAACTAGGAGGATTAATTATGACAAATAGTCACCATTTAAGTTTAAGAAAGTTGGTGCAAGTTTCTATTTTAGGAGGATTGGCGTACCTATTAACATATTTATCGGTTCCTATCATTCCTATTGCACCATACATGAAATTAGATTTTGGTGATATACCTATATTATTAGCTACAGTATTGCTATCAACTAGAAGTGGTATTGTAGTCGCACTATTACGATCATTATTGTATTTTATCTTTACAGGAATTTCTGTAATTAATTTAATAGGAGTTAGTTCGCTATTAGTAGCTAGCTTAACTATTATTTTTTCTGTAACTATTATTGATCAATTATTAAATAGCAAGATAAAATACGTAGCTATGATTATATTGGAGACTTTATCATTAACCGTCATTATGAGTTTAATGAACTACTTTATAATTACTCCACTTTATATGCAATTGACTGGTTTTAAATTAAGTTTTAGCTTATCTAGTTCTATTATTTATATAGTAGTTCCATTTAATATCATAAAAGGGTTATTTATAGGTATTATTTTTGTCTTGTTAATTAAACACAGCAAGACTTGGGAAAAATATAGAGAAAAAGGATAATTGTTTATGAACAAAGAATTATTGATTTTGTTTTTATCAGCAAAGCAACCACGTCGTATAAAATTAATAGAAAATTTATTAAGTGGGAAGAGAACAGTTTCTACTCTTTTTTGGGCTATGCGATATAACATACTTCAATATTCTGGAGTTTTGAGAAGAGTTCATTTTAATGATTATCATAAAGACCTAAATTCACTACTTAACAATAAATATATTAAAAAGGTGGATGATTATCGTTATTTATTAACAGATAAAGGTCAAAAACAAAAGGATTCGATGTTAGAATCCTTCTACATAATAAAAAATAATTCATTTAGATATGATTATGATGTTAGTTTGTTTAAGGAAAGATTTTTACTTGCTACACAGGTAGTTTCAGAGTATAGCTACAAAAATACTAATTATTATCCTACAAAAACTAATATGCAAAGTTCATATATAGTAAAGAAATGGTTTATAAAAAATAAAAAAGATATTTCAGTTAGATTTCGAGATTACTTGGTGAAATATTTGTCACAAATCTCTGATGATAAAGCTAATATCTTGGCGCAATTGCTTATCGGACATGATGTTTTAGGGATGACTGCACGTCAGATGGCTAAACACATAAACAGGAGCACTTTAGAAGAATTTTTTATCGAATCAGATTTATGGATAAATTTGATCCAATATATAGAAAATGACAATAATGATTTTTTAAAGCCGCTTTTAAAAAACATTGTTAACGAAAAAATTAATAGCCATGCGATAGAAACATATAAATTATTTGCACGAAATAATTCATTGAAAAGCATATCAAACATGTTGCATGTTAAGATTTCCACGGTAAAAGAACATTTAATTGAATGTGCAATATGGATGCCTAAAGATAATTTTCCCTACAAAAAAATATTAACTAAGAATATGATTGAATTAATGAATGATACTTTCGAAAACAAGAATATCGATGATTGGAAATTTAATGATTTACCAAAGACAAATGGGATGGATTTCTTTAATTTTAGAATTTATCAAATTATGAGGAGTAAGTGATTGATGTTAAGTGATACTCAACTAAAAGAAAAACTTAAACATTGGTTCGGATTCAACGATTTTCGTCCTGGACAAAAGAAAGTAATTCAATCACTGCTAAATGCTAAAGATACGTTAGCTGTTTTACCTACTGGAACCGGGAAAACATTAATTTATCAATACTTTGGAAAAACTAATAATAAAATGGTTTTGATAGTTTCTCCATTAATTTCTTTAATGCAGGATCAAGTAGATAGAATGAGGTATTTAGGAGAAAAGAATACGATTGCATTGACTTCTAGTCTTAATTGGATGGAAAAAAGACAAGTGATTAATTCTTTAAGTAGCTATAAATATGTATATGTATCACCTGAAATGCTTTCAAATGTGGATGTTTTAAATGCATTAAGAAAGTGTTCAATAGGGTTGATGGTAATTGATGAAGCACATTGTATTAATCAATGGGGACCTGATTTTCGTCCAGAATACTTAAATTTAAAGAATATTATAAGTAAACTAGGTCATCCATTAATGTTGTTACTGACTGCTACTGCTTCAAATAGAGTTATAGATGATATTAAGGAAAAATTAGCACTTCCGCAGGTTCATACTATAAAATATTCTACTAATCGTCCTAATATATTATTATCAGTTGAAAAATTTATGGATATGACTGATAAAAATGAACGGTTATTAAGTTTGGTTGAAAAATTAACTAAACCAGGGATTATTTACTTTTCTAGCAAAAAAGTCGCTGATGCTACTCAAGAATGGTTAAGTAGCAAGACCAACTTTCGTATTGAAGTTTATCATGCTGATTTAGATACAGATACACGATATCGTATCCAACATCAATTTATGGATGATCAAATTGACATTATTTGTGCAACCAGCGCATTTGGAATGGGAATAGATAAAAATAATATTAGATTCGTTATACACTATCATGTTCCATCTAACTTGGAATCATATGTTCAAGAAATGGGTAGAGCCGGTAGAGATGGCGAAAAGAGTGTATCTATTATCTTGTATAAAGAAAATGATGAAATCCTACAAAGAAACTTTGTGGATGAGACTATTCCTACTGATCAAATGATTGACTTTTTCTATAAACATGCCAAACAATTAAAAAATAACCAAATGGATGAAAAAAGTGAATTGATAGATTACTATTTAGAAAATGGTTATTCTGCAACAGATACCATTAATTTATTTAGTGAAAGAAAAATAAGTCAATTTAGAGCTTTGAGAGCAATGATAGGATATGTTAAAACTGATGATTGTAGACGAAAATATTTATTGAAATATTTTAATGAAGATTACAATAATCATAATGAAAATTGTTGCGACGGACTAAATACTCAATTGAATTTGCAGGATAATGGCTTGTTGAAAGGAATTAATCCTTACAAAAACCATAAAAATAATAAAAAATGGCAAGATATAGTGAAAACTCTTTTTTATAACAATTAATTTCATGTATAATTGGAATTGTAAGAATTTAATAGGAGGTCATTATTTTGAATAATAACGACGATAATAATTCATTCTCACGAATGGAAATAAGAAAAAAGCACAGAAACCACAAATTAGTTGCTATTCTTTTGATTACAATTCTTGTGGTAATTGGGCTAAGTGCGTTAGCTTACGGGATGATTAGCAGTCCAAGTAATAATGACGTTAATAGTAATGGAAATCAAACTACTAGTTCCAGCTCTAGTGTAGTATCTAGCAGCAGTTCTAGTAAGAGTAAAAAAGCTGCCAAAAGTAGTTCATCTATGATGTCATCAAGCTCATCAATGAGCAGTAATTCAGCATCTACTGTTTCTAAGGATAAAGAACAAAACAACAGTAATGCTGCAAGTGCATCATCACAAGCATCAAGCACCAATAACAATACTCAAAGTTCTCATGAAAACAGTGGATACGCTGTTATTGGACAAGATGGTATGACTGATTTATACCAAGTATCAAGAAGATATGGTGTATCAGTTCAAGACTTAATGAAGATTAATGGTTTGAATAATGAAAATCATGTAACTGCAAACCAAAAAATTAGAGTAAGATAGTTGAGTGGTGTTAATATGAATGATGAAAAATTACAAGTAGCTATTGATGGACCTGCATCAGCAGGAAAAAGTACTGTAGCTAAGCTAGTTGCTGCAAAGTTTTCTTATGTTTATTGTGATACAGGTGCTATGTATCGTTCAACAACCTTGAAAGCATTGCGCAATGGGTATAAATTAGATGATGAAGCTTCCATATTGAAAATGTTAGCTAATACTGAGATTACTTTTAAACCTGGTGAAAAACAACAAAAAGTTTTTGTTGACGGTGAAGAAGTTACTAACGACATACGTCAAGAAAACGTTACAAATAATGTTTCAACAGTTGCTAGTTTAAGTGGTGTTAGAAAAGAATTAGTAAATAGACAACAACAAATTGCTGCTGCCGGTGGCATTGTTATGGATGGCCGCGATATTGGAACTACAGTTTTACCAGATGCTAAAGTTAAAATCTTTTTAATTGCTAGTGTTGATGAACGTGCTGAACGCCGTTTTAAGGATAACGCTGAAAAGGGCATTCATGTTCCATTAGAAAAATTAAAGCAAGAAATTGAAGAAAGAGATTACAAAGACTCTCATAGAAAGGTTTCACCTTTAACCAAAGCAGATGATGCTAAGGAAATTGATACAACTTCAATGTCAATTGAAGATGTAGTGAATGCTATTTCTAATGAAATTGTTAAAAAACAATCTGTATAATTTAATCATTAAACTAGATTTTATTAATAACATAGTCTAAAATATTAAGTATAGTAGTCTCAAGGAGGAAATATCAGATGAGTGAATCAGATGAACAAACAAACAAAGATTTATTAAAAGCCTTGGATAGTGTGGACCAAGTTGAAATTAACGAAGTTGTTAGTGGTGAAATTTTAGCCATTGACAATGATCATCAATTAATTATTGGTATCGATAATTCAGGTGTAGAAGGAGTTGTTCCTCGTCGTGAATTATCATCACAACCAGTTGATGATGTAGAAAGCAAATTTAAAGTTGGAGACAAGGGTAAATTTGTTGTAGTTTCACGTATTGGTGATGACAAAGAAGGCGGAAGTTTTCTTCTATCAATCCGTCGTCTAGAAGAACGTAAAGTTTGGGACGAACTAAAAGCTAAAGCTGAAAATGATGAAACTATTAACGTTACAGTTAAAAATGCTGTACGTGGTGGTTTAGTAGTTGACGCTGGTGTTCGTGGATTTATCCCTGCATCAATGATTACTAATCATTTTGTAAGAAACTTAAACCAATACAATGGACAACAATTCGAATGCAAGATTGTTGAAATTGTTCCAGAAAAGAACAGATTAGTTCTATCACACAGTGAAGTTGTTGCTAAGAACGAAGAAGAAGCACGTGAAAAAGTTATGAGTAACTTAAACGTCGGTGACGTTGTAGAAGGAAAAGTTGCTCGTATGACTGATTTTGGTGCATTCGTTGATCTTGGCGGTGTTGATGGATTAGTTCACGTTTCTGAAATTTCATACGAACGAGTAAACAAACCATCAGACGTTCTAAAGAACGGTCAAGATGTTAAAGTTAAGGTTATCGCTATGGATGAAGAACGTGGCCGTATTTCATTATCAATCAAACAAACTATGCCACAACCATGGGATACTGTTGAAGAAAAAGCACCTAAAGGTAGTACAGTTAAAGTAACTATCAAGCGTCTTGTTGACTTTGGTGCCTTTGCTGAAGTAATTCCTGGTGTTGAAGGATTAATTCACATTTCACAAATTTCACACAAGCATGTTAATACACCTTCTGATGTATTAAAGGTTGGTCAAGTTGTTGATGCTAAGGTTCTAGATGTTAACCCAGCAGAAAAACGTTTAGCTCTATCATTAAGAGCTCTTGAACCAGAAGAAGAAAATGAAAAAGATTCAAGTGATAATGTTGAAACTACTGATAACGCTACCGAAGATGCTCCTGAAGAAGAAAATGGTTTCACTTTAGGTGACATTGTTGGTAAAGGATTAGACGAAGATAATCAATAATTACTATAATCTTTAAAAATATCCTTCATTATTTTTGAAGGATATTTTTTTAATTAAGAAAAGAAAGGGTGAATTGAATGGGTTTACCTACAGTTGCAATTGTTGGTCGTCCTAATGTCGGAAAATCAACAATATTTAATAGAATTGCGGGGGAAAGAATTTCTATCGTTGAAGATACCCCTGGAGTTACTCGAGACAGAATATATTCACATGGTGAATGGTTAGGTCATGAATTTAGTATGATCGATACTGGTGGTATTGAAATTAGTGATCAACCATTTGTAAAACAAATTAAGGCTCAAGCAGAAGTTGCCATGGAAGAAGCCGATGTAATTATTTTCATGGTTAATGGTAAGGAAGGTATAACTAATGCTGACGATTATATAGCTAGAATGTTATACCGTACTAATAAACCAGTTGTATTAGCAGTAAACAAAGTAGATAACTTTGAAAGCCGTGCTAACATTTATGATTTCTATTCACTAGGTTTAGGAGATCCATACCCTATCTCAGGTGCCCACGGATTAGGATTGGGTGACTTGTTGGATGAAGTAATTAAGAACTTCTCCGAAGAAACTGATAATAGTGATGATAATAATATTCGTTTCAGTTTAATTGGACGTCCTAATGTTGGAAAATCATCATTGGTTAATGCCATTTTAGGTGAAAATCGTGTAATTGTATCTAACGTAGCCGGAACTACCAGAGACGCTATAAATACAGAATTTACAAGTGATGGTCAAGACTTCACTATGGTGGATACTGCAGGATTAAGAAAACGTGGTAAAGTATATGAAAATACTGAACGTTATTCTGTATTACGTGCTATGAAGGCAATTGATAATAGTGACGTTGCTTTAATAGTATTAAATGCCGAAGAAGGTATTCGTGAACAAGATAAGCGTATTGCTGGATATGCTCATGAAGGTGGTAAAGGTGTTGTTATCATCGTAAATAAATGGGATACACTAAAGAAAACCAGCAGTACACAACGTGAATTTGAAGCAGGTATCAGAAGTCAATTCCAATACCTATCATATGCGCCTATTTTGTTTGTATCCGCGTTAACTAAGCAAAGATTAAACAAGATACCAGCGTTAATTAAACGTGTACATGCTAACCATGCAAAACGTATTTCTTCATCTGCATTGAATGATGTATTAATGGATGCTATTGCTATGACTCCAACACCAAGTATTAATGGTAAGAAGCTTAGAATCTACTATGCAACTCAAGTTAAGAGTGAACCACCTACTATTGTTGTATTTGTTAATGATGTAGAATTAATGCATTTTTCATACAGTAGATATCTAGAAAACCAAATTAGAGAGCAATTTGATTTTATGGGAACACCTATTAAAATCATTACTAGAAAACGTAAATAATCTTCAAAATTAGCACATTTTTTTAACTAAATGTAAGTTAAAATGTAATAAAATTGTTGAATTGTGGGCGTTTATGTGATATTTTGAATAAGTGTAATGACATTAATTGTTGTGATCACGTATTTCGAGAGATTTTTATCTTTCGAATTATTGGGAGGTGAAATACATGGCTAACAAGGCAGAATTAGTAAGTAGCGTAGCTGCAAAAACTGGTTTAACTAAGAAGGATGCAACTTCAGCTGTTGATGCTGTATTCGAATCAGTTCAAGACAACTTAGCTAAGGGTGAAAAGGTACAACTAATCGGTTTTGGTAACTTCGAAGTACGTCAACGTGCTGCTCGTAAGGGACGTAACCCTCAAACTGGTGCAGAAATTCAAATTCCTGCAAGCAAAGTACCTGCATTCAAACCAGGTAAAGCTTTAAAGGACGCTGTTAAATAATAACAGTATTACTTTTAAAAAGGCTGGTCCGACAGTTGTCGAACTAGCCTTTTTAAGTATAATTTAATGGGAGTGATAGTATTGAGTTACTCTGAAAAAGCACTAGAATTGCTAGAAGCTGGAAAAATAGATGAATTTAATAAACAATATAATTTAGCCTTACACCATGATAATGATGAACTTCTATATTCTTTAGCAGAGGAATTGTATTCTTATGGATTTACTGATCAAGCTAAAGAACTTTATGAAAAGCTTTTAAAAAAGTTTCCTGATGAAGATGAATTAAGAACAGATATTGCTGATATATTAATTAGTGAAGGTAATACTGATGAAGCATTGGAAAAATTAAGTGAGATTAGTTCAGATTCACCTGCATATCTTCAATCTTTGATGGTACAAGCTGATTTATACCAAACTCAAGGACTATTTGAAGTAAGCAAAGAAAAACTCTTAGAAGCTAAAAAAATAGCTCCTGACGAAGAAGTAGTATCTTTTGCGTTAGCTGAATTACTATACAATATGGGTGAGTATAATAAAGCTATCCCAGTATATCTTTCATTGATTAAGAAGGGGATTACTAATATTTCAGCTGTTAATTTAGTCGAAAGAATTGGTATTTCTTATGCAAATGATAGTAAGTTTGAAAACGCAATTGGATACTTAGAACAAATCAAAACTATTGATATGAATTCCGATGTTAAGTTTGAAACTGCCTTTACCTACCTACAATTAAAAGAATATGATCGCGCAATTGATATTTTCAAAGAATTAAGAGATAGTGATCCACAATACGCTACTCTTTATCCATATTTAGGACAAGCGTTAGATAAGGTTAATAAACAAGAAGAATCATATCGTGCATTGCAAGAAGGTCTAGGAGTGGATGAATATAATGAAAAATTATATTTATTAGCTGCTCGTGAAGGCTTAAAACTTGCTAAAAATGATGAAGCATTAAGTTATTTACGTAAGGGTAATGAAATAAATCCAGATGACATCGAAATAGTTCTTGAGTTATCCAATTTATTAGTTAACCAAGAAAACTATGAAGAAAATATTAAGTTATTAGATAGATATCTAGATAATCATGAATTAGATCCACAATTCTATTGGAATCTAGCAATTTCATATGATAAGTTAGATAACTTAAAAGAAGCACACAAAAATTATATTGCTGCAAAACCATACTTCTCAGACAATGCTACTTTCTTAAAACAAGCTGCATTGTTATGTAGAGAATATGGTGATCAAGATAATGCATCTCAATTATTGCGTAAATATGTTGAACTAGAACCAAATGATGACGAAGCTGCATATTTATTAGACGAATACAGGGATGATTAATTTTGATTAATCTGTTGGACTAATTTTTTATAATATACAACGGAAGATAAATCCAAATTTAAGTAATTAGATAATTCTAAATTGCTTAGGTTTGGATTTTTTTGTATATAATTTACTACGTAAGATTGAAATAAGTTGGATGGACTAAGAGAGAATCCAAGTATTTGTTCACTAGGTTTTAGATATTTATGCAATCCAGGAGTAGTAATGTGTGGATTAGAGGAAAGGCGTTGTTTTAAGAAAATGTCTTTGCTGTTTTGCTTTTCCTGAATGGGTTGAATAAAATTATTGAATTCTTGAATAAAAGATTTTTCTGCGTGTGATAGTTTTAAATTAGAAAGCTGTTTGTAGAAGTTAGGTTGTAAAATTTCGTCAACTTTATATCCCTTACTGATGAGTAAAATGGTCATTCTAGTATAGAAATGAAGGTTATCATTTTGCAAGATATTATCTATATTGGATAACCAGTCTAGATTAATATGAGGTTTATCAGTATGTTTATGACTTTCCACATCGATTGTAGGAAGATTAGAATTAAGATGGTGAGTGAATAAGAAAGTGAAATAAACGTTAATGTGAGATAAAATTTTATTATAAGTGTTGTTATTGATTTGGCGTTTTTCTTGTGCCATAGCAAGATAATTTTCAATATCACGATTAAATAAATTATTAACTCTATGATCTTTTTGATAGGCTAAATTAAAATTAGATAAATAGTTAAATAAATCCATTAGTGTTTTAGAATATTCTTGTATAGTAATTTCAGATAGTTGTTTATTAATTAGATATTTTTCAAAACTATCTTGATATGGATAATTATTTGGTTTAGTCATTATTAAATCTCCTTTGTATTTATAATTTATTAGTTTATTGAAAGTTGTGGTCTTAATCTGGTAATATTTAATATAGAATGATTGAGGTAGGTATAAAAATGAAAATAGAAAAATTACCGAACGAGTTTGAAAAAGCACGTCCTGTCATGCAAAAAATTGAAAAAGCAGGATTTGAAGCTTATTTTGTTGGTGGAAGTGTTCGTGACACCATTTTAGGCGGAAAAATTCATGATGTCGATATTGCAAGTAGTGCATATCCTCAAGAAATTAAAAGTCTTTTTAATCACACTGTAGATACTGGAATCGAACATGGTACAGTGATGGTGCTACATAACAAAAAAGGTTACGAAATAACTACATTTAGAACAGAATCTGGATACCAAGATTATCGTCGTCCAGACAAAGTTACATTTGTTAGATCTTTGTCTGAAGATTTAAAAAGAAGAGATTTCACTATAAATGCATTTGCCATGCGAGAAAATGGTGAAGTAACTGATTTGTTTAACGGATTAGAAGATATGCATAATCACTTGATTAGAGCAGTGGGCAATCCCAGTGAACGATTTAATGAAGATGCATTACGTATGATGAGAGCGGTTAGATTCGCAAGTAAGTTAGATTTTGATATAGAGTCTAACACATTAGAAGCTATTCATAAGCATAGTAAATTATTGTCCAAGATTGCAATAGAAAGAATATATACAGAATTTGTTAAAATGATGATGGCTAAAAGACCTAAGCAAGGGTTATTAGACATGGTTAAAACAGATATGTATAAATACATTCCGGTCTTTGGTGATCATAGGGATGATTTAATTTCTATATCTAAATTGAATAATCTTAAACTAAACAGTGAAATTGAAGTTTGGTCATTGATTTCTTTTGCTTTTCAATTGGATAGTGAACAAATTCATCATTTATTGAAAAAATGGAAAGCATCCAATGATGTAATTAAACAAACTGAAATGTGTTGTGCTGCGATTAATCATTTACAAAAGAATGATTTAAACAAATGGCAAATGTATGAGACAGGAATTGATTTATTACTTGCTGCTAACCATATTGCAAGTTTTTATGGATTTGACGTAAGTGATGAACAATTAATTAACGATTACGATGCATTAACTATTAAGAGTAAAAAAGAATTAGCTATTAATGGTGGAATCTTAATAAAAAATGGCATTTGTAAACCTGGTCCTCAATTAGGAAATATTTTGTTTGAATTAGAACATTTGGTTGTTCAAGGAAAAGTTGATAATCAAACAGAAGTTTTAATGCAAGAAGCTAAAAAAATTTGAGAGAGTGATAATTAAATGCAAACGTTAAGAGCAGAGTCTCTAACAAAAACATATGGTGAAAAAACCTTATTTAAAGATTTAAGCTTTATTATTAATGAGCATGATCGAATTGGTTTGATAGGTACCAACGGAAGTGGAAAAACATCTTTATTAAATGTTTTATCTCAAAATGATATTGATTCTACAGGTGATATCATTACTTCTAAAACATATAGCATTGGTTATTTAAAACAACAACCTGTGTTAGATGATTCTTTAAGTATCTTGGAAGCGGTATTTGCTGGAACACAAGATATTTTTAGCACCATTAGAAGATATGAACAAACTTTAGATAATTATTCTAACCATCCTGAAGATCCTAAAGCTGAACGCCAATATATGGAAGCAGAAGCTAAGATGAATGAAGAGGATGCTTGGAATGCTGAAAATGATGTAAAGACCATTCTAACTCAATTAAAAATTAAAAACGTTAATCAAAAGGTAGGAACACTATCTGGTGGTCAAAAGAGACGTGTGGGACTAGCTCAAGTATTAATTCAATCACCTGATTTACTTATCTTGGATGAACCTACTAACCACTTAGATTTTGATTCTATTGAATGGCTACAAGAATATTTAGCAAAATACAAGGGTGCATTAATATTTGTAACTCACGATAGATACTTCCTAGATCAAATCGCAAATAAAATTTGGGAATTATCATTTGGTAATTTATATGAATATACTGGTAATTACCAAGATTATTTAGCACAAAAAGCGGAAAGAGTAGATCGCGAAGTAGCATCTGAACATAAGAGACAAAAACTATATAAACAAGAGTTAGCTTGGATGAAGAAAGGTGCTAAAGCACGTAGTACTAAGCAACAAGCTAGAATTAATCGTTTTAATGAATTAAAAGAAAATGTTGGTAATTTACAAACAGATGAAGACATTGATATTACCTTGGGACAACAAAGATTAGGTAAAAAAGTTATCGAGTTAAAACATGCCAATTTATCATTGAATAATAAAACTATTTTGAAAGATTTCAGTGAATTAATTCAAAGAAATGAACGTATTGGTATTAGCGGTGAAAATGGTGCTGGTAAATCATCACTATTAAACGTCATTTCTGAAAGATTACCACTAGATAGTGGTGAACTAGAAATTGGTGAAACCGTCAAGATGGCTTATTATACTCAACAAACGGAAGAAATACCTGATGATAAGAGAGTTATAAACTACCTTACTGATGTAGGTGAACACGTAACGGATGATACTGGAAATAAAATTAGTGTTACTGAATTGCTTGAACAATTCTTATTTCCTAAGTTTATGCATGGTACATTAATTAGAAAATTATCTGGTGGTGAAAAGCGTCGTTTATATTTACTTAAGTTGTTAATGCAACAACCTAACGTATTATTATTGGACGAACCTACTAATGATTTGGATATATCTACATTAACTGTATTGGAAGATTACATTAGTCATTTTAATGGTACAGTTATTACTGTATCTCATGATAGATACTTCCTAGACAAAGTGGCTGATCGTCTTTTGATTTTCGATGGAAATGGTAAGATTGAACGTCATGTAGGGATGTTTACAGATTATTTGAAGAATCAAAAGCAAGAAAGCAAAGAAGCTAAGGATGATTCAAATAAGAAACAAAACAAGCAAAGTTCAGGTAAAATAAAAGAAGATAATCAAGAAAAACCTAAGAAGAAAAAGTTAACATATGCTGAGCAAATTGAGTTCGATAAATTAGAAAAAGAAATCGAAGAGCTTGATGAAAAGATTAGTGATTTGAAAGATCAAATGACTAGTTTTGGTAATGACTACGATAAGTTAGCTGATACTCAGGTAGAAATTGATAAACTAAATAAAGAATCTGAACAAAAAATGGATCGCTGGGAATACCTAAGCGAATTTATGGAATAGGGGTAAAGACATGTTAGAAGATGCATATTTAAATATGGCTAAATACGTTTTGGAAAATGGTCACCGTAAAGATGACCGTACCAAGACTGGAACAATTAGTACTTTTGGATACCAAATGCGTTTTGATTTAAGCAAAGGCTTTCCATTGCTAACCACTAAGAAAGTTCCATTTGGCTTAATTAAGAGTGAATTACTATGGTTCTTAAGAGGAGATACTAATATACAATTTCTTCTAAAACATAAAAATCATATTTGGGATGAATGGGCTTTTGAAAAGTGGGTCAATTCTGATGAATACAATGGTCCTGATATGACTGATTTTGGTCTACGTTCTCAAAAAGATGCTGAATTTAAGAAAGTTTATTTAGACGAAAAGAAAAAGTTCTGCAAGAGAATAGTAGAAGACGATGATTTTGCTAAAAAATATGGTGATTTAGGTCTAGTTTACGGAAGCCAATGGCGTAAATGGAAAACTACTACAGGTGGAACTATAGACCAAATTAAGAATGTCATAGAACAAATTAAAACTAATCCAGATTCTAGAAGATTAATCGTTACAGCATGGAATCCTGAAGATACTCCTAATGTAGCTTTACCACCATGCCACACTATGTTCCAATTCTATGTAAACGATGGCAAATTAAGTTGTCAATTGTATCAACGTTCAGGTGATATTTTCCTAGGTGTACCATTCAACATTGCAAGTTATGCATTGCTTACCTCATTGATTGCTAAGGAATGTAACTTAGAACCAGGTGAATTTGTACACACTTTAGGTGATGCACATATTTATTCTAACCATATCGAACAAGTTAAAGAACAATTATCCAGAAAGCCATATGATGCACCTAAGTTATGGTTAAATCCCGATAAAAAGAGTATTTTTGATTACGATATGGATGATATTAAAGTAATTGATTACAAGCATCATGATCCAATTAAAGCACCAGTTGCTGTTTAATGGAGGAATATTATGATTTCTTATTTGTGGGCTGAATCTCATAATCATATTATTGGGGCTAATGGAACTTTACCATGGCATTTACCCGCTGATATGAAGTATTTTAAAGAAAATACTATCCATCAAATTATTTTGGCTGGAAGAACTACTTATGAAAGCTTTAAACGTCCCTTACCTAATCGTTTAAACATGGTTTTGACTAGTCAAAGTAAAGATGAATTTCCTGATGATGTGGTAGTATTTCATGAAGTTGATGAATTTCTAAAATTCGCTAAGAAATTTTCTGATAAGGAAATTTTCGTAGTTGGTGGAGCAAAAATTTTTGAAGAATTAATGCCATATGTAGACAAATTATATCGAACAGTTATTGATTATGATTTTAAAGGTGACACTAAAATGCCTTCAATTAACTATGATGATTTTACATTAGAAACTGTAAAGCAAGGACATGTGGATGATAAGAATATTTATCCTCATCGTTTTGAAATTTACAAAAGAAAAGATTAATTGTGTTAATTAAAAGGTTATGGTGTTCCATAACCTTTTTTGTAAAGGAATATGTATTATGAAGAAAAAATTTAGTCTTTTATTGTTATTTTTAATATTAATAGTGTGCGTATCTTCCGTAGGATATGTTAAGTATCATTCTAATGAAAATAATAATGCTGCGAAAATAGAAAAAATCAAAAATAAGGACCTTAAGATAGTAGCATTAGGGGATTCATTAACACAAGGTGTTGGTGATCCAACTAATAAAGGTGGTTACGTTTCTAGAATCCAAAATAAATTAAAAGATAATGGATTCAAAAAAATAACTACTTATAATTACGGGATAGCTGGACAACGAAGTGACCAAATAAACAAACGAATTAATAATAATACTAATAATTTGTCTAGCCAGTTAGAAAAAGCTAATTTAATTACACTTACTGTAGGTGGAAATGATTTGCTACAAGGTTTGCAAAAAAATGCTTTAGTAGATTCACATGATACCTTTGAAAAAAACATGGATAGAGAAGTACAAAAATATAAAGATAATTTGAGCATACTTTTAAAAAATATTAGAAAGTATAATAATAAAGCTCCTGTATATATTTTTGGTATTTATAATCCAATCTATGTTTACTTTGCCAATGTATCTGTAATAAATGAATATGTAGGACAAATAAATGATATTACGCAAAATCAAATTGCTAATAATTATAAAATGCATTTTGTAGATATTAGCTTTTTATCATATGGACAGTACAATACTAAAGAAAAGCAACGTAAATTAAGGGATATGAACCAAGATACTAGTCCTTTTGACGTAAATAAATTATCTAATGCTAACGGAGAAATAAATGATTATATTTCTCCTAAGGATCATTTCCATCCTAATAATTTGGGTTATAATTATATGACCAATCAGTTATTTTCTAAGATAAATAAATTTAACGATTGGGGTTAAGAGGTAATTAGATGAAGACCAATGCTAAGGAAAGAAAATTATTTAAATATTTATTTGTTACTCTAGTAATAGCTATAATTGTTGGATTCGGATTTATTTGGGTACAAATTCATGGAAACGTTATTAATCCTAGTAAGGGATATAATAGTAAAAACGATGATACACCAATATCCGTTTCACTAGATAAAAACCAGCTTAATTCTATTTCTAGTTATTATTTAAAACAATTTGAACACAAAAATAATAATATGAACTATAAATTTTGGGTATCAAATCATGCCTATGTTTATGGAAAAATTAAAGTGTTAGGTTCTAAGGTAGGCTATATACTTACGTTAAACCCAGAATTGTTGGACAATGGGGATGTAGAGTTAAAAGCAACCGGTTTGGAAGTCGGTGAATTAAATATACCACCTAAGTTTGTTATTTCTTATGTAGGTAAACATTATAAAGTACCTAAATGGGTTGAATTAGATGGTAAATCTGGTAAAATTATCCTTCATGTAAATAAATTAGGTGGCAAGAATAAATTATCATATAGAGCAGATAAAATTGACATGTCTGGTGATGGTAATTTTAAATTTAAAGTATTAATTCCTAATCAGTAAGAAGGAGATTATATGCACAGTTTTTATCGTTATTTAATGACTGAAAGAAATACTAAAAGTACTGATCCAATTGCACAATTTGCAAATAACGCATTCTATGATCAGTCTTTTCCTAAACAATCAGTTGATTATGATGAAATTTCTAAGTATTTAGAGGAAAATGCCTCTTACTTGCCAAGTATGACAATTTTTGATGATGCTTGGTTAGATTTTAAAAATAATACACATTAAAAAATGAACCTAGAACTTTTTTAGGTTCATTTTTTGATGGTAAGTATAGTACAATTAGGTTGATAAGTAGAATAGGAGCGGATAGATATGATTCAATGGTTTCCAGGACATATGGCAAAAGCCATCAGACAATTTGAAGAAAACATTCATTTAGTAGATATTGTTTTTGAATTGGTGGATGCAAGATGTCCATACAGTTCTATAAATCCTGAAGTAGATCGTATTAGTAAAGGAAAACCTCGTTTGATGATTCTTACTAAGTCAGACTTGGCTAACCCTAACATAACAAATCAATGGTTAAATTACTTTAAGAAACAAGGTTATGCAGCTATTGCAATTGATTCTAAGAAGAATACAACTGGTAAGTATATAACCAAAGTAGTTAAAAACTTATTGTCAGATAAAATTGATGAAGCTAAAAAACGCGGATTAGATAAAAAGATAATTAGAGCAATTTGTGTAGGTGTTCCTAATGTAGGAAAATCTACTTTATTAAATCAAATTGTTAAAAGAAGAGCAGCACAAGTTGGTAATCGTGCTGGAGTAACTAAGGGTCAACAATGGCTAAAATCTAGTGATGAATTGGAATTACTGGATACACCAGGTATTTTATGGCCTAAATTTCAAAATGATGAAGTTGCTAATAAATTAGCATTAACTGGTGCAATTAAAGATACTATTTACCATAGTGACGATGTTGGTTTATTTGCCCTAAACTTCTTTAGAAATAATAATCGTGATGAACTAATGAATAGATATCATCTAAATGAAGAAGATATGGAATTATCAGATGTAGATTTACTATTGAAAATAACTAAAAAAGTAGGTATGCAAGATGATTATGATCGTGCTTCCATGCGTATAATTTTAGATTCTAGAAAAGGTAAATTAGGCAGATTCACTCTAGATGATATAAATGACTTGAGTGGAGATGAAGACTAATGTCGGAATCCATTAAGGATATAAAAGAATCTTTTAAAAAAGTTAATAGCTTAGATGATTCATTATTTACAAAATATGAAGATGACGCTCGTAAGGGTGTGCAGCAATTATTAAAAAGAAAAACTCGTGAGATAAAAAAATGTCAGCAAGAAAAAAAGGATTTTCAAAAACGCTTGCAGTATGAACATCGTTTTTGGAAAAATGGCGTAAATTATATTGCAGGTATCGATGAAGTAGGCAGAGGGCCATTAGCTGGTCCGGTTGTTACTGCTGCAGTGATTTTACCTCATGATTTTAATTTATATGAAGTTAATGATTCCAAACAGTTATCTCCACATAAAAGATTGGAATTATCGAAAAAAATTAAAGAAAATTGTATTGAATATCATATTGGTATTGCAGATAATAAATTAATAGATGATATTAATATATATGAAGCCACTAAATTAGCAATGAAAGATGCGGTATTGGGATTGTCCAATACTCCTGATCAAATAATTGTAGATGCGATGGATATAGATGTTAACATCCCACAACTGAAATTAATAAAGGGCGATGCAAAAAGCGCAAGTGTTTCAGCTGCAAGTATATTGGCAAAAGTATATCGTGATAATTTAATGGACGAATATGCAAAACAATATCCAGAATATGACTTTGAACATAATGCTGGGTATGGTACCAAAAAACATTTAGATGCATTAAATAAGTATGGTGCAACACCAATTCATCGAAAGAGTTTTAAACCAGTTTGTGACTTTTTGCGATAGTTTTACGTATATATCCATCCAATAATATGGAGGTATATCATGAAAACTAAACAATTATTATTAAAGTTAAAACTAGTAGAGGGAATAGGGATAAAATCTGAATATAGATTTTATCAGTGGTTAATAACTGCATTTAACAAAATTCCAGAAGAAATAAATTTGTCTGCAGAACGCATAACCTCAGTGTTACACTTGTCTAATAAGAATGCTAAAACATTTATTAATTCTTTTAATAGTGATAAATTAAATAGAGAGCTTCATCATCACTTGAATTATGTAAAATGGTTTAGTATTTTAGATGATGAATACCCATTGCAACTAAAAGAAGCATACTTGCCACCCATTGTGTTATTTTATGCTGGTAATTTAAATATATTACAAACAGATTTACTGGGTGTGGTAGGAGCTAGATATAATAGTAATTATTCATTCTACGCATTACGAAATATATTACCTAATGTAGTGAAAAATGGTGTTACTATTGTATCTGGACTAGCTCGAGGTGTTGATAAATTATCACACCAGGCAGCAATGGCTAATGAAGGAAATACGATTGCGGTTATTGGAAATGGACTGGATCAGTATTATCCTAAAAGTAATGAATCGTTACAAAAACAAATTGGAAAAGATCATTTATTAATTAGTGAATATCCAGTAGGTAGTAAGCCTGCTAGGTATCATTTTCCGGAAAGAAATCGCATAATTGCGGGTTTAGTGAAATCTATTCTGGTAACTGAAGCGAAGATTAGATCAGGAAGTCTGATTACTGCTAATTTGGCACTACAAAATAATCGCGGTGTACTAGCAGTTCCCGGTAGGATTGATAGTGATTTATCCAAAGGATGTAATGAATTGATATCAGCTGGAGCCAAACCAGCGCTTACTTCCATAGATGTCTTAGAAGAATTTTATTTTTTGAAGTAAGTTATTTAATAATTAAAGTTAACGAGGGATGAATATGGCGACTACTAAAAAGACAACAACAAAAAAGAAGAGACGGTCGACTAAAAAGAAGTTAGTGATTGTTGAATCACCTACTAAAGCAAAAACTATTCAAAAATATTTGGGAAGAACTTACCGAGTAATTGCAAGTAAAGGACATGTTAGAGATTTACCTAAGAGTAAAATGGGTGTGGATGTAGAACATGATTATGCACCACATTACATTTCTATTCGTGGTAAAGGTGAAACTATCAAAGAATTAAAGTCTGAAGCAAAAAAAGCTAGAAATGTTTACCTTGCATCTGACCCTGATAGAGAAGGAGAATCTATCGCTTGGCATTTGTCACATTTGCTAGGTTTAAAGTCAGAAGATAAAAATCGTGTTGCTTTCCATGAAATTACTAAGGATGCTGTAAAAGAAGCATTTAAACATCCAAGAGAAATTGACATGAACTTAGTAGATGCTCAACAAGCTAGACGTGTTTTAGATAGACTAGTTGGATATTCTATTTCTCCATTATTATGGAAGAAAGTTAAGAAAGGTCTTAGTGCAGGACGTGTTCAATCCATTGCATTATGGCTAATTATTAAGAGAGAACGTGAAATTAAAGATTTCGTTCCTACTGAATACTGGACAATAGATGCTGATATGAAGAAGGATTCTGACGCATTTAAAGCCAGTTTTTACGGATTAAATGGTAAGAAAACTGAATTAGGTAATAATGATGAAGTTAAGGCTGTATTGGATAAATTTGATAAGAAGAAGCCTTTTGATGTTACTAATGTTGTAAAGAAACAACGTCGTCGTAGACCTCAACCACCATTTACTACAAGTACAATGCAACAAGATGCTAACGTTAAGTTGAATTTTAAGACTGGTAAAACTATGATGGTCGCACAACAACTATACGAAGGTATTAATATTGGTAAAGAAGGTAACCAAGGTTTAATTACCTATATGAGAACTGATTCAACCAGAATTTCAGTATTAGCAAAGCATGAAGCATCTGAATTAATCCATGAAAAATATGGTGCTAGCTACGCTGCTATTAAGCCTATAAAAGGTAAGTTACCTGAAGGTGCACAAGATGCGCACGAAGCTATTAGACCTACTTCTGTAAAACGTACACCAGCCAGCTTAAAGCAATATTTAACTAATGATCAATACAAATTATATAATTTGATTTGGTGTAGATTTGTTGCCAGCCAAATGACCTCTGCAGTTTTGGATACTATGACTGTAGATATGGATCAAAATGGTGTGGTATTTAGAGCTAATGGTTCTAAATTAAATTTCCAAGGATTCTTGAAAGTTTATAACAAGGGTAAAGAAAAAGATAATATCCTTCCTGATTTAGCTAATGGTGACCAAGTGGTTATGACTAAAAATAATCCTGATCAACATTTCACTCAACCACCTGCAAGATATAGTGAAGCTAAATTAATTAGAACACTAGAAGAAAATGGAGTGGGTAGACCATCTACCTATGCTCCTACTCTAGGAACTATTCAAAGAAGATATTATGTTAAATTAGTAGGAAGAAAGTTTGAACCTACTGAATTAGGTGAAATCGTTAATAGTATTATTGAAGAATATTTCCCAGATATTGTTAATATTGAATTTACTGCTGACCTAGAAAATAATTTAGATGAAATTGAAGAAGCTAAACAAGATTGGGTTAAAGTAGTAGATAAGTACTTCACACCATTTGAAAAAGAAGTCAAAAATGCTGAGAAAAACATGGAAGACGTGCAAATTAAAGATGAACCAGCCGGATATAACTGTGAAGTTTGCGGTGCACCTATGGTTATTAAAATGGGTAGATATGGTAAATTTTATGCATGTTCTAGATTCCCTGATTGTCGAAACACTGAAGCCATTGTTAAGAAAATTGGTGTAAGTTGTCCTAAATGTAAAGAGGGAGATGTAATTGAACGTAAGTCCAAGAAGAATCGAATCTTTTATGGTTGTTCAAGATATCCAAAATGTGACTTCGTTACATGGGATAAGCCAATTGGTAGAAACTGTCCTAAAGACGGTAATTTCTTAGTTGAAAAGAAAATTAAAGGTGGTACTCAAGTCATTTGTCCTAACGGTGATTATGAGGAAGACGTACAGAAATAATTAATAACCTCTTAAAATGATTACTGTTGTTTTAGGAGGTTATTTATTTTAGATCTTTAAGAAGAGGTATTATGAAAAAATATAGTGATACAGAATTAATCGAATGGTTTATGGAGTATTTAGTTAACGAACGTCAATATTCTGAAAATACGTCTATCGCTTATAAAAGTGATATTGAAGAATTTTGTGAAAGCTTAAGAAATGACGATAGAACATTATTACAAACAGATGATTTAGACGTCAGCAATTATCTAACCACTTTAAAGAAAAAAGACGAAAGTAGAAATACTGTTCTTAGAAAGATATCTTCATTACGTTCCTTTTATCGATTTCTAGAAAAGAATGATATATTCTCTAATAATCCTTTTGATGAGGTAAATATTAAGAAACATCCTAATCATTTACCTAGATTTTTCTATCAAAAAGAATTGCGCGAATTGTTTAAAGAAGCAAAAAATGGTGAAAATGAAAAATTAAATTATAGAAATTCTGCAATTTTAGAAATTTTATATGATACAGGAATGCGTGTTAGTGAATGTGCTGATTTACGCTATAGTGATATTGATTTTGGTAATCGTATTATTAAGGTTATTGGTAAGGGTAATAAGCAACGTTATTTGCCATTTGGTAAGTATTTGATACATGCATTAAATGATTACGATCAGAATTGTCGTAATATTATTATGAAGAAATACAACAAACATCATGATTATGTATTTATAAATCAACATGGTGGACAGATTACTAGTAGGGGTATTGAATATATACTAGATGAGATTATGAAGAGAACGTCATTAACTATTAACGTTCATCCTCATATGTTAAGACATACTTTTGCTACAGAAATGCTCAAAAATGGGGCAGATTTAAGAACTGTACAAGAGTTATTAGGTCACAGTAGTTTATCTACTACTCAAATATATACGCACGTATCTAATGAACATTTGTTAAGGGATTATAATAAATTTTTCCCTCGTTCGTAGTTTATTGTTGTATTATGAAAGCGTTTTATTGTAGAATATACGTGGGTTAAGTCATCGAGGGGGGATATTATGATTGAAATGTTAAGTAATGATCACCTAAAAGTGTTAATTAATACGCTTGGTGCTGAAATCACAAGTATACAAAACAATGATGGAATGGAATATATATGGCAAGCTGATAAAAACTATTGGGGAAGACATGCTCCAATATTATTTCCTATTGTTGGTCGTTTGAAAAATGACGAATGTGAATATGATGGTAAAAAATACCATATGACACAACATGGGTTTGCTAGAGATATGGAATTTAGCGTTTTAAAACATACTCAAGATACTATTGATTTACAGTTGTTGAGTAATGATTATACTAGAGAAAGATATCCCTTTGAATTTAAACTAATAGTTCATTACAAACTTATTGAAAGTAAATTATCATGCATAATATCTGTATATAATACGGATAATCGAGAGATGTTATTTTCTGTTGGAGCTCATCCAGCATTTAATGTTCCTCTTGTGAAAGATGGTAGTGAACAATATAATGACTACTCATTACAATTATCAGATAAGGGTAAATATAATGAAATTTCTTTTGAAGCTCCTTATGCTGATATTTCACAAAAGAACAAAATTGATTTATCTGATCCAATTAGATTAAGTCATGATTTATTTAAGAAAGATGCTAAAGTTATTGAAGTTCCTAAGCACACACAAATCTCTAGCACTTTAACTAGTGATAAAAATAAACATGGGGTTACTATGACTCCATATGATAATGAATATGCTGGATTATGGTCCATTAAGGATGCACCATTCGTTTGTTTAGAACCATGGTGGGGAATAACCGATGATATTCATAGCAATGGAAAATTAAAGGATAAAGTAGGAATTAACAAATTAGTTCCTAATGATAAATTTGATGCACGTTTTGATATAACTATTTTTTAACAAAAAAAGAGCTCCTAAAGTATTTAACTTTAGGAGCTCTTATTATTTTAATGATTTTGTTTTCCAGAATTACGTTTTCTTAATTCTTCATGACTATCGTGTTCAATAGTTTTGCTTTCTTTTGCATCATCATTTTGATCATTGTTTACTTCTTCAACATCATTTATAACGGTTGCAGAAGAATTATCATTATTATTAGCAAAAGTAGCTTGTTGTTCAATTTCTCTCTTAATCTTTGGACGGTACATACTGATAATAAGAGTTTGAACACAGGCAAAAATACCACTAACGAAGAAATAGAATCCTAAACCGGCTGGAGCACTGAATGTTACTAAAACAATCATAATTGGAGTGATGTATGACATCATCTTCATTTGTTTCTTTTGATCTTCAGGTAAGCCCAGAGTCATTAAGTAACCTTGAACTACATATGCAAGGAATGATAGTAGAACTAAAATTAAACTCTTGTCACCTAATTTAATTCCTAAGAATACGGAATGTGAAACAGCAGGTGAGAAACGAATACCATTATATAAAGCAATGTAAACCGGCATTTGGATAATCAATGGTAAGCAACCAATACCACCAGTCATACTTATATTGTTATCTTTATATAGGCTCATCATTTCTTGTTGAACTTGCATTTGTTCTTCACGAGTCTTAGCGTTCTTTTGACGTTTTTGAATTTCTTGCATTTGAGGACGAATGAAATTCATTTTTTCTTGCATAATAGTAGATTTCTTCATTTGGCTAATCATAGCTGGTAGAAGAATCATACGAACTATGATAGTTAATAGAATAATAGCTAAACCGTAGCTACCTACGAATTTAGCAATGAAATCTAATATATGTTGTCCAGGTAATGCTAAATATTGATATGTCATTCCATATGGATGACCATTACTATCAACTCGGACACATCCGGATAATAATAGTGCTGACAGTCCTGCTAATGATAGGACACTTAAGCTCTTGATCTTTTTCATTATAAAAACCTCTCCCGTAAATTTCATTTACAATGATACCAGAAAATGACTTTAATATCAGATTAAATTAATATTTTACTGTAAAGTTGTGAAAATCCTGGTTGGAGCAATCTTGAATTTGCATATTAGCTACTTTTCCAAAAGGAGTAGGTGATTGCTCTATTTTATGACAAAAAAGTTTTAAAGTTTCTTCATCTGCACAAGCAACGATTTCGACATCGCCATTTAATAGGTTTTTTACTGTACCTGTTACGTTCATTTGATTAGCAACCTGTACAGTAGCATATCTAAATCCAACTCCTTGAACCTTTCCAGAAACAATTATCTTAATACTTTTTTGATTCATAAATAAACACTCCTTTCTCAATGATTTATTGTTTTAATAAGCTAAGTGTATATGTTATATCATATTATTATGATAGAATAATATAAAAGATAAATGTTTAAAAGGGGTAATATCCTGTAATGGAAAAAATTATTTCATCTAAAAATGAACGTGTAAAACAATGGTCCAAGCTAAAAAACAAAAAGGGCAGAAATAAGTATAATCAATATATTTTGGAAAGCTGGCACTTAGTTAGTGAAGCTATTAATGCCCAACAACATGTTAATATAATTTTAACTACAGAAAAACAATTTGAATTTCATAAAGAAGCATTAGACAATTTTGCTGGAGAATTAATTGAAATTAGTGATGAAGTAGCTAAAACATTAGGTTCTACTAGTACACCTCAAGGAATTTTTGGTGTGGTTGATTTACCTAAACAAGATTCATTTAAAGCAGAAGATATGAATGGAGCTTGGTTATTACTAGATCAAATTCAAGATCCTGGTAATATTGGAACTATGGTTAGAACGGCTGATGCTGCAGGGATGACTGGAGTTATCTTTGGTGATGGAACTTCTAGCCAATATAATCCTAAAGTTTTACGTGCTATGCAAGGCAGCCAATTTCATTTAAAGATTATTGAAGGTGACTTGTTAAACTGGATTGAAAAATTTGAATCAAATGATGTTCCAGTTTATGGTACTGAATTAAATCCTCAAGCAGTATCATATACAGATATTGCAGCTAGTGATTCATTTGCACTAGTTATGGGAAATGAAGGAAATGGTATGCAAGCTAAAATACTTGACCGTACCACCAAAAATCTATATATTCCTATAAAAGGACAAGCAGAATCATTAAATGTTGCTATCGCAGCAGGAATTTTAATGTTTAATTTAAAAAAATAAATTTAGGAGATAATGATAATGAAAGATGATGCATGGCAGAGTGATAAAGAATATATGAGCTATGTTTCCGACTTATTAAATACTAGAGAAGTACAACAATTAGGAAATTATATTCAACATCATTCATCCACTAGATTAATACATTGTATTAATGTATCATATGAGAGTTATAAAATTGCCAAAAGATTTAATTTGGATGCTAGATCCACTGCTAGAGGTGGTTTATTACATGACTTGTTTTATTATGATTGGCGTATAACTAAATTTAGATTAGGGTCACATGCTTACATGCACCCAAGAATAGCATTGCGAAATGCAGAAAAAATTACTGATTTAAATGATCGAGAAAGAGACATTATTACTAAGCATATGTGGGGATTGACCTTAAGTAAGCCTAAATATGCAGAAAGTGTAATTGTTTCTTTAGTAGACGATTATGATGCGATCAGAGAATATTTCACTCCTAAGTATAGAAATATTAAGAAAATTTTTGAAAGTAGGTAAATAAATTAATAGGAGGGTTCGTTTTGACGAAAGCCAAAAAACTTAGTTCGTCAATTGACTATCAATTGTGCCCACGTTTTGAAAAGACATTT
Organism: Apilactobacillus bombintestini; assembly: GCF_003627035.1. Taxonomy (GTDB): domain Bacteria; phylum Bacillota; class Bacilli; order Lactobacillales; family Lactobacillaceae; genus Apilactobacillus; species Apilactobacillus bombintestini. Next base: position 681,270 of record NZ_CP032626.1, read on the forward strand.
TCAATGTTGGGAAAAAAGTGGAATGGGCTAATTATTGAAACATTATTAGCAAATGGTCCACAAAGGTTTAAATGCATTGCGAAAGTAGTTACAAAATGTAGCGATAGAGTATTAGTAGAAAGATTAAAAGAATTAGAACAAGATGGAATAATTACCAGAAAAACTTTTACTGATTCTTCATTAATTCAATATGAATTAACAGAAAAAGGTGAGTCATTAGAACCTATCATGAATGCAATTCATAACTGGTCTGATAAATGGTGTGACCTTAACGATTAATCTTGACCAAGCCTGGTTTTTGATTTATCATAAAGTTAAATGTGTTGAAGAAAAAATAGTAGGCCATAATTTTACAGAGAAATTACGGTAGCTGAGAGTAATTGTTAGATGGCTGAATTCATTTTCTGAACTGATATTGGGAGTTAATTTTAACGAAAAATATTCCGGTAGTTCACCGTTATTGAATTAGAGTGTATAGAGCTAGTATTAGCTTTATAAACTAGGGTGGTACCGCGAAGCTTCGTCCCTTATGGGGATGGAGCTTTTTTTGTTTAAATGAGAGGAGAATTTTATGACGTTAAAGGATGATTTAACGAAGTTGCGCGATGAAGGAATTGAACAAATTAAGAGCGCTACTGATATTAAGAAAATAAATAAAGATATTAAGGTTCATTTATTAGGTAAAAAAGGACCTATTACACAAGCACTACGTGGTATTAAGGATTTACCTGTTGAACAACGTCCGGTAGTAGGTAGCTATGCTAACCAAATTAGAGATGAAATCCAAGAAGCATTAGATAGCAAGCTAAAAGAACTAGAAGAAAAAGAACTAGAAGAAAAATTAGCTGCTGAAACTATCGATGTTACTTTACCTTCTACTCCAGTTGCAAAAGGACATCCTCATGTTATCCAATCAATCATTGATCAAATTTCTGATATGTTTATTGGTATGGGTTATGAAGTAAAATCTGGTCCAGAAGTTGAAGAAGATAAATATAATTTCGAAATGATGAATTTACCAAAGGATCATCCTGCTAGAGATATGCAAGATACTTTCTACATTACTAATGAAATCTTGATGAGAACACAAACTTCTCCAATGCAAGCAAGAACTTTGGAAAAACATGACTTTTCTAAAGGACCATTGAAAATGATTTCTCCTGGTGTGGTATATCGTCGTGATACTGATGATCCTACTCATTCTCACCAATTCCACCAAGTTGAAGGAATTGTTATAGATAAACATATTACTATGGGTGATTTAAAAGGTACTCTTGAATATCTATTACACCAATTATTTGGTGACAAGTATGATATCAGATTAAGACCTAGTTACTTCCCATTTACTGAACCATCAGTTGAAGCTGATGTTACTTGCTTCAATTGTGATGGTAAGGGATGTGATGTATGTAAGCATACTGGATGGATTGAAGTTCTAGGTGCTGGTATGGTACATCCGAACGTATTAAAGATGGCCGGTGTAGATGCTAACGAATATGGTGGATTTGCATTTGGATTAGGCCCAGATCGTTTCGCAATGTTGAAATACGGTGTTGATGACATTCGTGATTTCTATTTAAACGATGTAAGATTTTTGTCACAATTTGATTAAGGAGAGTTTTAAATGAGAATATCCTATGATTGGTTAAGAAAATATATTGATTTAGATATTCCAGCAGATGAATTAGCTGAAAAAATTGAACGTTCTTCTGTAGAAGTGGACTCAGTTATTAGACCCAAAGCTGGATTAAAAAAGATTGTTGTCGGTGAAATCGTTGATATGAAGGATCATCCTGATTCAGATCACTTGCACATTTGCCAAGTAGATGTTGGTGAAGAAGAACCTGTACAAATTGTATGTGGTGCTCCTAACGCTGCAGTTGGTAAAAAAGTTATCACTGCATTATCAGGTGCTCGTGTTGCTGACAATATGAAGATTAAAAAATCCAAGATGCGCGGAGTTCAATCTAATGGTATGCTTTGTGCGTTAGATGAAATTGGTTATCCTAAAGACGTTGTTCCTAAGGAATGGGCTGATGGAATTTACTTCTTACCAGAAGATGCAAAATTAGGTGATGATGTATACAAATACATTGGTATGGACGATGAGTTAATCGACTTAGATGTAACTCCTAACCGTGGTGATATGTTAAGTATGTACGGTACAGTTCATGATTTATCAGCTATTTACAATAAGCCAGCCAAATTTGATCATACAGAAATTAAAGAAACTTCTGGAAAGAAGACTGCTGATCAAATGAGCAACAATGTTGATAAAAACATTGCATGGTCATATTTAAATCGTGTAGTTAATAATGTTGAAGTTAAGCCAAGTCCACTTTGGATGCAAATTAGATTATGGAATGCTGGTATTAAACCTGTTAATAATGTAGTAGATATCACTAACTATATTATGTTGAAACTTGGTCAACCAATGCATGCATATGATTTAGATAAATTAGCAGGCAAAGAACTTGCCGTTAGATATGCTAAAAATGGAGAAAAGATTACCACATTAGAAGACGATGAAGTTGAATTAGATGACAAAGATCTTATTGTTTCTGATTCTGAAAAGCCAGTAGCTCTTGCTGGTATCATTGGTGGTAAAGATACTTCTATTACAGAAGATACTAAGAATGTAGTATTTGAATGTGCTATCTTTGATCCTATTCAAGTTAGAAAGACTGCTAGACAACATGTAATTCACACTGAAGCATCTCAACGTTTTGAACGTGGAGTTGATCCACAAGGATTAGATGAAGCCTTAAACACAGCTTGTGAAATGTCTAGAGAATTAGCTGGTGGAGAAGTTACTGATGATATTCTAGAAGGTAGTCGTAAGGACGTTGAACCAGTTTCAATTGAAATTACAACTGATAGAATCAATCATGTTCTAGGAACTGCATTGACTGAAGAAACAATTATTGATATATTTAACCGATTAGGATTCGATGTAGATTCAAATAATGGAAAATTAGTGGTAACTGTTCCTACAAGAAGAGGAGATATTCACATTCCAGCTGACTTAATTGAAGAAGTTGCTAGAATTTATGGATATGATAATTTACCAAGTACATTACCAACTACCAACATGACAACTGGTGGATTGAATCCTAAGCAAAAATTAATGAGAAATACTAGAAATATTCTAGAAGGTCTTGGTTTAACACATGCTATTTCATATGCATTAACTACTGATGAAGAAGCTAAAATGTTTATGATGGGTGATTCATACGAAACTCGTCTAAGTTATCCAATGAGTAGTGACCATACTACTTTAAGAATGAACTTAGTTACTGGATTATTAGATGATATTGCTTACAATCAAGCTAGAAAAGTAAACGATGTAGCATTATATGAACAAGGTCGTATCTTTACTAAAGACAGTGAAGATGAAGTTAAACCAAAAGAAATCGAACATATTTCTGGTGCTATTTCAGGTTCTCTACTTGATAATTCTTGGAATGTTAAAGCTAAGAATGTAGACTTCTATCAAATTAAAGGAATTGTTGAATCATACTTAGAAACTATTGGCTTTAAGGGTCAAATCAGTTATAAGGCAAATAAACAATATCCTGAAATGCATCCAGGAAGAACTGCTGATATTTACGTACATGATCATTATGTTGGTTTTGTAGGACAAGTTCATCCTAAGGTTGCTAAACAATTTAAGATTAAGGATACTTATGTATTTGATTTAAACTTTGATTCATTATTTGAATTACCTAAGAAAGAACAAAATTATGAACCAGTTTCTAAATATCCATCAATCACTCGTGATATTGCACTACTTATCGATGAAGATATTAATAATGATGATATTGTCGCCGTTATTAATAAACGTGGTGGAGCATATCTAACAGATGTTAAACTATTTGACTTATATGATGGAGAAAATGTTCCGGAAGGTAAGAAGTCATTAGCATACACATTAACTTTCCAAAACAAGCGTGATACTTTAGTTGATGAAGATGTTAATAAAGCAATGGCTAAGGTACAAAGAAATCTTGAAAGAGAATTTGACGTAGAAGTACGATAGTTCTTAAAATGGAGGAATAATTTTGGGTGTAGATAAAAGCTCCAATGATTTCGAAGAGAAGCGCACTAATTTAGGAAAAAAGATTTTCTTAAGTATAATAGCAATATTATTGGTGCTAGGAGTATGTATTTTTATATTCGGGCATCAATATCTTAAGGAATCATTGAAACCATTGAATCCTAATAACAAATCCGTGATTCAAGTTAAAATTCCAATGGGTGCTTCTGACAAAAAGATTGGATCTATTTTACAAGATAAAAAGATTGTTAAGAGTGGAATGGTATTTAACTACTACGTAAATAGTAACCATTACTCTGATTTAAAAGCTGGTTACTACGAATTATCGCCTTCTATGAGTTTAAAAGCTATCGCTAATAAACTTCGCAGCGGTGGTTCGGATCAACCGTTGCAAGGTGTCTATGGCAGATTGTTAGTTCGTGAAGGTGATAATATAAATGATATTGCTAACACGGTAGAAAAACGTAGTAGATATTCAAGCGATGATTTTAAAAAATTAATGGTTAATAAGGACTTTTTGAATAGTTTAAAGAAAAAATATCCTAAGTTACTAGCTTCTGCTTTTAAATCAAAGAAGAATAAATATGTACTAGAAGGATATTTATATCCCGCTACCTATAATTCACAAAATAATGTTTCATTGAAAACTATAGTTGAACAAATGGTAGGTAAGACTAATCAAGAACTTAAACCTTACTTTAAAAAGATTAAAAGTAAGTCATTAACTATTAATCAAGCATTGACATTAGCATCATTTGTAGAATCACAACATGTTAGCAAGGATAACGGTCAAAAAATAGCTGGAGTATTGTACAATCGTTATAATAACGATTTACCCCTTGAAGTTAAATCATCAGTTATGTATGCTAATAATAAAGATTCTCAAAAGGAACTAGTTAAAAAAGATTATAAGAATAAGTCCGCTTATAATTTATTTATATATAAAGGATTAGGACCTGGCCCAATTGGCAATCCGACAATTACTTCTTTATCAGCTATTTTAAATCCAAAAGATATGGATAAAGGGTATTTAGTATATAAAGTAAATGCAAAAAATAAAAAAGTTAATTACTATAGTTATTCAATGAGTTCTAATTAAATAGTTGATAATAGTAATGTTATGAGATAAAACGGTTATGGAGAGGTTATTATGGTAGAAAAAAAGAAACGTCCCGTTGTAATTGGTGTTACAGGTGGTTCAGGTAGTGGTAAAACTACAGTTAGTAGAGCAATTTTCAATCAATTGTTAGGTCACTCTATTATGATTTTGCAACAAGATTCTTACTACAAGGATCAATCAAATAAAACAATGGCTGAAAGAGAAGAAACTAACTATGATCATCCATTGGCTTTTGATAGTGATTTGTTACTAGAACATTTGCATAAGCTTTTAAATTATGAACCAATTGAAAAACCAGTTTATGATTATACTAAGCTAAACCGTAGTTCTGAAACAGTTACACAAGAACCACGTGATGTTATTATCTTAGAAGGTATTCTTATTTTGGATGATAAGCGTTTAAGAGATTTAATGGATATCAAGGTGTTCGTTGATACTGATGATGATATTCGTATTTTAAGACGTATTCAAAGAGATACTAAGGAACGTGGAAGAACTCTTGATGAAGTTATTCAACAATACTTGGAAACTGTTAGACCAATGTACAACCAATTTGTTGAACCAAGTAAGCGTTATGCTGACATCATTGTTCCAGAAGGTGGAAAGAACCAAGTGGCAATTGATTTATTAACCACTAAGATTCAATCTATCCTAGTAAAACATGGTAATAATAAAGTATTAAACAATATTGATACTACAATCTAAAAAAAGGAGATTTTATTAAATGGCAAAAGATGAAACATATCCAATGACCCTTGAAGGGAAACAAAAACTTGAAGATGAACTTGAAGATTTAAGATTAAATCAAAGACCAAAGATTATCGAAAGAATTAAGATTGCCAGAAGTTATGGTGATTTATCAGAAAATTCTGAATATGAATCTGCTAAAAATGAACAAAGTATGATGGAAGGTCGTATTTCTACTATTGAACATATGCTTCAATATGCTGAAGTTGTGGAAAATGATGACGTTGACGATGATTTAGTTAACGTTGGTAAGAAAGTTACTTTCAAAGAACTTCCTGATGAAGATCCAGAAACATACCAAATCGTTGGTGCTGCTGAAGCTGATCCAATGAGTGGTAAGATTTCAAATGATTCTCCAATTGCTAAGGGATTACTAGGACACCGTGTTGATGACGAAGTTTCTATTGAAATCCCAGCTGGTGAAATGAAAGTTAAAATCATTAGTGTTGAATAAATAGCAAATAAAAAGCATGTTAAACTTAAAAAGTTTAGCATGCTTTTTTTATTTTATTCTTCTTTTAAATAGACTTATTAATATTATTAAAGCGGTAGTTACCAGTGTTATTAATATACCTAAATTTAGACCCACAGGGTAGTATGATAAAACTACTTTATGTTTTCCTTTAGGTAAATTATCGGTTCCAATAAATTCTTTATTAATTAATTTTATAGGATAATTGTGTCCATCTATCTTAAGACTCCAACCTTTACTGTAAGGTATAGAAGTAGCTAATTGATCATTATTATGACTACTTACAATAGCATGGATAGAATTGTTTTTGAAACTAATTTTATTGTCCTGTTTTCTTATTTGCTTAGTACTATTTAGATACTTGGTTAAGTTTAAATTATATATGTTAAATTCATTGGTATATATGGTATTAGTTTTTAATTGTATAGTTATATTGTTTTTAGACATATTAGGTAAACTTACAACAAAAGTGCTTTCGAAGTTATCTGGAAGATTTATGTCTTGTCCATTAACTATAATGGAACAATTTTTTTGATTTAAACTACTTGGAATAACCATATAGAAAATCTGGTTATGATTACCATTATACTTAATATGAATTGTTGAATTTTTTAACAAATTCCGTTTCTTAAAGACTTGTTGAGTGATGCTATTTACATTATTTGCATTCTTCGAAATCACTTGATAATTATTAAATGGTGTAAAAACATTATTATTTTGTGTAGTTATTTGTTTTACCATTTTATTCTGATAATCAATTGGATCCATAGAATTTATATTGGAGAATACATTTCCTGAAGTAGTATATAAACTTGGTAATGTAAAACTAGAATGATATATAGGGAATTCACTATCATTTATTAATTCGTAATGCTTTAGGTCATATCTAGGGGATGACTTTTGAATCATAGGATAGTCATTGGAATTACTATTATTCTTAATGAAATATGCAAAATTTAGCATGGAATCAGATACTAAAGTTCCATTAGAGTAATCAATGGATCCAGTAGTATATGCACTTCCGATATTTCCATTAAAGGTAGGAGTGGATTTTTGTAAAGTAGATGAAAAGATAGAGCCACCATCATAATTGGCTTGTATTGAATCATCTCTTGAACGATAAAAATCTTTACCAATTCTATAAAAGCCATACTTAGGATTAGCAATTCCTCGAACATTTTCCTTTAGCATGGAAGTATATTGAACATAATCATTATTTGAAACATATGAAATGCTATTTAATGAATTAAATACATTCAAACCAGCGTCACAAATTACTATTACTACAAGGCTTATCCAATAAGCCTTGCTTTTTTTATTAGATAAAATAATTACTAAGAATGCAATAGTAGCAAAAGTGAGTGAAATGAAGTATTTTTCCATAGACATAAAATTGAAAGTTTTATTATTAGCAGCTATATAAATGAAACCTGCGATTAAAATTAGAGCAAGAATAGTTACTGCTTTAATATTTATTCTATTGGAATAGGTATTTAAAGCTATAGATGATAAATAAATCATCCAAAAGCAGAAGATAAAAGAAAATCTATATGGATACCAGATAGGGAATTGCATAGCATGCCATAATAAATCTAAGGGTTCAAAACACATAGAAAGAATTAAAATAATCGTTATAACGGCATATGAAATTCTTCGCTTCAATGCTATATGTTGGTTACAGAAGAATAAAATAAAGCCAATAGTGGCAATCGCACCAATAAAGATGTTAGGGTAACCACTAGGCATTTGATTAAAATTAAAACTACCATTAAATAATTTGGATATCATATAGAATGGATTATATTCAAAATGCCAATGAATTTTTTGTATAGTATATGAGCCTTTACCACTGTTTAGTTCTAATAGGTTAGGTATAAATATAAATGATGATATTAGTATAGATGTTACCAAACTAACGATCATTTTAATTAATGGGACCCAACATTTTTTTACTGTTTTAAAATTAATAATTAATTCTGCTAGGAAGTATATGATTGTGAATATACCTACCATATAGGCCATGTAATAATTTATTATTAATAATGCAGCAAATGAAATTATAAATATCTTCATTTGATTTTTAGAAATTATGTAGTCAATTCCCATGGCTATTAGAGGTAATAATATCATAGCGTCTAACCACATTAAGTTAAGTTGGTTAGCTATAATCCAACCGTTTAGTGAATAGGCTACTGACATAGCTATAATAAGTAATGGATGTCTTATCTTTTTGTGTTTTAAAAATATTGAAAAAGATAATCCTGACATACCATATTTAATAATTGTGATTAGTAATATTGCTGCGTTTATTAATTTTGCAGGAAACATTAATATAATTAAGTTAAATGGACTTAGAAGATAATATGCCCAAATTCCAAGCATTTCACCGCCATACCCATTTGAAAATGAGTATAATATAGTTTGGTAGTTTCCAGATAAGATAGTTCTGCGATAATATGCAAAGAAATCTACATATTGTTGTCCTAAATCTACAGTTAGAATACTACCTTTTCCAAAAGGAAACATATTGCGGTATGCAAAGTAACATGCCATAATAATAATTGGAATTGCAAGGCACAAAATGTAAGTATAGTTGGTTTTAAGAAAAGACTTAAATTTATTTATCATATAAAATTCCTTCTATAATGTTTTTGTTCTTAAAATTTCTGGTAATATACAATATAGTATACAATAAATAGATAATAAAATAATTAACATTTGGGGAGCAAGGAGTTAGATTAATTTGAATAATTTTTTGAGAAAAATATTCCATCATAGTGATCGTGGTATAAATTCAAAAGTACCATTTAGATTAAATATTATTTTAACCGTTGTGGGTGCTTTATTTGCCATATTAGCCATACAATTGGCTTACTTACAAATCATTAATGGAAATCAATATAAGGCGGAAGTTAGTCGTTCAGATAATTCCGTGAAATATGGAAATGTACAAAGAGGGATGATTTATGATTCCACTGGACGTGTTCTAGTTGGAAATAAAGCTCACCTTGCTATTTTATATACAAAAGGATTAGCTGTTACAACCTCTGAGATATACACAATTGCTAATAAATTGAGTCAATATCTTACAGTAGATTCATCTAGTTTAACTCCCAGACAGGAAGCTGATTACTATCTAGCTAATAAAGATAATTTGTCGAAGATTTCTGATAGTATGAAATTTCCTTCTGGTTCTAAACCAAATGAACAATATGCTGCTGAAATAAAGAAAGTAATGGATGAAAAATTATATAAGACAGATAAGGATACCATGAATAAAGCAGCAATTTTTCAAAAAATGAGTGGTTCATATCAATTATCAACTACTTACATCAAGAGTACTGGTGTGACAAATAAGGAAGCTGCGACAATTGGAGAACATTTATCCGATATGCCTGGTGTCCAAGTTGGTAATAGTTGGACTCGTGAATATCCAAATGGAAATGCTATTCAAAGTATCGTAGGTACCGTTTCTTCCGAAAAGGGTGGATTGCCTAGTGATAGAATTAATAGCTTATTATCAGAAGGATATTCTAGAAATGATAGTGTTGGACAAAGTTATCTAGAAGAAAAATATGAACCAGCTTTGCGTGGATCTAAATCACAAACTCTTGTTAAGGGTGGTAGTTTAGATCATGCTATCAAACAATACGGTGGTCAAAAGGGTGACAACCTTCAACTTACTATAAATTCTCAATTTGAAAAGAAAATACAGACTTTAGTTGAAAATGCTGATAGAGGAACTGGTAATTCTACTGGTGCATATGCAGTTGTTATGAATCCTAATACAGGTGGAATTATTGGACTTGCAGGTGTAAATAGAAATCCAGAAACTGGAAAAATGATTCCTAATGCACTAGGAACTATAAATAACTCAATTGTAATGGGTTCTGTAGTTAAGGGTGCCATGGTTTCTGGAGCGTTGATGGATAAGGTTATTACTCCAACAAACTCTGTATTCACTGATAAACCAATCTTAACTGGTGGAATTAGAAAATCTTCTTGGTTTAACTACGATGGAAATCATGATGTTTCATTAGATGCATCCACAGCTCTTGAAGTATCTTCTAACTCTTACATGATGCAATTAGCCATGAAAGAAGCAGGATTCCATTACTATGAAGGTGCTCCTCTAACTATGAATCCTAATATCTTTAATGTTATGCGTGGATACTTTAACCAATTTGGTTTAGGAACCTTAACAGGTATTGATTTACCTGGTGAAACTAAGGGTATTCAAGGACCTGGTGGTAGTGCAAACATTGGTAAAGCACTGGACTTGTCTTATGGAAACTATGATGCATACACACCAATTCAAGTGGCACAATACATTTCAACTATAGCTAATGGTGGTTACAGAATAGAACCACACGTAGTTCAAAATATTCGTGCTTCTAATAAGAATGGAAAATTAGGTAGAATTAAATATTCTGTAACTCCAACTGTGTTAAATAAAGTGGATATGACACCAGCACAAAGAAAAGTAGTTACTGATGGATTCTATAAAGTGGTTCACGGAACTAACCAATATAGAACTGGTATTACCTTAAACCAAATAAAGCCATCTGTATCTGCTAAAACTGGTACTGCGCAAACATTTTACAGTAGTGGAAAGAAAGGTTCTAAACCTCAAGAAACTGTAACATTGAGTTTGGGATCCTTTGCTCCATCTAATAACCCACAAGTGGTAGTTGTTGTTGCTATTCCAAACTTACCAACTAATTCGGAAAATAATAATATTAATCTTGCTCAAGAGATTTATAAGGCATACTGGAAGTATGTTCAATCTGATAGTGGGTTAGAAAAATAACTGTTAAGTAATTTTCCTTAACAATATTTATATAAACTCTGGTCAAATCAGTAAAAAAATGATAATATATTAAGAGTTGAAAGTTGTTTATATAAAAATTAAAATACAACTGTATTTGGAGGTGTAACTAAGATGAGAGTACACATTACTTTAGAATGTACAGAATGTCACGAACGTAATTACTTATCAACTAAGAGTCGTCGTAACAACCCTGATCGTTTGGAACTAAAGAAATATTGTCCACGTGAAAGAAAAGTTACATTACATCGTGAAACAAAATAAAGGATTCGGGTTTCAAAGCCCAAATCCTTTTTTTATATCTTGGACGTGATTTTATGGATAAAAATTATGTTAGAAAATTAATAAAAAATAAATTGATTCATCTAGAAAATAATCATGATGAATTGTATAGAAAACTTTTTTTAACGAATGAGTGGAAAAAAGCAAATACTATCGGTGTTACTTTAAGTACATCAATAGAAATTGATACAACCCCGATAATTAAAAAAGCTATTATTGAAAATAAAAATGTTTTAATTCCAAGAGTTGTTTCTAAGGAAAAACTAGAATTTGTTCAATATAATTCTGATACTGAATTGGAATATAGTAATTTTCATATATTAGAGCCTCAAAATGGCAAAGTAATGAGCGTTAATGATGCTGAGTTACTAATTGTTCCAGGACTAGCATTTGCAACTAATAACGGGCAAAGATTGGGATTTGGTGGAGGATATTATGATCGTATATTAAGAGAATTTGATGGAGACACAATATCTTTAGCAAATCCGGAACAGATTTATAAAAATCCAATTTGGAAAGTAGATGATTTCGATCAAAGAGTTAAAAGAATTTTATTTTAAATGGCGATATAATTTGAGAAATACCAGTTTTATAACATACACATTATTAGGCATTATGGTTTTCATTTATTTATTTGGATTGATTACTAATACTTCTTATGACTTAATAATGAATGGTGCTATGATTAATGGTTATGTACAAATTGGTGAATGGTGGAGATTTATTACTCCTATTTTTCTACATTTATCTTTTTTGCATATTTTAATGAATGGAATAACGCTTTACTATTTAGGAACACAGTTAGAAGAAATATTGGGTCATACAAGATTTTTAGCAGTATTTTTAATAGCTGGAATTTTTGGTAATTTTGCTAGCTTTGGATTTAGTAACTATCCAAGTGCTGGGGCAAGTACAGCATTGTTCGGATTATTTGGCGTATATTTGATGTTGGGCGAAAGTTTTCGTGATACCATATTAAGTAGAATAGCAGGTAACGTTTTGTTACTTATCGTAATTAATGTGGTATTTGATTTAATGTCACCTGATATTGATTTATACGGACATATTGGCGGACTAATTGGTGGATTTTTATCCGCGTACTTAATTGGTATACCTATGTCATCTAATAGAATTCCTTGGTTAAAAAGGATTATTTCGTTAATTATTTTAGTAATATTTGCATTTTTATGCTTAAAAATGGGATATGCTGCAAATTAACTAGTGCATTTTTTGTTAGGATGTGGGACAATGAAGACGTTGTATGATGTTCAGCAACTTTTAAAAAGGTTTGGTATTTATGTTTATGTAGGAAAAAGAATGTGGGATATTGAAGTCATGGCTTTGGAATTAGACCACTTACATGATGCTGGTTTAGTTACTAAGCAAGAATTCATACAAGCCAAAATTGTTTTGAAACATGAGCATAGATTAGAGGAAGAAAAAAATAACAAGTTTTAGGAGGAATTGCAATGGTAAAAAAAGTAATCGGAATTGACTTAGGAGGTACAACCACTAAGTTGGCTTTCTTAACTGACAACGGTGAAGTTTTAGATAAATGGGCTATTGCAACCGATGTAAGCGCTAACGGAAGTCATATTGTTCCAAATATTATTAAATCAATTAATGAAAAGATGGAAGATTCTGATCAAAAAATTGATGATTTTATTGGAATTGGTATGGGAACTCCAGGTTCAGTTGATCGTAAGGCTGGAACTGTTATTGGTGCTTACAATTTAAATTGGAAAACAACTCAACATATTAAAGACCAAATTGAAAAAGCATTAGGTTTACCATTTGCTTTAGATAATGATGCTAATGTTGCTTCATTAGGTGAATATTGGAAAGGTGCCGGAAGTAAAGACAGAGATGTAGTATTTGTAACCTTAGGTACCGGTGTTGGTGGCGGAGTTATCGTCAACGGCGAATTAGCTCACGGTGCTAATGGTGGTGCTGGTGAAATCGGACATCTTACTGTTGAACCAGGTGGTTTCAAATGTACATGTGGTAAACAAGGTTGCTTAGAACAATACGCTTCTGCAACTGGTGTTGTTAAAGTGGCAAGACATCTATCCAGTGAATTTACTGGTAACTCAAGATTAAAAGAAATGATTAACAACGGTGAAGAAATTACTTCAAAAGTTGTATTCTACTTAGCTGATAACGGTGATATTTTTGCTAACCAAGTAGTTGACCGTGTTTGCTACTTCTTAGGATTAGCTCTTGCAAATGTTGGAAATACATTAAACCCAGATAACATCGTAATCGGTGGTGGTGTTTCAAATGCCGGAAACACTTTATTACAACCAACTACTAAATATTTCCAAGAAAATGCATTTAGACCTGTTAGAGATTCAACCAAGATTCGTTTAGCTCAATTAGGTAACGATGCCGGTGTAATCGGAGCTGGTTCTCTAGCACTTAGAAATGTTATGGATAAATAAAATTTAGGAGTGGTTATAGCATGCTTGGATCTATGCTTTTAATTGTAATTATTTTATTAGTTATATTTGGATATAATTTATACAGTCGTTTACGTGCAAATCACTTTGCTAATTTTATTGGTGAAGAAGATTTTCAAAAAGGTAGACATAAGGGCCAAGTTGTTGACTTGCGTGAGAGCAAAGACTTTGAAGCAGGTCACATTTTAGGCGCAAGAAATATTCCATATTCTACTATAAAAATGTTTTACAAGAATATTAGAAATGATATGCCAGTATATTTATACGACCAAGGGAAAGCTTTAAGCATTAAGACAGCTATTTTGCTTGGAAAACATGGATATAAAAATATTTACGTTTTAAATTCTGGATACAGAAATTGGAACGGAAAAACTAAAAAATAATACTTATGAAAAAAGAGAAGTTAATCATACTTAAAAATGATTAACTTCTCTTTTTGTTTGGCAAAATAAAAAGACCACTACAAAGTGATCTTTTAATTATATATTAGCCTTGGTGTGCAGAGCGTTGCTTACGAACAACTCTCTTTCTGTTTTCTTCTAATTTTTGAGCTCTGTCTTCTACAGGATCAACAACTTTTTTCTTAAATGAAAATAAAGTTCCAGCAACTGCACTTGTAGTTGCAAGGGCACCAACAAAAAATCCTTTTGCAAATTTTTTCATTTTAAAAATCCTCCCAACTTTTAAATGTCTACACCTATATTATGCTTTTTTTTAACATAATTATCCAGTATTTACTGATATTTTAATTAAATATGTTATATGCTAGACTTATATAAGCAGAAATGGTGGGATAAAATGAAAAAAGTACTTATAATTGTAGGACCAACTGCTGTTGGGAAAACCAGTTTATCAATTAAATTAGCCAAAAAATTCAATGGTGAGGTAATTTCTGGTGACTCTATGCAAGTTTATAAACATTTGAATATTGGTACCGCAAAGGTTACTAAAGATGAAATGGGAGGCATTTCTCACCATTTAATAGATATACGTGATGTAAGTCAAAGATATTCTGCAGCGGAATTTGTAGAGGAAGCTAATCATTATATCGATGACATAATTAGTAGAGGAAAATTACCAATTATTGTTGGAGGAACCGGATTTTATATTCAATCATTAGTTGATGGTTTGAATCTAGGTGGGGATAAATATGTCGATGATACTTACCGAAAAGAATTACATGAATTTTCTAAGGAAAATGGTAAGCAAGAATTATGGAATAAATTAAATGACATTGATCCTGAGGCTGCAAAAAATATTGATGTAAGCAATGAACGAAGAGTTATAAGAGCGATGGAAGTTTTCCATAATACTGGAAAGAAATTTTCTGATCAATCTAATAATGAAGTAGATTTAAATAGTTTTATCATTGCATTAAATACTAATAGGAAAGTTTTATATAATAGAATAAACTATCGAGTAGATAAAATGTTTGATGATGGATTGATGGATGAAGTCAAATGGTTATTTTCAAAAAATGACTTATCATTACCAGCACTTAAGGGAATTGGTTATCGAGAGTTTATTGATTATTATGCAAACAAAATTGACTTAGAAACTGTAAAAGATAACATCAAAAAAGATTCAAGACATTATGCAAAAAGACAGCTTACTTGGTTCAGAAATAAAATGGATGTTAGATGGTATGACATAATATCTGACATGAATAACGAAAAAAACATAGAAAAAGATATACAAAATTGGCTAAAATAGTAATATATATATTTGCATGTAAGAAATTATCACATAATAAGTTGACATAAGAAAATATAATGTTATTATTAATTTTGTTAGAAGGAGTTAGAGATGAAAGAAAAGGATTTAAGAAGATCGCTTTCTGTATTACCAATCGGGACTGTTATGAAATTAACTAGTCTTACAGCTAGACAAATCAGATATTATGAAGAACAAGGCTTGGTTTCACCTGAAAGAAATGATGGGAACCGCCGTATGTATTCTTTGAATGATATCGATACGATTTTAGAAATTAAAGACTATTTGTCAGATGGATTAAACATTTCTAAAATTAAGTCTATATATGAAAAGCGTAAGAAAGATAGCTATAAAGACAATTCTGATGGCTTATCTGATCAAGAAGCGAGAAAACTCTTGTCCGATGAGCTTCTTAATATTGGTGGCTTAAATTCCAGGGACGCCAATAATAATTCTTTTTAACTAATTTAATGTTGAATATGTTAGGGGTAGATGTAAATGGCTACAAAGCATGATTATACAAAAGAGGATATTCGTCGAATTGTTAAAGAAGAAGACGTTAAATTTTTACGTTTAATGTTTACTGATGTATTGGGTTCACTAAAAAATGTTGAAGTCCCAATTAGTCAATTGGATGAATTATTAGATAACAAACTTATGTTTGATGGATCATCAATTGAAGGATTTGTAAGAATTGAAGAAAGTGACATGTACTTACATCCAGATCTATCAACATGGATGATTTTCCCTTGGAGTACTGAAAGAGGAAAAATTGCTAGAGTTATTTGTGAAGTTTACAAGCCAAATGGTGAACCATTTGAAGGTGATCCAAGAAATAATTTGATTAGAGTTCTACAAGATATGAAGAAAGCTGGATTCTCATCATTTAACATTGGACCAGAACCAGAATTCTTCTTATTCAAGATGGATGAAAATGGCAAACCCACAACTAATCTAAATGACCAAGGAAGTTATTTTGACATGGCTCCACTTGATTTAGGTGGAAATTGCCGTAGAGAAATTGTTTTAACCCTTGAAGAAATGGGATTTGATGTGGAAGCTGCCCATCACGAAGTAGCACCTGGTCAACACGAAATTGACTTTAAATATGCAGATGCTTTAAATGCTGCCGATAATATTCAAACATTTAAATTAGTAGTTAAAACAATTGCAAGAAAATATGGATTATTTGCAACCTTTATGCCAAAGCCACTAAGTGGTATTAACGGATCAGGAATGCACTTAAACATGTCATTATTTAATGATGATGGGGATGTATTCTATGATGAAGATGGTGATTTGAAGCTTTCTGAAACTGCTTACCATTTCTTAGGTGGTTTAATGAAGCATGCAAAGAGTTACACTGCTATTTGTAATCCATTAGTTAACTCATACAAGAGATTAGTTCCTGGTTATGAAGCTCCTGTTTATGTAGCTTGGTCGGGATCAAACAGATCACCACTTATTCGTGTTCCTAACGCAAGAGGATTAGCAACACGTTTGGAATTAAGAAGTGCTGATGCTTCAGCTAACCCATACTTAGCCATTGCCGCTGTTCTAGAAGCTGGATTGGATGGATTGAAGAATGGAATTGTTCCTCCAAAGAGCGTGGACAGAAATATTTACCGTATGGATGCTGAAGAAAGAAAAGAAAATCAAATCGTTAACTTACCAGATGACTTGTTAGATGCATTGAAAGAATTAAGCTCTGACGAAGTTATGAAGAGAGCTATGGGTGAAAAGATCTTTAACAGTTACTTAGCTGCTAAACACCTTGAATACAATGCATACCGTGCTCAAGTTTCTGATTGGGAACGCGATCAATACATGGAAAAATACTAGAATAATTCTAGTTTCAAAAAGATCAGATGTTATCTGGTCTTTTTTTATTTGGATAAGAAAAACAATGATGATAAAATTTAATAGATGAGGTGATTTTAAATGTTTAATTACAATAAAATTCTTAATGATGCAGCTGTTAAATTCAATATGCAGGGACAAAATAAAGAATTATTGCCAATAGGAAATGATAAAAAGGGTAGAATTTTAGCAAATATTGATATGGGATTGTCTAAGATTGCTGATGATTCTAAAAGACACTGTATTTATAAAAGTGATCAAGAAAAAATTAATAAAGAAAATTATAAAGAACAATTAATGAGTGATTTTGTATATACAATGAATCTATATATGATATTTGCTAGTATGAATAATTGGACAGATGCTATTGTCATGAGTGATGAAGAACAAGAAAAATTATTTTCTTTAAAAGCTGATGATGATTTTAATAAGGTATATTTGTCTATTAAAAAGATGCTTTTTAACGGATATTTTAATCATAATAAAAAAGATTTCATTTTTTCATGGAAAATGTTAAATAAATATGCTATAGTAGATTTTGGTTTTGATATTAGCGAGATGGTTTCTCACTTTGATCAAACAAATTCAACAAAATAATTTAAAATTCTTGTTGACACAGACTTGAGTTTTAGATACAATAATAATTGTTGATTTTTTGATGTCGCGGTAGCTCAGCTGGATAGAGCAACGGTCTTCTAAACCGTGGGTCGAGAGTTCGAATCTCTCTCGCGACACTAATAATTATTAAAAGCATGTCCAAATTGGATATGCTTTTTTTCTTGACTAATTTTAATAAAATATGTATACTTAAAGCGTTGTATTTGTGGACTTTCACAGCTACAACCGCGCAGACTGAGTATTAAGTCCTATAAGGCGCTTATGTTTGGCGAGTCTAAGCATATTATTTAAGGAGGTGCACATTATGTACGCAATTATCGTTACAGGCGGAAAGCAATACAAAGTTGCTGAAGGTGAAGCAATCTACGTTGAAAAGCTAAACGCAAACGAAGGTGACAAGGTTACATTTGATCAAGTTGTTTTCGTTGGTGGTGATTCAGCTAAGGTTGGTACACCACTTGTAGACGGAGCTTCTGTTGAAGGTACTGTTGAAAAACAAGGCCGTGGCAAGAAGATTACTATTCTTCGTTACAAACCTAAGAAGGGTGCTCGTTCTAAGAAGGGTCATAGACAACCTTACACTAAGGTTATGATTGACTCAATCAAAGCTTAATTAAGGGAAAACAAATGATATTAGCAAAGATTATTCGAAATAAAGAAAATAATCATATTAGTGAATTTAGTTTAAAAGGTCATGCTGATTCTGCTGAATATGGAAAAGATATTGTATGTGCTGCTGTTTCTGTTTTATCTATTTCAACTGTAAATGGATTACAAAAATATGCGCATATTAATCCTAAAGTTAATAGCGATGATGCTAATGGCGGATTGTTAGAAGTATCAATTCCGGATGCTAATAATCATGATGACCAAATAGCTGCCGATGCTATTTTATCTACATTCCAAAATGGAATGGATGATATTTCTCATAGTTATGCGAAGTTTGTTAAATTAGATATTACATTCGATTAAATTGTACGGAGGTGTAATCCAATGTTAGAAATGAATCTACAATTCTTCTCTCACCATAAAGGTGGAGGTTCAACTGCTAACGGTCGTGATTCAGCTGGTCGTCGTCTAGGTACTAAGGCTGCTGATGGATCAAAAGTTACTACTGGTTCAATTATCTACCGTCAACGTGGTACTCACATTTACCCAGGTAAAAACGTTAAACGTGGCGGTGATGATACTTTATTTGCTTTAGCTGATGGTGTTGTACGTTTTGAACGTAAAGGCCGCAGCAAGCGTCAAGTTTCAGTTTACCCAGTATCTGAAACAGTTGCTAAGTAATTAGTGAATAATGTTGAAAAAGCCTGATTTTTTCAGGCTTTTTTTATTATCAAGGCTTATTTAATTAAACCTAAAATGATACAATATAAGTAATGAATAAATTACCAACTCTTTTTAATATTAAGAAGGAGTTTTTTAGGGAGGAAATTTAATTATGGCTACAATTTCAACTGCTCAATTTAAGACAGGATTAACTATTGAAGTTGATAATGCTATCTGGCGTATTATTAACTTCCAACACGTAAAACCAGGTAAAGGTGGAGCTTTCGTTCGTACTAAGCTAAAGAACTTAAGAACTGGTGCCGTTCAAGATAAAACTTTCCGTTCTGGTGCTAAGATGGAACAAGCTCAAATCGATACTAGAACTATGCAATACTTATATTCTGATGGTTCTGGTTACGTATTCATGGATATGGATACTTATGAACAACTAAGTGTTCCTGGCGACAAGATTAAAGATGCTTTGAACTACTTACAAGAAAACATGGAAGTTTCAATTGTTCAATACGAAAACGAAGTTATTGGTATTGAAGTTCCAAACACTGTAACTCTAGAAGTTTCAGAAACTGAACCAAGTATTAAAGGTAATACTGCTTCCGGTGGTAGTAAACCAGCTACTATGACTACTGGATTAATCGTTCAAGTTCCATTCTTTGTTAATGCTGGTGACAAATTAGTTATTAACACTACTGATGGAACATACATTTCAAGAGCTTAATAACCGCTGATAAGCTGTATTTGATTGGAGGGTATTTCTATGGCAGAAGAAACAAATATTTCTTTAAAGAAATCTAGTTCTGATTTAGGTGAAATCAAGATTTCTCCTAGTGTATTAGAAATTATTGCAAGTATTGCATCTGTTCAAGTAAAAGGTGTAAAGAGAATGCGAGGATCACTAGCAACCAGTGTGAATGAACTATTTGGTCGCAAAGAAATGGGTAAAGGTATCAAACTTGATTTTCATGATGGAAAATTAATCGTTGATGTATATGTATATCTTAATTATGGTGTTTCTGTGCCAAAGGTTGCATTGAATATCCAAGAACAAGTTAAACAACAGCTTTTATTCATGACAGAGCTTGATTTAGGCGAAGTTAATGTACATGTAGAAGGTATTGTACCTGATAAAAGTGATAAAAAGTATGATCCAAATACTTTATTTAGTGGTAATAGTAGCAATAAGGGTGAAAAATAGTGGAAATTACAAGACACAAAATAAGAGAATATGCATTCCAAACATTATTTGCAATTAATGCAAATGATACAACCGATAAGAACCTATTCTTTCATGCCATTTCCAAAACTGATAGTGAAGTAGATATTCCTGAATACTACAACACATTAGTTGATGGTGTATTAGAACATATTGATAGTTTAGATGATAGTATAATCTCCTATCTTGTTTCCGGTTGGTCAATTGATAGAATTGCTAAGACTGATTTAGCTATTCTAAGACTTGCATTTTTCGAAATTAAATATGTTGATGATGTACCTACTAAGGTTGCAATCAACGAAGCTCTAGAATTAACAAAGAAGTACAGTGATGATCATTCACGTAAATTTGTTAATGGAGTTTTATCAAACACAATTGCTTAACTAAAGAGATTCGCTTATGGCGAATCTTTTTTGATACATAAACAAAAAAATATTCTTTATATGCTAAAATGTATATAAAATACTCTGTGGAGGTTATAGGATGTCCAATATTATTGATGGAAGAATGCTAGCTAAAAAGATGAATCAACAAACTACTGATATGGTTAGTGAATTAAAGAGTAGAGGAACTAGTCCTTGTTTAGCTGTTATTATCGTTGGTAATGATCAAGCTAGTCACCGCTATGTTAGGAGTAAAAACAAAAAGGCAACACAATTAGGAATTAAATCCATTGTAAAAGAAATGCCGGAAGAAACATCTGAGCAAGAAGTTTTACAAGTTTTAGACGAATATAATAACGATGATAAAATCAATGCAATTTTAATACAATCTCCACTTCCTAAACATATTAATGAAAAATATGTTATGAGTAAAATTAATCCTGAAAAAGATGTGGATGGTTTCCAAGTTATTAATTCTGGAAAATTATTTTTAAATGAACCAACCAATTATCCGGTTGCATGTACTCCAAAGGGTATTATGACCATGTTTAACGAATATGGTATAGAACTAAAAGGTAAGAAAGCTGTAGTTATTGGTAGAAGTACTATTGTGGGAAGACCTATGGCTGCATTATTAATTAATGCTGGAGCTGAAGTGATGGTTATAAATCATTACGTATCTAATATTAGTGATTACACAAAGGATGCTGATATTATAGTTTCTGCTACTGGTAAATTGCATACAGTTACTGAAAATGATGTTAAAGACGGAGTAGTAATAATTGATGTAGGACAAAACGTTGATGAAAATGGCAAGCTAGTTGGAGACGTTGATTATGATGATTTACGTTCTAAGGCTTCATATATCACTCCTGTACCAGGTGGTGTTGGTCCTATGACTATTGCTACATTAATGAGACAAACGGTAGAACTTGCAAAATGGAGTGAAAAATAATGGATAACGATTATTTAAGTGTTACTGACTTAACTAATTATATAAAGAAAAAATTTGATCGAGATCCTTATTTAGGAAAAGTATATTTAACTGGTGAAATCTCAAATTTTAGGTTACGTCCAGTTCATCAATACTTTAGTTTAAAAGATGATAACGCTAAAATTAGTGCAATTATGTTTAAGTCTGCATTTAATAAAGTTAAATTCACACCAGAAGAAGGGATGAAGGTCCTAGTTACTGGTAGAATTTCATTATATGAACCCACTGGTAATTACCAAATCTACATTGAACATATGGAACCTGATGGAGTAGGAGAGCTTTATCAAGCATATGAACAGTTAAAGAAAAAATTATCTCAAGAAGGTTTATTTAACGCAGAACATAAGAAGAGATTAGTTAAATATCCCAAGAGAATAGCAGTCGTTACTTCACCAAGTGGAGCTGTTATAAGAGATATTATCACTACTACTCGTAGAAGATATCCTATTGCTCAAATTGTCCTATATCCTGCTGTTGTGCAAGGTAATGCTGCCGCAAAGAATATTGTTAGACAAATTAGCAGAGTTAATGAACGAGATGATTATGATACATTAATCATAGGACGTGGTGGTGGATCTATTGAAGATTTATGGCCATTTAATGAAGAAATAGTTGCTAGAGAAATTTATAAATCAAAAATACCAGTTATTTCTTCAGTTGGACATGAAACTGATGTAACCATTTCTGATTTAGTATCTGATGTGCGTGCAGCTACTCCAACTGCAGCTGCTGAATTAGCTGTCCCCGTTTTAACTGATGTTTTAACTGAAATACAAAATAATAAAATAAGAACTATCAATTCTTTTGGTAACAAACTTAAACAACTACAACAACGTTTATCTAAAGCCAATGAATCATATATATTTAGACAACCAGAAAGATTGTATGATTCATATGTACAAAAGATTGATATGTTAAACGAACGTTTAAATAATAGTTTTAAAGAAAAGATTAATTTATTTGATAGAAGACTAAATGATTTAGTTTATAATCTAAAAATAAATTCACCTCAAGCATTGATAAAAGAACAAATGCAATCGTTAGAGGTTAATAATGAAAGACTTCAACGTAATATCAACCAATTAATAGATAATAAAAGAGTAGAACTAAAAAGAAATATTGAATCACTAGATCACTTAAGTCCATTAAAAGTAATGGCTAGAGGGTTTAGTTTTACAACTAATGAACAGGGTGAAGTTGTTAAAAAAGTTGATGATTTAAAGAAAAATCAAACTGTTGAGTTAAATTTAATTGATGGTTCTGCTAAGGCAACTGTAAATGAAATTAAAAAGGAGCATAAATAATGACAGAGAAAGTTAGTTTTGAAGAAAATATGGATAAGTTGGAAAAAATTGTTCAAGAATTAGAACAAGGTAACATTCCGTTGGAAAAAGCATTGTCTCAATTTCAAAAGGGAATTGAATTAAGCAATGAATTACAAAACACTTTAAAGAATGCTGAAAACACATTGGCTAAAGAAATGACTGACAATGATGAAGAAAAGCAATTTGAAAAACCCGAAAGTGATGATAAATAATGGCAGATAAAAGTTTATTGAAAGAGTTTATCAGTGATAATAATCCGGCAATTGATGATTATTTATCAAACCACTTGGATGAATATGTTGATCAAAAAGATTTATTGGATTCCATGAAGTATTCTTTAATGGCTGGTGGTAAGAGACTTAGACCATTATTTACTATTGCAGTCATGAAGATGATGAATAAAAAAATCGAAGATGATCAAATGAAGGCTGCATGCGCCTTAGAATTACTTCATACCTATTCATTGATTCATGATGATTTGCCAGCTATGGATAATGATGACTTAAGAAGGGGTAAACCTACTAATCATGTTATTTATGGTGCTGGATTAGCTACATTAGCTGGGGATGGATTATTAACTTTGGCTTTTCAATGGCTAACTGATAACAAAATGAATGATTCAATAAAGAGTAAATTAGCTTTGTTACTATCTAAAGCAGCTGGACCAAGTGGTATGGTATCCGGACAAGCCAAAGATATACAAAATGAAAATAAAAAATTGACATTAGATCAACTAAAAGGTTTGCATCGTGAAAAAACTGGGGCTTTGATTCGTTATGCTTTAGCAGCCGGTGCTGTTATGTCAGAAGTTGATAACGAGTTAGAAAGAAAATTAGATAAATTTGGCAGTGACTATGGTTTAGCCTTTCAAATTTACGATGATATTTTAGACGTAGTATCCAATGACAAAGAACTCGGTAAACCCGTACATCAAGACGGTAATAAAAATACTTACACTAATTTATTAGGGTTAGATAAATCATATGACTACTTAAAGCAATTAATTGATGATTGTAGAAATGTGTTAGATGATATTAATACTCAATATAAATTAGATACGAGTGTACTTTCAGCATTTTTAGATTATTTTGAAATAAAAAAATAGGAGTAGCACATAATGAAGAAACAAAGAGTGGACGTTTTACTGGTTGAACAAGGAATATTTGATACCAGAGAAAAAGCTAAAAGAGCTGTTATGGCTGGAGAAATTTTAGGTAAAAACGAAGAAAGATTAGATAAACCTGGAACCAAAATACCAGTTGATACAAAATTACATTTAAAAGGGAAACCAATGCCTTATGTAAGTAGAGGTGGACTTAAATTAGCTAAAGCTTTGAAAATCTTTAATTTGGATGTAAATGGTAAGACAGTTCTTGATATAGGATCGTCCACCGGTGGCTTTACAGATGTGATGTTACAAAATGGTGCTAAATTAAGTTATGCATTGGATGTAGGTAGTAATCAATTGGTATGGAAATTACGAGAAGATGAAAGAGTTATCGTAATGGAACATACAAACTTCAGATACAGTAAACTTGAAGATTTTACACATGGTCAACCTGAATTTGCATCTATTGATGTATCATTTATTTCTCTACATTTAATTTTGCCTGTTTTAAAGAACATTTTAGTTAAAAATGGACATGTGGCTGCTTTGGTTAAGCCACAATTTGAAGCTGGTAGAGATAAGATTGGAAAACACGGAATTGTTAGAGATCATAAGGTTCATCAAGAAGTCTTAGAAGATATTATTAACTTTGCTGTGTCTGCTGGTTATTCAGTTGAAGGACTTGATTTCTCACCAATTAAAGGTGGAGAAGGAAATATTGAATTCTTAATTAATTTGAAATCAGTCGATAATCCTTCCATTAATCCTGATATTTCCATTACAGATACAATTAAAAATGCTGATAATCAACTATAATGATGTAATGTCATTAATGAAAGGAAGTCGTTTACTTGCTAGAAAACTTATCCATTACAAATTTTGCAATTATTGATCATTTAGAGATTGATTTTTCAGATGGTATGACGGTTTTAACTGGTGAAACAGGTGCTGGTAAATCGATTATTATTGATGCCGTTGGATTATTAGCTGGTGGCAGAGGTTCACAAAGCTTTATTCGTACAGGCAGTAACAAACTATTAATACAAGGTTTATTTGTATTTCCACAAGATGGATTAACTTATCGTGTATTAGATGATTTAGGTATCGATCACAGCGATGGCAGTGTTATTTTACAACGTGAGATATATCGTAACGGAAGAAACATTTGTCGTGTAAACGGGATGCTGGTAAATACAGCAATGCTTAAGAAAATTGGTGAAACTATTGTTGATATTCATGGTCAAAATGAACATCAAGAATTAATGCAACCAGAACGCCACGTTTCGTTATTAGATGAATTTGGTGATAAAGAACTAGATGGCATTCTAGAAAATTATCATAACTGCTTTGATCGTTATCAAAAACTTAAAGCATCTATCAAAGAAAAACGAGGCAATGAAAAAGAATGGTCACAACGTTTAGATATGTTGCAATTCCAAGAAAATGAAATTAAAAATGCTCATCTAGAAGTGGGTGAAGAAGAAAAACTAGTAAGCGAACGTGATCATTTGTTAAATTATCAAAAGATAGTGGATTCATTAAAATTAAGTTTTGAAGCTATCAATGGTGATGAAAACTTCAATCCACTAGATATGATTGGTGAAGCCAAAGGCGCTATGGAATCTATTGAAGAAGTAGATTCTCAATTTAATGAAATTTCAGATAACATAAAAAACGCATTTTATTTACTACAAGATGCATCTGATAATATTTCAGATCAAATGGACTTACAGGAATTTGATCAAGGTAGATTAGAAGAAATAGAAGCCAGATTAAACGTTATATATGGATTAAAGCGTAAGTATGGTGATTCTATTGAACAAGTATTACGTCATTACGAAGATGTAGTTAATGAATTATCTACTATGCAGGCTGACAAAAATACTGGTGAAAACCTTAATGAACAATATGAATCTACAGTTAACCAATTGAATGAGTTAGCGGATAAATTAAATGCAAAAAGACACAAGGTAGCTGTAGAACTAGAAAAGTCTGTCCATTCTCAATTATCTGATTTATATATGGGGAAAACAGAATTTAAAGTTCATTTTGAGAAACTACCTATTGGCGAATTTAATAGATATGGTTCGGAACGTGTAGAATTTTATATGAGAACTAATCCTGGTGAAGGGATGCTACCACTTTCAAAGATAGCTTCTGGTGGTGAGTTATCTCGTATAATGCTGGCACTAAAGACTATTTTTACTAACGTTCAAGGAGTAACTTCTATTATTTTTGATGAAGTAGATACAGGTGTATCTGGACGTGTTGCTCAAGCAATTGCTGAAAAAATTAGTAATATTGCTAAAATGTCACAAGTTTTATGTATTACTCATTTGCCACAAGTTGCAGCTATGTCTGATCATCATTACTTTATTGAAAAGAAAGTGGAAAAGGAAAGAACTAAGACTGGAATTGTTAAATTAACAGTTCAACAAAGAGTAAAAGAATTAGCTAGAATGCTTTCTGGATCTACTGTTACTGATTTAACATTGCAACATGCAAATGAACTATTACGTTTAGCTGACGAGACTAAAAAATAAATTTGAAAAAATCTTAAAAATAGGCCATAATAGTAATAATATAAATTTTTTTGAGGGGTTTTAGTATGGCAAAAAGAGGAATGCTAATTGTTCTTTCTGGTCCTTCTGGTGTTGGAAAAGGGACTGTTAGAAAAGCATTGTTTAACGAACCAAACGTGGATTTTAAATATTCTATTTCTATGACTACTAGAAAGCCACGTGAAGGTGAAGTTAATGGAAAGGATTATTTCTTTGTAAGCAAAGAAGAATTCGAAGATCACATTAAAAACGGTGAAATGCTTGAATATGCTAAATATGTAGATAACTATTACGGTACTCCTTTGAATTATGTTAATAAGACCTTAGATGAAGGTCATGACGTATTCCTAGAAATTGAAGTTAATGGTGCAATGCAAGTTAGAGCTAACTGCCCAGAAGCCGTATTTGTATTCTTAACTCCACCTGATTTAGTAGTCTTAAAGAACCGCTTAATCGGCCGTGGTACAGATGATATGGAAGTTATTGATAAAAGAATTAAGACTGCCGTATCAGAAATTAAAATGATGCGTAATTATGATTACGCGGTATTAAACGATAAAGTTGAAAATGCTGTTGATAGAATTAAAACTATTATCAATAGTGAAAGACTAAAAGTAAATCGTGTAATGCCAGATTATTTATCAATGTTAGGAGAAGAAAAATAATGTTATTATACCCATCAGTTGACAAATTACTTGAAAGAGTTGATTCAAGATACTCATTAATCATGCTAGCAAGTAAACGTGCTCATGAAATTGATACAGGATCACCTTTATTATTAGATAACTACAAATCAAGAAAATCTATTGGTAAGGCTTTTGAAGAAATTGCTGCTGGAAAAGTTGAACTTACTAGAGATGCAAAATAATAATTTTTAAACCTTTGCAGGAATGCAAAGGTTTTTATTTTAAATTTTTGATACAATATAGTTATTAATTATGTTATATGGGGGAGAGACGATGTTTAATAATAAAAACATAGCATTGTACGTTACAGGAAGCATTGCTGTTTATAAATCTTTAAGTCTAGTTAGACTGCTAGTAAAAAACGGTGCTAATGTAAGAGTAGTTATGACTAAAGAAGCACAAAAATTTGTAACCCCACTTGCATTTCAAACATTAACGAAAAATGAAGTATTTACAGATACTTTTGATGAAAAAGATGTTAAAGAAATTACTCATATTAATATAGCAATGTGGGCAGATTTTTCTATAGTTGCCCCAGCTACAGCAAATATAATTGCCAAGATGGCTAATGGAATTGCGGATGATGCAGTTTCAACAACTTTGTTGGCTACTGCTTCTAAAAAAATAGTAGTACCAGCTATGAATAATAATATGTGGGATAATCCTGCAACACAAAGAAACATTGCACAAATTGAAAATGATAACGTAACTGTTTTAAATCCCGATAAAGGATTCTTAGCTGAAGGATATACTGCAAAGGGTCGTATGATAGAACCAGAAGACATTGTAGAAAAAATCTCAGAGAAATTTAGTTTTAGTGATGAATTAGCTGGAAAAAATGTTTTAGTAACTGCTGGTGGAACACAAGAAGCTATTGATCCAGTTAGATACATTAGTAATGCTTCATCTGGAAAAATGGGATATGCAGTTGCAAATGCTGCCGTATCAGCAGGAGCAAATGTGATTTTAGTTACTACTAAAGATAATTTACCATTAGATTCTAGAATTAATCGTGTAATGGTAAAGTCATCAAATGAAATGCAAAAAGCTGTTGAACAATATTTTGATAATTTGGATG
This sequence comes from Apilactobacillus bombintestini, assembly GCF_003627035.1. Lineage (GTDB taxonomy): Bacteria > Bacillota > Bacilli > Lactobacillales > Lactobacillaceae > Apilactobacillus > Apilactobacillus bombintestini. The sequence continues at coordinate 710,064 of NZ_CP032626.1, forward strand.
TATTAGTTATGGCAGCTGCAGTTTCTGATTATCGTCCTGAAAAGATTGCTGAACAAAAGATTAAAAAGACAGGATCATATTTAGATTTGCATTTAGTAAAGACTAATGACATTTTATTTGAGTTGTCTAAACACAAGAAAAATCAATTTATGGTTGGCTTTGCAGCAGAAACACAAAACCTTCTGGAAAATGCACAAAATAAATTAAATAAGAAAAAATTAGATATGCTATGTGCCAATGATGTAAGCAATAAATCTATTGGTTTCAATAGTGATAATAATCAAGTTTCATTTATTGATAAAAGTGGAGTTTTTAAGAAAACGGATGTGGAAAGCAAAACCTCTGTTGCTAGAGAAATAATCAAAGCAATCAGCGAAAAAATTTAATTGTTAGGAGGAACTAATTTGAGATTAGCTAAGGTAATAGTAGATGTACCAACTATGCAGACGAATGACCCATATACTTATTTAGTTCCTGATGAATTGTCAGATAAAATACAAAAAGGAATGCGTGTAATAGTTCCATTTGGGAATGGAAGTAGAAAAATTCAAGGAATTATTGCAGATGTAGATAATGATGGTGAGTTTGATGGTAAATTAAAGAAAATTGAAGGTATTCTAGACTTAGAACCTGTTTTAAATCCAGAATTACTATCTTTGTCTAAATGGATGTCTAAAAAAACTTATGCTTTTCAAATTAGTTGCATATTAACCATGTTGCCTAGCGTCATGAGAGCCAAATATCAAAAACAATTGGTTCTAAATAGTGATGACGTAGATGATGACATTTTGAAACTATTTGATGGATCTACAGTCATTGATTTTGACGTGGATAAATTACCTAATGATATAGTAAGAAAAATCATTCAAGCACGTAAAAAACGACAAGTAGTTATTAAATATAAGGTTCAAGATAATGCTAAAGCTAAAAAAATATATGCATTATCCTCCAAGATATCTACTGATGAAGCTAAACATGAATTAGAAAATATCCGAAAAAATTCGAAAAATCTAATTAAAATTTTGCAATATATTATTTCTCATCCCGGAGAAAGTATTGCACAAAGAAAATTAGCGAAAGACTACGATATTTCTGAATCATCAATAAAAACGGCTATTCAAAAGAATTGGTTTAAACGATTTTTACAAGAAGAATATCGTAATCCATACAAGCAAACGGTTAAAAGAAATTATCCTTTGAAGTTAAATGATGATCAAGCCAATGCTGTTAATACTATTAGCGATAGTATTGAAAAGGAAAATGACCAAGTATATTTACTTGAAGGAGTAACCGGTTCAGGAAAAACAGAAGTTTATTTACAAACTATTCAAAGAGCCCTTAAAATGGGGAAGACAGCATTAATGTTGGTTCCTGAAATTTCATTAACTCCACAAATGGTTAAAAGAGTTAAAGGACGCTTTGGAGACAGAGTTGCTATGTTACATAGTGGCTTATCCAGCGGTGAAAAATATGACGAATGGCGTCGTATTGAAAATGGTGAAGCCGATGTGGTAGTGGGAGCACGTTCAGCTATTTTTGCACCACTAGATAATATTGGTGTCATTATTATGGATGAGGAACATGAATCTAGTTATAAACAAGATGATGCTCCTAGATACCATACAAGAGATGTGGCCAAATGGCGTGCTAACTATCATAATTGCCCACTTGTATTAGGAAGTGCTACTCCCTCTTTAGAATCTCGAGCTAGAGCTACAAAAGGAGTATATACTTTAATTAGATTGCCACATCGTATTAACAATCAGTCATTACCTGAAGTTCGTATTATCGACATGAAAGAACAAATGAAAGAAAATGGGCAAGAAGATTTCTCAAATGAGTTATTAGCTGCCATTAATAATCGTTTACAAAAGCACGAACAAGTAGTTTTAATGTTGAACCGTAGAGGATATTCTTCATTTGTTATGTGTCGTAATTGTGGCTTTGTTTTGCATTGCCCTAATTGTGATATTTCTTTAACTTTACACATGGATTCAAGAACAATGAAGTGTCACTATTGTGGTCATGAAGAACCTATTCCTAATAAATGTCGTAATTGCGGTAGTAAAAAGATTAGATACTACGGTACTGGTACACAAAAAGTACAACAACAGTTACAACGATTAGTACCTAATGCAAGAATTTTACGTATGGACGTAGATACCACACGTAGAAAAGGTTCACACGAACGTTTATTACAAAGATTTGGTAATGGGGATGCTGATATCCTATTAGGAACACAAATGATTGCTAAAGGATTGGACTTTCCCAATGTTACCTTAGTAGGAGTATTAAACGCGGATACTTCGCTAGATTTACCTGATTTTAGATCTAGTGAAAGAACTTTTGATTTATTAACTCAAGTTAGTGGAAGAGCTGGAAGGGCTGAAAAGAGTGGATTAGTGTACGTACAAACATTTAATCCTGATAATTACGCTATTCAGTTATCTAAAAAGCAAGACTATGAATTGTTTTATCGTAAGGAAATGAGTATTAGACATGAAACTAATTACCCTCCATATTTCTTTACAGTAAAGATAACTGCTTCTGATGTGAATGAAAGTAAGGCAGCTGCTAAGATGTTTGAAATTGCAAAGATTTTGAAAGCTAAGCTTAGTCAGCAAGCTATTATGTTAGGCCCATCACCTAGTTCTATACTGAAGTTAAAAAACAAGTATTATTATCAAATAATCATTAAATACAAGCATGAACCTAACATGGATGAATGCTTGGAATATATATTGAATCATTATCAAAAGGATGCACAAAAAGGATTATATGTAAATATAGATCCTGATCCTTTGAATTTTATGTAAAGGTGTTGAATAGTATATGAAAAAAGTAGTATTTATGGGGACTCCTTCATTTGCAGTCCCAATTTTAAAAGGTTTGGTTAATTCTGGTGACTATGATATTAAAGCAGTAGTAACCCAACCTGATAGACCATTTGGACGTAAAAGAGTTTTAAAGGCTTCTCCAGTAACACAAGCTGCTGAAGAATTATCTATTCCTGTTTTACAACCGGAAAAAATTAGTGGTAGTGAAGAAATGGATAAAATAATCGATATTAATCCAGACTTTATTATTACTGCAGCATTTGGACAATTTTTACCAGAAAAATTATTGAATGCGGCTAAAATTGCGGCAGTTAATGTTCATGGTTCATTATTGCCTAAATATCGTGGTGGTGCACCAGTTCAATACTCATTAATTAATGGTGATAAACAAACTGGTATCTCTATCATGTACATGGTTAAAAAAATGGATGCTGGTGACGTTTTATCACAAAGAGCTATTGATATTGAAGCCGATGATGATACCGCATCTCTATTCGAAAAATTAAGTATTGTAGGTAGAGATTTATTATTAACTACTCTAAAAGACATTGTAAATGGAAAAGCAGTAGCTACTCCACAAAACGAAGATGAAGTAGTATTTTCTCCAAACATTTCTCGTGCACAAGAACAATTAGACTTTAATAAAACAGCTTTTCTAATTGATCGTAAAGTAAGGGCATTAAGACCATCACCAAATGCATTTGCAATTATGAAGGGTAAGAGAACTAAATTTTGGGAAACTAGACCTTTGTCTGAAAAAACAGATTTAGAACCTGGTCAAGTAGTTGAAAAGACTAAGAAATCATTGAAGATAGCTTGCGGTGATCACACAGTGTTACAAGTACTTGAAATCCAACCTGCCGGAAAACCTAAACAAGCCATTAATGCTTTCTTAAATGGTGCCGGTCAATCCATTAAAGAAGGAGATATGGTGATTGAAAATGGCGACAAGTAATCCTCGACTATTAGCAGTTAAAACTTTAGATAAAGTTTCTAATGGTGCTTATTCTAATTTGCAATTAAATCAAGTAATTAAGAAACATGAGTTAACTACTAAGGATATATCATTATTAACTAATATTGTTTACGGAGTAATCCAACATAGATTAACTTTAGAATATCAACTAAATTTCTTCTTAAAGAATCCTAAAAAAGTAGATAGTTGGGTAAAAGAATTATTATATACAGCTATTTATCAAATGGAATATTTAGATAAAATCCCCGATAGAGCTATTTTTAATGAATCAATAAAAATTGCTAAGAAGATGGGTCACGATGGAATAAGAAGACTAGTTACTGGTGTTTTACATCAGATTCAACGCAAGGGACTTTCTTCATTCGATGAAATTAGTGATCCTATTGAAAAATTATCTATTCAGTATAGTATTTCTAAGTGGATTATTGAAGAGTTAATTAATCAGGTAGGGATGGATAAAACTATTTCTATTCTAAATAGTATTAATGAACCTTCTAAGCAATCTATAAGATTCAATTCACGTATAGTGAAAAAGAATGACTTGGCCGAAAAATTAAGAAGCCAAGGTTATCAAGTAAAAGATAGTGAGTTAGTGGCAGCTGGGTTAATTTTATCCGGTAAATCTGCTAGTTACAGTTCAACTTTCTTAGATGGTGAAATGACTATTCAAGATGAAAGTGCAATGTTGCCAGTAGAATCCATGGATATTAAACCTAGTGACGTCATTTTAGATGCTTGTTCAGCTCCTGGTGGAAAGACTACACAAATTGCGGAACAATTAGATGCAAAACAAGGTGGACGTGTGTACGCGTTAGATTTACACGATAATCGTTTAAGACAGGTTGTTAAAAATGCTAAACGATTACATGTAGATGATGTGTTGTCTACACAAGCATGTGATGCCAGAAAATTAGATGATTATTTTGCTGATAATACATTTGATCAAATTTTAATTGATGCCCCATGTTCAGGTATTGGTTTAATCAGAAGAAAACCTGAAATTAGATACGAAAAAACATTAGCAGATGTTAAGAAATTATCTGGTATCCAATTAGATATCTTAAATGCGGCTGCAAGTAAACTAAAAGAAAATGGAAAAATTGTTTATAGTACTTGTACTATTTTGAATCAAGAAAATTCAGATGTAATTGAAAAGTTCTTACAAGAACATAAAGAATTTAAATTAGTTAAACCCACATCCAAAATGAATGTAGCAACTAATGACGATTATTTACGAATTTATCCGGATGACTTTGATTCTGATGGCTTCTTTGTATGTAATTTAGTTAAAAATGGTGGTGAATAAAATGCATGTCACTGCTGATTCAGAAATTGGTAAAACCAGAAACAGTAATGAAGATTATATAGGTTATTTTAAAAATAAACAGGGTGCTTTAATTGCCATTTTAGCTGATGGTGTCGGTGGAAATGTAGGTGGTGATGTGGCTGCTTCTATGACCGTAGATTTCATAGGAGAAAGCTTTCAAAACTATCACATTTCATCGATAAATGAAACTAAATTATGGTTATCAAATATAATTAAGCAAGCTAATGAGAATATTTTGTCTTATGGAAAGACCAATGAAAAATTTAGTAAGATGGCAACTACTGTAGTTATTGCTATTTTCTTTGGAAATCAATACCTACTTACTCACTTAGGTGATAGTAGATGTTATTTGTATCGCAATAATACATTGCAACAACTAACGGAAGACCATTCTTATGTAAATTATTTAATTGATAAGGGTAAGATAAAATCTAGTGACGACGTGGATGCAAATATGCGTAATGTCATTGTTAAAGGTTTAGGTGTATCAGAAGATGCAGATGTAGATATTTCTAATAATGCATTGTTACCTGATGATGTGGTTATGATATGTAGTGATGGATTAACCAAGATGGTAGATGATACAAATATTGAAAATGTCTTGCAAAAGAATATAAGTGATGATTCCAAAGTAAACGCACTAATGGATTTAGCCAATGAAAATGGCGGAAAAGATAATATATCGGTTTTAATCATTAATAATCGCTTAGGAAGTGATCACTTATGAAAAAAGGATATGTATTAAGTAATCGCTATCGAATTATTAGTAAAATCGGTGAAGGTGGGATGGTTAACGTATATCTTTCTTATGATATGAAAGATAATCGTTTAGTAACTATTAAAATTATCCGCCTAGATTTTCAAGGTAGTGAAAAAGCTAAAAGACATTTTAAGTATGAAAAATTAGCTATTAATAATTTAAAGAGTGATCACATTGTTCAAGTATATGATTTAAATGAATCTGGAGATATTCAATATTTAGTTACTGAATATGTAGATGGTCAAGATTTAAAAAGCTATATTAGAGAAAATTATCCTATTAGCATCTCACGTGTTATTTCTATTATGTCGCAAGTCATTGATGCTATGAATGAAGCACATAAAAACGGCATAATTCATCGTGATTTAAAACCACAAAATGTTTTGATTGATCAAAACGGGGATGTAAAGGTTACTGATTTTGGTATTGCCTTGATAAGTAGCCAAGTTCCATTAACGCAAACTAATGCTATTGTGGGATCGATTCACTATATTTCACCCGAACAAGCATTAGGTAAAAAAGTGACTATTAAGTCAGATATTTATTCTTTAGGTATTATTTTGTATGAACTACTTACTGGAAAGGTACCATTTGATGGTGATTCTCCACTAAATATTGCTATGAAGCATACTAGTTTAGATTTGCCATCTATTATTGAGCAAAATGATAAAGTAACTCAAGCTTTGGAAAATGTGGTGATAAAAGCTACTGCTAAGCGTCCTGAAGATCGATACGATACTGTAAGACAAATGAAACAGGATTTATTAACTTCTATGGATGATGATAAAAAAGATGTAGTGAAATTGCATTTTGCTAATTATGAAATGGATGAAAATGACGATGGAAAAACCAAAGTATTAAAGATTAATGACCTAAAAAAGATTACGCAAACACCCACTAAAAAGCCTGCTTTAAAAAATGATCGTCATAAGGTATTTAAATTACTATCTTTGATAGTTGTATTGCTAGCTTTTCTAGGTATTATATTTTTATTTTTAAATCTAACCTTATTTTCTAGAGTATATGTACCTAATGTATCTGGATTAACGGTAAATCAAGCTAAAAAGAAACTAAAGAAATCACATTTGATAGTAACTAGGACTAAGTATCATTATGATTCTAGTGTATCGGTGAATAGAGTTATTTATACCAAACCTAAAGTAGGTACTAAAATGATTAATCATTCGGGAATTGTTTTATATGTAAGCAAGGGCTATCAAAATGTTAAATTAAGTAATTATGTAGGTGACTCGATTGATACTGCTGAAAATAAGCTTAAATCTTTAGGTTTTACAGTTGTAAAATCATACAGTTATACTACTGATTTCAAACCTAACATAGTCTTAAAGCAAAGTATTAAACCTAAAACGAATATTAAAAACCAAAATCGAGTGATCACATTAGATGTTTCTGCTAATTACCAATTACAAAAGATGAAAAATTTAGTTGGTATGAGTGTAAGTGATGTAAAGAAATATGGTGCAGAAAATCACTTGAATGTAAAATATCATTTTGAAAATACAAGAAATCAACCCGCAGGCAAAATATATCAACAAAGCCCTAGCTTTGATGCAGACGTAAAACGAGAACAAGACATTGATGTATGGGTATCTAAGGGTGTTGGTAACGGAAATAATTTAAAACATAGTGTTAATTTAGAAGTTAATTTGGTTTATAAAAAGACTGATAATTATCGTGGAAATAAAATAACTATTTACTCTAACGTCGATGGAAAAAGCGAAATATTATACCGCAATTTTTATATCAGACAAAATACCAAGGTAAATATTCCATATAGTTTGGAAAATAATCAAAAACCTAACTATAGAGTTTATCGTGATGGTAAGTTGATATTAGAGTAATCCAATGTATAATTAAAATAACAGTTCATATAGAGGTGATAAGTTGGCAGAAGGAAAGATTTTTCAATCTTTAAGCGGATTTTATGATATTATAAGTGGCGGAAAGATATATAGAACTCGCGCTAGAGGTAATTTTAGAAAAAGAAGAATTACACCTTTAGTAGGAGATAACGTAGAATTTGAATCCAGTTCTATGGATGAAGGATATTTATTAAAAATATTTGATCGTAGAAATTCACTGGTTAGACCGCCCATTGCTAATATTGATCAATCAGTAGTGGTAACTTCAGTAGTTAAACCTGATTTTTCATTTAATTTATTGGATAGACAGTTGATTGCTTTGGAAATTAATAAAATTAAGCCAATCATTTACTTTACTAAAACTGATTTATTAAATGATGAACAATTTGAATACTTTTACCATGTAAAAGATATTTATGAAAATGCAGGTTATAAAGTAATATTACCTCATGGCGATGACGATGAAGCTGTATCTGAATTAAAAGCATTATTTAAAAATAAAGAAACTGTTTTTATGGGTCAAACTGGTGCAGGTAAGTCTACGCTATTAAATAAGATTTCTCCTGAGTTGAATTTGGCTACTGGTGAAATTTCATCGGCATTAAATCGTGGTAAGCATACCACTAGAAAAGTTAATTTTATTCAAATTAATTCAGGATTGGTTGCTGATACTCCAGGATTTTCATCTTATGAAGCATTTGACATTCAATCTAATGAATTAAGAGATTACTTCCCTGAATTTAAAGCTAACGCGGGAATGTGTAAATTTAGGGGATGCGTTCATATAAATGAACCTAAGTGTGAAATTAAACGAATGGTAGATAATGACGAATTATCTCATGAGCGTTATCATGATTATGTACAGTTATATGAGCTGCTAAAAAATAAAAAACCAATTTATAACAAAAAGAAATGAGGAATTTATAATGATTAAAGTATCACCATCAATTTTAAGTGCTGATTATTTAAACTTACAAGATGACATTGCTAAGGTAGAAAAAGATGCCGAATTGTTGCATATCGATGTTATGGATGGTTCATTCGTACCAGCCATTTCATACGGTCCAAACTGGGTAAAACAAATTAAAAAGATTTCTAATCTAGAATTAGATGTTCATTTAATGGTAGTTAACCCTGAAAGATTCGTGGATGAATTTGCAGATAAAGGTGCTGACATTATCGGCGTTCACGTTGAAGCAACTCCACATATTCATAGAGCATTACAAATGATTAAAAATAAGGGTGTTAAAGCCGAAGTTGTTATTAACCCAGGAACACCTGTTGAATCAATTAAGCCATTACTATACATGGTTGATCAAGTATTAGTAATGACTGTTAACCCAGGTTTTGGTGGTCAAAAATTCTTACCAGAAACTGTTAAGAAGATTAAACAACTAGATGATATCAAGAAAGCAGAAGGCTATGATTTTGATATCGAAATTGACGGTGGAGTAAACAACGAAACTGTTAAGAAAGCTGCTGATGCAGGTGCTACTGTAGCTGTTGCTGGTTCATATGTATTTGGTGCAGATGATCCTGCTTCAAGAGTTAAAGCTTTAAAGGATGCTACTAAGTAGGATGAAAGTAGTCAATTTATTAGTTGGCGGGCCTAGTGATTTATGGCCAACATCTTTCAAAAATAATGAAGTTTCTGGAGATTGGATTGGTGTAGATCGAGGAAACTTTTGGTTGATAAACAAAGGAATCGATCCTCGAATTGCAATTGGCGATTTTGATTCCATGAATAGTGAAGAATTTAAGTTAGTAAGTGACCATGTGAAGGATATAAGAAGATTTAATCCGGTAAAAGATTTTACTGATACTCAGTTAGCTTTAAGGATTGCATCAGAAGAATTAAATGCTGACGTGATAAATATATTTGGAGCAACTGGTGGTAGGTTAGATCATTTTATGTCTAATATATTAATGGCTACAGAACCTAAATTTAAATCTATTGTTGAAAAAATCAGAATTGTTGATGTACAAAATACTATTCAATATTTCTTACCGGGACTAAAAAAAGTAGTAAAAAAAGAATCTGATAAGAAATATTTAGCTTTTATCCCACTAAATAAGATGAAGTTATCTATATGGAATGCTAAATATACCTTGGATAATCATGAGGTTCCTAGGCCATTTGCTTATTCTAGTAATGAATTTATTGGCGAAGAAGCTAATTTCTCGTTTGATAAGGGAATAGTTTGTGTGATTCAAAGCAAAGATAAATAAAAAAGAGCGTTTTTGATGATGATTCAAAAACGCTCTTTATTTTTGCGTACAAAAAAAGCTTGACCATTAAATGATCAAGCTTAAATATTATTAGGCACGAGTAACTTTACCTGATTTAAGAGTACGGGCACTTACCCAAACCTTCTTAGGTTTTCCATCCACAAGGATACGAACCTTTTGTAGATTTGGCTTCCAGCTACGACGTGAAGAATTCAAAGCATGGGAACGTTTGTTACCATAATGAGTTCTTTTACCATTAATAAAATCTTTAGCCATTGGTAAATTCCTCCTTTATTGATTTCTAGTCAAAAGCGTTGCTTTTATTACATCTCACTCTAATAATTTAGCATATTAGGGACGGATTTGCAATATTTTTCTTTCAAGTGATTCTACTTGACAGCTTTCAAGGTTAATTATAACAATGCTTTAGCTTTTTTTAAACATGTGGTAATATTAAATAGTGAATATGTTGAGAAATCTATCTTGCAAGGAGGCTATGATTATGGCCGTAAAAATTCAAACTAATTATGGATTAATTGATATTGATAATAATGTGATTTCCACTGTAGTTGGTGGTGCTGCTACTGATAACTATGGTGTTGTTGGTATGGCCAGCAAAAATCAAATTAGAGATAATGTTAATGAAATTTTGAAAAAAGATAGCTATTCAAGAGGAGTCGTAGTAACACAACAAGATAACAATGTTTCAATTGAAGTAAACATTATTGTTAGTTATGGAACTAAGATTTCTGAAGTATGTAAGAACGTACAATCAAAAGTTAAATATAACTTAAAAACTATGCTAGGCATTACAGCCAATTCGGTTAATGTAATTGTTCAAGGTGTAAGAGTTTTAGATTAAAGGAGGTTCATTTTGGTGTCTGTTAAAGAAATTTCAGGTGCAAAATTTGATCAAATGGTTCAAGCCGCCGCTACAACCCTTAATAATAATGCTAAATTTATTAATTCCTTAAACGTATTTCCAGTTCCAGATGGTGATACAGGAACTAATATGAGCATGTCTTTTCAAAGCGGAGCTAATTATGTAGAAAAGGATACAAGTAATTCAGTTGGGGAATTATCTCAATCATTAGCTAAAGGATTACTAATGGGAGCAAGAGGTAATTCTGGAGTTATCTTGTCACAAATATTTAGAGGATTTTCAAAATCTGTTGCTGAAAAGGATACTTTATCAGCTTCTGATATTGTTGAAGCCTTTGTAAATAGTGCAAAAACTGCATATGGATCAGTTATGAAACCAACTGAAGGTACTATTTTAACTGTAATTAAAGGAATTGCACAAGCTGGAAAAGATTCCGATACTGATGATGTTGCAAAGTTATTTGATGAACTAGCAGAAGCTGCTGATAAAGCTCTTCAAACAACTCCTGATTTATTACCAGTTTTAAAACAAGTTGGTGTTGTTGATTCTGGTGGTCAAGGACTTGTATTTGTAGTTAAAGCATTTAGTGATGCTTTAAATGGACGTGAAATTGAAGTTAACCATAAACCTAATACTGGTGAAATGGATGAAATGATTGACGCTAGTCATGAACAAAGTAATGAAAGTGCTCAAGGGAAACTAAATCCTGATGATATTAAGTATGGTTACTGTACTCAAATCATGGTAAGAATTGGTCGTGGAAAACAAGTTGAATACAAGTTTAATTACGATAAATTCTATGATTACTTAGCTAAACTAGGTGATTCATTATTAGTAGTTAATGATGATGAAATAGTTAAAGTGCATGTTCATACTGAACATCCAGGTAAGGTTATTGCTTGGGGACAAAAATTTGGTGACTTGGCAAACGTTAAGGTTGATAATATGCGTTTGCAACAAGAAACTATTATTGAAAATGATGATAAGAAAAATAAAGAAGAAAATGCTGAACCAATTGATACAGCAATAATTGCTGTTGCATCTGGTGATGGTGTTGCTGATTTATTTACTAGTATCGGAGTTACCAAGGTAATTAAGGGTGGACAAACTATGAACCCAAGTACCCAAGATATCGTGGATGCTATAAATTCAAGCAATGCTAAAAAAGCACTAGTTCTTCCTAATAACGGTAATATTTTCATGGCTGCTGAACAAGCAACTGAAGTATCTGACATCCCTGCAAAAATCGTTCATACTAAGACCGTTCAACAAGGATTGACTTCTATGTTGTCATTTAATCCAGACGCTGATTTAGATGATAATGTTGATGAAATGGAAGACATGTTGGATACAGTTAAAAGTGGAGATGTAACTCACGCTGTTAGAGATACTGAAATCAATGATGTAAAAATTAATAAAGGCGACTTTATGGGTATCATTGATGGTGATATAAGTGTTGTAAATACTGACTTAAATGAAACATCATTACAAATGATTAAGAACATGTTGGATGATGACAGTGAAGTTATTACCATTATTTACGGTGAAGGTATTTCTGAAGATGAAGCTAACGAATTAGCTTCCAAGGTTGAAGCATTGGATGATGACTTTGAAGTAGAAGTTCATTCTGGTGGACAACCTGTATACCCATATTTAATTTCAGTAGAATAAAATTTCGGGGAATTTCTCCGTTTTTTTTATTGAAAAATTTAGAAATGAGGTGATATGTTGAAAAATCTCTATGATAATGTTTCAGTTCTAAAAGGTGTAGGCCCTAAAAAAGCAGAAGCTTTGGCTGAACTGGATATCAATACTATTTATGATCTTTTGACTTATTATCCATTTCGGTATGACGATTTTAAAGTAAAAAATTTAAGTGATATTGTCGATCAAGAAAAAGTTACCTTAAAGGGAAAAATTGCGGCAGATCCTGTTGTGAATTATTTTGGGAGAAGACGTAATTTATTAAATGCTCGATTATTAGTAGGAAATGATATTGTAAGAGTTACCTTCTTTAATCAGCCATGGCTAAAAAAACAAATGACTGTTGGGGAAGAAGTACTAATATATGGACGATTTGATAAAAATAAAGCTTCATTAACGGGGATTAAAATATTATCTTCTACGGAAGGTAATGAAATGAACCCCATTTATCCTGTAAATAAACATATCAGGCAGAAAACAATTCGTGATTTAGTGAAATTAGCATTTGATGAATATAAGGACAGTATTGAGGATATTATTCCCGCTGATATAAGAGATAAATATAAGCTAGAATCTCAATTACAAGTGATACATGATATGCATTTTCCTAAGACCACGAAGGATGCCATGTTAGCTAGAAGAACAGCTAAATTTGCGGAATTTTTCCTATTTCAAATGAGATTACAAAGTTTGAAAAGTGAAGAACAAAAAGATGCTGGTATCTCTATAAAAGATGACACACATAGTGTTGAAAAGTTTATGGGAGAATTACCATTCCAATTAACTGATGCGCAAAAACGAGTAGTTAACGATATATTAGGCGACTTAAAGTCTGATAGACAAATGAACAGATTACTACAAGGTGATGTTGGATCCGGTAAAACTATTGTTGCTGCTTTAGCTATACTATTTTGTATAAATGGTGGCTATCAAGCAGCATTAATGGCTCCCACTGAAATTTTGGCAGAGCAACATGCAAATAAATTAGCTAACTTATTTGCTGGCACACGCGTTAATGTAGCCTTATTAACTGGAGATACTAAAGCTGCAGCAAAGAAAGAGTTATTACCTCGAATTGCTAATGGAGAAATTAATTTAGTTATAGGTACACATACCTTGTTTCAGGATAATGTTGAATATGCTAACTTAGGTTTAGCTATTATTGATGAACAACATCGTTTTGGAGTTAATCAACGTGCTAAATTAAGACAAAAGAATGACGGGACTAACGTGTTAGCTATGACCGCCACACCTATTCCAAGAACACTTGCAATAACTTCATATGGAGAAATGGACATATCTATTATTGATGAATTGCCAGCTGGTAGACAACCAGTGCAAACAGCTTGGATAAAAGAAAAACAATTTGATTCATCGGTTGATTTCATAAAGCAAAGATTAAAATCTGGCGAACAAATTTATGTTGTTACGCCGTTAGTAGAAGAATCTGAAGCTGTAGATATGAAAAATGCAGTGAACATCTTCGAAAACTTTAAATCTATTTTTGAACCTGAATTTAAAGTAGGTTTGCTTCATGGAAAAATGAAAGATGATGAGAAAAATGAAGTTATGACTAAATTTGAGAATAATGAATATCAAATTTTAGTTTCTACTACTGTCATAGAAGTTGGTGTGGATGTAAGTAATGCCACAATGATGATTGTATTTAATGCTGATCATTTTGGATTAGCACAGTTACATCAACTAAGAGGCCGTGTTGGTCGTGGTGATAAGAAGTCATACTGTTTACTAATATCAGATCCTAAAACGGAAACTGGTGTTAAGAGAATGAATGTAATGGTAGACAGTAATGATGGATTTGTTATCTCACAAAAAGATTTGGAATTGCGTGGACCTGGTGATATTATGGGAAAAGCGCAGTCTGGTTTACCCGAATTTAAAATTGGTGATCCGGTTGCTGACTTAACTATGTTAAGTATTGCTCAACAAGAAGCTATCCAAATAGTTAGTCAAGATGATTGGAAAAATATTACTAGTTATAGTAAATTATATAAATATGTCCAACAAAAAAATAATAAAAAAATGTTTGATTAGAGGGAGTTTTATAAATGAAAATCGCAATTGATGCTATGGGTGGAGATTATGCTCCATTAGAAGTTGTAAAAGGTGTGGAATTGGCTCGTGATCAATATCCTGATTTGGAATTCCAACTTTACGGACAATTAGATAAAGTAAAGCCACTTGTTAAAAATGATGAAAGAATTGAATTAATTCAATCAGATGAAGTTATTGAAATGGGTGAAGAACCTGTTAAAGCTGTAATGAAGAAGAAAAATTCAAGTCTTGACATGGCTGCTAAATCCGTAAAAGACAAGAAAGCTGATGCATTCTTCTCAGCTGGTAACACTGGTGCTATCTTAGCTGCTGGTTTATTTATTATTGGTAGAATCAAGGGGATTGATCGTCCTGGTTTAGCAACTACCTTACCAATTGTTAATGATCCAGATCATGATAACTTTGTAATGCTTGATGTTGGTGCTAATGCTGAATCAAAATTATTTAATTTATACCAATATGCATTTATGGGTAAATACTATGCTGAAAATGTTCGTCATATTGAAAACCCTCGTATTGGTTTATTAAATAACGGTACTGAATCCGATAAGGGTGATGAATTGCATAAAGCAGCTAACGAAATGTTATCTAAGGACAAGAACTTGAACTTTATTGGTAACGTTGAATCACGTGAATTATTAAACGGTGCTGCTGATGTGGTAGTTACTGATGGATTTACAGGTAACGCTGCACTAAAAGCTGTTGAAGGTACTGCTCTTTCATTACTAACTGTTATTAAGAGTGAAATCATGTCAGGTGGAGTAAAGTCTAAGTTTGGTGCTTTAATGTTAAAACCAACATTTAAGAAGATTGCTAAAGAAATGGACTACTCACAATATGGTGGAGCTGTATTAATGGGAACCAAAGCTCCAGTAGTTAAGGCTCACGGTAGCAGTAAAGCTAATACTATTAAGAATACTATTTTCCAAATTAAGACAATGATTGATTCTAAGATTATTGATGACGTGGTATCTTACTTTGATTCACATGCTGATGAAATGCAACAAATCAAACAAAATGCCAAAAACAAGTAAAAATCTGATATAATTAAAAGTAATAAGCAATTGTTAGGAGACTAATTATGAATAAAGAAGAAGTATTTAATAAAATCGCTGATATTGTAGCTGAACAATTCAATATCGATAGAGATACAATCAAAGGTGATTTAAACTTTAAGAATGATTTAGATGCCGACTCAATCGACTTTGTTGAATTTGTTCTAACATTAGAAAATGATTTTGGTACTGAAATCTCAGATGAAGATGCCGAAAACATTATGACTATTGATGAAGCTGTTGACTACGTAATGTCACATTCTGATAACAAATAATAAAAAAGGCGATTACTCAATAGTAATCGCTTTTTCTTGTATTAAATGAGCAGGAGGAAAAATACACATGCAAAAAGAGTTTGATGATTTGCTAGAAAAAAACTTTGACATCAAATTTAATGATGAATCATTGTTAGACGAAGCTTTTACACAAGCTTCTTATGTTAATGAACATCCCGGTAAGAATTTAAAGTTTTACGAAAGAATCGAATTTTTAGGTGATGCTGTATATGAATTAGTAGTATCTGATTATATTTACAGACGTTATCCTAAATTACCTCAAGGACGTCTAACTCGTCTAAGAGCTGCAATGGTAAATGAACATAGTTTTAGCAGCTTTGCTAGAGAATGCCATTTTGATAAATATATTCGCCTAGGAAAAGGTGAAGAAAAAGCTCACGCAAGAGATCGTGATTCATTACTTTGTGATATTTTTGAATCCTTTATTGGTGCTGTTTACTTAGACCAAGGTATGAAGCCTGTAGTTAAGTTTTGTCATCAAGTAATTTTTCCTAAATTAGATGAAGGATGGTTTGACGAATTCTTTGATCACAAAACTGAATTACAAGAATTAGCTCAAGCTGACGGTCCTGTAGATATTGAATATCACTTGTTAGATGAAAATGGTCCTGACAATGACCGTCGTTTCAAAGTATCTGTTACAGTTGATGATGTTGAAAAGGGTGTCGGTGAAGGACATTCTAAGAAGAATGCTGAACAAGGTGCTGCTAAACAAGCTATTAAAAAATACACTGAATAAAACAGGATGGGGAAATCACTTTGAAGTTAAAATCATTAGAGATTGCAGGATTTAAATCCTTTGCGAATAAAACTACGATTAACTTTACTGATGGTTTAACAGAAATTGTAGGTCCAAATGGTAGTGGAAAAAGTAATGTTATTGAATCTATCAGATGGGTATTAGGAGAACAATCTTCGAAAACTTTACGTGGTTCTAAGATGTCTGACGTGATTTTTTCAGGTTCTAGTTCTCATAAACCTGTTAATCGAGCAGAAGTAAAATTAACACTTGATAATAGTGACCATTATATAAACAGTCCATACACTGAAATTATTATTACGAGACGCTTATTTAGAAGTGGCGAAAGTCAATATTTAATAAATAATCAGGAATGCAGATTAAAAGATATCAATAATTTATTTATGGATACCGGTATGGGTATGGGATCATTCTCTATTATTTCACAAGGTAGCGTAGAAGATATCTTTAATAGTAAACCAGAAGATCGCCGTTCTATTATTGAAACAGCTGCTGGTGTTTATAAATATAAACAACAAAAACATGATGCTAATTTGAAATTGGAACAAACCAGAGATAATTTAGATCGTGTTAAGGATATCTTATATGAGCTAAAGAATCGTTATGAAATTTTAAAGGAACAAAGCCATACAGCAGAACAATATTTATCTTTGAAGAAACGTTTAAAAAGATATGATATTTCCAGAATTGCTATTGAATTAAATAGTATGGGAGAAGACTGGATAAATGTTAAAAAGATTGTTAAGGAATCAGATGAAAAATCTAAACAATTATCCAAAAAAATGAATGATTTGACTATTCAAAAGAAAAAGTTAAATGACGAGTTAGATTCTTTATTAACTAAAAAAGAAAATGAACAAGATGATTTGTTAACTTATTCTAAGAGAATAGAAAAATTATCCGGTCAACAAAATTTATCTAAACAAGAGTTAGAATTTAAAAAGACTACTTTACAAAATCATAGAGATAATTTAGATAAATTAAATCAACAATTAGCTGAACTACAAGATAAAGAAGAATCGTTAAATAAAAGTATCAGCAAGATAAAAGATAAAATTGGTAAGTTGAATGAACATTTAGATGAAAATAATGAACAAAATTTAGATGATCTAATTGCCAAGAAAAAAGATGAGTATGAAAATGTTCGTAATGAATATTTAGCCATTATGCAAAAAATTGCTAATGCAAATAATGAAGCTGCATACTTAGATAAATCACAAAAGCAAGCTGATGTGCAAAATGATTCTCAACGTCAAAAGATTGCAAATATTAATGATGATATTAATAATTTATCCGAATCAGTTAATAAGTTACAAAATGAGTATGATAGTAAAAAATCTGATTTAGATGATGTTAAGACTAAATTGGATGATTTTGAGTCTTCTATGAAGTCACTCAAAAATAAAATGGCTAATCAACAAGATACTTGGTATAAAGCTCTTGAAAATAGTCAAAATATAAAGATTAAATATAATAGTCTATATAACTTACAACATGAACATAGTAACTTCTACCGTGGAGCACAAAGTGTTCTTAAGAATAAAAAACGACTTAACGGAGTATTGGGATCAGTTTCTGATTTCATTAACGTTCCTAGTCAATACACAACAGCTATTGAAACAGCATTAGGTTCCCAATTACAACAAATTGTTGTTAAAGATAACACTTCTGCTAGACAAGCTGTAAAATTTTTGAATGATAATAGATTGGGTCGAGCAACATTTTTACCTATTAATGAAATTTCACAACGTTCTGTAAACAATACTGTGTTGAGATATTGTCAAAATACGGATGGTTTCGTAGGTATAGCTAATGAGTTAGTAGAAATTGATGCAAGACTTAGTGCTGTTACTAAACATTTGCTAGGTAATGTTATTATCACTAAGGATTTACGTACTGCAACTGTTCTAAGTAACCAAATTAGGCATTCTAACCGTATCGTTACATTAAATGGTGAAGTGGTTAATGCTGGTGGTTCAATTACTGGTGGTGCTAATAGACGCCAATATGACGGTGTATTAACTCAAAAAAACAAGCTATCAGAATTGAAGAAACAATATACCGATAGTGAGACATATGCTAAGCAAATTGAATCACAGTTAGCTGATATTCAAAACGAAATTTCTAATAAAAATAGTGCTGTAGAGAATTATTATCAAACTGAACGAGATTTAACTAGTGAGTTAGACAGCATCAATAATCAATTGTCGTTTAATAAGGAATCACTAGATAAAAGACAACGTGAACTAAAAGCAATTAAAATCGCTTCTGGCAGTTTATTTGATGATGATATAGAAGAACAAAAGAAATCTAATCTGGAATTGAAGAAA
Source organism: Apilactobacillus bombintestini (assembly GCF_003627035.1). Classification (GTDB taxonomy): domain Bacteria; phylum Bacillota; class Bacilli; order Lactobacillales; family Lactobacillaceae; genus Apilactobacillus; species Apilactobacillus bombintestini. Next base: position 729,180 of record NZ_CP032626.1, read on the forward strand.
CAATTAAATATTGATTTAACTGATAATCAAAGTAAGGCTAATGATATTAAAGAAAAGATTTCTACTCTAGAAGATATGAAAAACAACAGTACTAGTCAGTTACAAGAGACTAGAGAAAAAGTAGTTGTTTTAAAAGAAAAGTTGTCTAATTATCGAGATCAAAAAGCTACGTTAGTAGAAACCTATGATCAATTAGATGCTGAAATCAGTGATGAAAAAGATGCTATTAATGAAATCAATGATGAAATTAGTAGTAATGTTTTATCCGCAAACCAAAACGATGAAATTAAATCGGTTAGAGAAAAAATCAATTCTATTAACAATAAATTAAATGATTATCGTAATGAAATTGACAGTCATCAAAATAGCTTAAAAGAAATTGAAGCTAATTTAGATGATGTTACCCAACAATCCATTGCTCAACAAAAACATTTGAATGAATATTCAACACAATGTAAGCAATTGGAAAAAGAAATTAACAAATATAAGCAACAATTAGTGGGTAAATATGAAGTTGATATTAAGAAAATGGACGACATAGTAGTAGATGATTCATTAGAAAATATCAAACAAGTTATTGATCAATTAAATGACGAAATTGATGACTTGGGTATTGTTAATGTATCTTCTATTGATGAATATAAAGAAGTATCCAAACGTTATAAATTCTTGTCTCAACAATTTGACGATTTGAATAATTCTAGCAAGCAACTAACCGATACTATGAGTAAGATTGATGTTACTGTTAAGAAGAAGTTTAAGGAAACTTTTGATGCTGTGGCACATCAATTCTCTAAGGTTTACAATGAAATTTTCGGTGGTGGTAAAGCTAAACTATTATTAACTAACCCTGATGATTTATTAACTACTGGAATTGAAATTATGGCACAACCTCCTGGTAAAAAATATAGACATATGTCATTATTATCTGGAGGAGAAAAAGCTCTAACTGCTATCGCATTATTATTTGCGGTATTGAAAGTTAAGCCAGTACCATTTAGTATATTGGATGAAGCGGAATCTGCCTTGGATGCGGAAAACGTAGATCGTTATGCTAGATACATGACTAAACTAGATGATGGAACTCAATTTATTGTTATTACACATAGAAAAGAAACTATGGTCTATGCGGATACATTATACGGAGTTACTATGCAAGATACTGGTGTTTCCAAGGTAGTTACTGCAAATTTAAGTAAGTATAATTCAGCGGAGGATGAATAAATGGGATTATTTGATATCTTTAAGAAAAAGAACAAGCAAAACGAAGAGAAACAACAATCCAATCTTTCTGATGAAGAAAACAAATCATCTGAAAAAGTAACTAATGATGATGAAAAAGATGTTTCTACTGAAGAAAACCAAGAATCAGCTTCTAAATCAGTAGAAGAAACAGCTACTGATGAAAATAAAGAATCTGAAGATAATGAACAACACGTTGAAAATGATGGTAGTAATAGTGAAGAATCAGTAGACCAAGATGAATCTAATGAAGATGAGGCTGGTGAAACTACTGAAACTGCCGATGAATCAAACGATGATAATCAAGAAAAGTTTACTAAAGGATTAGAAAAATCCAGAAGTACTTTCGGTGAAAAATTAAATCGTTTATTTGCTAATTTCAGAAGTGTTGACGAAGACTTCTTTGAAGACTTAGAGGATTTATTGATTGAATCAGATGTTGGCTTTGATATGGCAGTTAATTTAACAGACCAATTGAGGGATGAAGTTAAATTACAAAATGCCAAAAATAAAGACGATGTACAAAATGTTATTATCAAAAAGATGATTGATATTTATGATGAAAATGGTAATAACGAAACTACTGAAATTAATCTAGCTGATAAAGGCCCTAGCGTTATTTTATTTGTTGGTGTTAATGGTGTAGGTAAAACTACAACCATTGGTAAAATGGCTAACATGTACAAACAACAAGGCAAAAAAGTTCTTTTAGCAGCTGCAGATACATTTAGAGCGGGAGCTATTCAACAATTAGATGAATGGGCTAAAGCTGATAATGTTGACATTGTTAAAAAAGAAGAACAAAGTGATCCATCTGCGGTAGTTTATGAAGCTGTTCATAAAGCAAAAGACGAAGATTACGATGTTTTATTCGTGGATACTGCTGGTAGATTACAAAACAAAGTTAACTTAATGAATGAGCTAGCTAAAATGAAAAAAGTTTTAACTAGAGAAATTCCAGATGCTCCACATGAAGTATTATTAGTATTGGATGCTACTACTGGACAAAATGCTTTAAACCAAGCTAAGTTATTTAAAGAAACAACAGATGTTTCTGGCATTGTTTTAACTAAATTAGATGGTACCGCTAAAGGTGGTATTGTTTTAGCTATTCGTAATGAATTACATTTACCAGTTAAATACGTTGGACTTGGTGAAAAAGTAACTGATTTAAGAAAATTTGATGCTAACGATTTTGTATATGGATTATTTAAAGGTCTAATTAAATAGTCTAATGAAGGGACTGTTTTAATTGGAAATTGAAAAGAACTATCGAATCAATTCTTTGTTTGAATTTTATAGACCACTGCTTACCGATAAGCAAGATAATTATATCCAGTTATACTATGCTGATGATTATTCATTAGGAGAGATTTCTGAAGAATTCGATGTAAGTCGACAAGCAGTATATGATAATATTAGACGTACGGAAGTAATTCTAGAAAAATATGAATCACAATTACATTTGTATGCTGATTTCGTTAAACGAAATGAACAAACGGATGCAATTAGGAATTACGTACATGAGCATTACCCTAGTGATGCACAACTAAATCATTTAGTAGATGAATTAGAAAATACCGAAGAAAAGTGAAAGTGGTGAAATAAATGGCATTTGAAGGACTAACTGAGCGTCTTCAAAAAGCAATGCGTAATCTTCGTGGAAAAGGAAAGGTTTCAGAAGCTGATTTAAGATCAACTATGCGTGAAATCCGTTTAGCATTACTTGAAGCTGACGTTAACTTTACTGTAGTTAGAAACTTTGTAAAACGTGTGCAAACCCGTTCAAAAGGTGCAGAAGTTTTAGAAGGTTTAAATCCTGCTCAACAAATTGTCAAAATTGTTGATGAAGAATTAACTAAAACAATGGGTGAAGAAGCAGTCCCATTGAACAAATCTGAAAAAATTCCAACTGTTATTATGATGGCTGGTTTACAAGGTGCTGGTAAAACTACTACTGCCGGTAAATTGGCATTAAAATTAAAGAATGAAAATAATGCTCGTCCATTATTAATTGCAGCTGACGTTTACCGTCCAGCCGCTATTGATCAATTAGTAACTGTTGGTGACCAAATTGATGTTCCAGTATTTCAACAAGGTACCGATGTTGACCCGGTTGAAATTGTAAAAAATGGGATGCAACAAGCCAAAGAAAATCATAATGATTACGTCTTAATTGATACTGCCGGACGTTTGCAAATTGATGAAAAATTAATGGATGAATTAAAGAATATTAAGAGTTTAGTTCATCCCGATGAAATTCTATTGGTTGTTGATGCAATGACTGGTCAAAATGCTGTTAATACTGCTGAAGGTTTTAATGATGCTTTAGATATTACTGGTGTTGTATTAACTAAGTTAGATGGTGACACTCGTGGTGGTGCTGCTTTATCTATCAGAGAAGTAACTAAGAAGCCAATTAAATTTATTGGTCAAGGTGAAAAGATGGATGCCTTAGATGTATTCCATCCAGATAGAATGGCATCTCGTATCTTGGGAATGGGAGATATTTTATCTCTTATTGAAAAGACTCAAAAAGACTACGATGAAAAGCAAGCCAAAAAGCTAACTGAAAAGATGCAAAATAATACATTTGGATTTGAAGATTTTCTTGATCAATTGAATCAAATTCAAAAAATGGGACCATTGGATGAAATCATGAAGATGATTCCAGGAATGGCTAATAATCCTGCTTTAAAGAATGTTAATATGGATCCTAAGGATTTAGAACACATTAAAGCAATTATCTATTCTATGACTAATGAAGAAAGAAATAATCCAGATGTATTGAATCCATCTAGACGTCGTCGTATTTCTCGTGGTAGTGGACGTCCTATTCATGAAGTTAACCGTATGATTAAGCAATTTAATCAAATGAAAGACATGATGAATAAAATGTCTAACGGAAACATGGCTGGTATGGAACAAATGATGAGTAATATGGGTATGGGTGATTCTATGCCTAACATGCCAGGTATGGGTGGCGGCCTTGGTGGCAAGCTATCTCAAATGGCCATGAAACGTATGAGTCGTAAGATTAGTAAAAAGATGGGTAAAAATAAACGTAAACGTAAGAGACGTAAATAATTAATTTAAGAGACATGATTACCTTGGGTGATTATGTCTTTTTTAGGAGGGATGAAAATAATGGCACTAGGATATGATGATGCTCTACAAGCGGTAAAATTAATCGAAAAAAGTGGATCAGTGGCTAACTTAGTTGGAATTGCAGGTATAGGTAAAACTGCATTAGTACAAGATTTAGCTAGACAAGAGAACGCAAAGCTTTTTACTACTGTTGTAAGTTTATCTGAAAAAGGTGATTTAGCTATACCAGTTCCTCCATTGACCAGTGATTCTTTTATTCAAACACAAAAATATGGGAAGTTAGCTGACGTACAATTTGGTTATTCACATACATTAATACAAATTATTGAACATGCAGAACGTTATCCAGATGAAAAAATAATTTGGTTTCTAGATGAATTTAATCGAGGAACTGTGGAAGTACAAAGTGAATTAATGAATCTAGTTTTACAAAGACAAATAAATTCACTAAAACTTCCAGAACAAGTTTCTATAATCATAGCCGAAAATCCAGATAGCTCTATGGATGATTTTGCTGATAGTAATTACGCAGTATACGATAGTGATGATGCCATTACTGATAGAACAGTTAGAATTAATATGAAAGTAGATGTCGATTCCTGGATTAAATGGGCAAACGAAAATGATTGTAGTGCTCAAGTAGTAGATTTCATTAAGAACAATCCTGATTATTTATATAAGGGACCAGATGATATAAAACCCACACCTCGTGCATGGGAAAGAGTATCTAAATTTTTAAATAGCATTACTAATTTAGAAGATGTAAATGATCAAGTATTGTTAGAAGTTATTTCAGGAAATATAGGGAGAACAATTGCTACTAGTTTTTTAAATGATTTAAGAAAACCTGATAATAAAATTACGATACAAGATTTAACTAATGATGATTTATCTGTGGTTCTACAAAAATTACATGATGTAGATGAAGCTACTAAATTAGATGTTATTTCTGAATTTATTGATAATGTAGATGATCATGTGAGTGATGAAACTGCAAATCGTATATATCAGTATGTAGAAAGCTTAAGTGAAGATGGTAAATATGCAGCTGCATCACATCTTATAAATAAGACCCATATAGCTACTTCGTTATATAGTAAATATGAGTCTTCTGACGAACAAAAGAAGTTATATGATAAATTAGTCGAATTGGCTTTTAAAAACTATAGGTGATTGATTTATGGATATAAATGCACAACTCAAGGAAATTAATAGTAATGAAAATGGTGCAACTGATACACAAATGGATAATTTAGTGTCAGCTGGAATTTTATATTTATTAAATCATGATTCATTATATGGAAATATTTTAGTGAATTTAAACCGAAAAATAGATAATAATATATCTAGTGTGCTAGCTTTAAAGTGGTTCAATAATCAATTGGTATTATTGATGAATCCTTTTAAAATTAGAGATTTTATTGCAACACAACAAGATTTAATAGATATTTTGCAGCATATTTGCATTCATATTATTTGGTTGCATCCATTACGTTATAAGCAACCTAACAACTTAGCAGATATTGCTATGGATATTTCTGTTAATCAATATGTCCCACACGTATATTCGCAGTCATGGACTTTAGATAAGTTATCGTTTAACTGGAATTTGGAATTACCTAAGAAGAAAGATTCTAAAGATTATCTAAGGCTACTTAGCAAATTTATGCCTGACAAAGATAAAAATGGTAAGGGTCCCTTAGATAATGATGAGTATAAGTTAGTAGATGATCATAAGTTTCTACGTGATGAAGACGGAAGTGCCATTGATAAAAGAGATTATCTTTCTAAATTAATCAATAAGGCTAAGCAAAATACCCATAATGATAATCGAGGTACTATGTCTCACGATGTTGAATTACAGGTTAAACGTGATACATTGCATAAAGTAAGTTTGAAACAAATTGTGGGGATGGCGAAAAGATTGAGCAATAAAACTAAAAGTTCATTTGCTAGATTTAATCGACGTCAACCATATCGAATGGAATTACCAGGAAAAATATCTGCTCATAAAACAACCATTAACGTATTCTTGGATAGTTCTGGTTCTATAAATAATGAACAATTCAGTAAAATGACTGCTTGGATTTATGAATTATCTAACAAGAATAATATGGAAATATATTTATATCCTTTTGATGCAGAAGTAAAAGATCAAAAGAAACAGCGATTAACAAAAAACAGTGAAATAAATAATCGTGTTGCTAATGGTGGAACTTCATATCAAGCGGTATTTAACTTTATTGCAGAAAATCAAATGAGAAATAATTTGAATATAATTTTAACTGATGGCAAGGGAGAGACGACTTTAAATAATTTAAGAATTAAAAATGTTCTATGGATACTAATACATTTAGACGATTCTCTATCAGTTAATAATTCAGTGGGTAAAATAATATATTTGGAAAGCATAAGTAGGTGATTAAATGATCAAACCAGAAATACTAAAAATGGCAATTAACCAAGATAATCGAATTAATAGAGCGATTGCTATTTTAAAGGATAATTGGTTTAGTATTTATGATGATTCTCCATTTATGGATAAAATGTCTGCCAATGATGTTCAATTAGCTAAAAATTTATCAAAAAATAATATAATAAATAGTAAAATTGACTTTAATGATTATGCAAGAGTTCATAAATTTGTTATAAATAATGAAAAATATATGGATGGAACTGCTAAAGATGAGTTATTAGGGGCATTTTATTAAAAAAATTAATGGTGTAAAGAAAAAACACTTTACAAGCATCTAAATAACTGGTATATTTAATATCGTTAAAGGAAATACAGGAGGTGTTAATTAATGTCTGTTAAAATTCGTTTGAAGAGAATGGGTTCAAAGAAACGTCCTTTCTACCGTGTGGTAGTTGCTGATTCACGTAGCCCTCGTGATGGTCGTTTTATCCAAACTGTTGGTACTTACAACCCATTAACTCAACCAAGCACTGTTAAACTTGAAGAAGACGATATCTTCGAATGGTTAAACAAGGGTGCTCAACCATCAGATACTGTTCGTAACTTATTATCTGATGCTGGTGTTATGAAGAAATATCACGAAGCTAAATACTCAAAGAAATAAGTGATAGATTATTATGACTAATTTTGATGAGCTTATTAAAAAGATAGTAAAACCACTGGTGGAATATCCAGAGGATGTTATCATTAATCATGGTGAATCTGATCGTTTTTATGAGTATTATTTATCTACCAATCCATCGGATGTAGGTAGAATAATTGGTAAAAAGGGACACGTAGCGCAAACAATTCGTACGATTGTTTATAGTGCTCGTATTTCTGGTGAAAAGCGTGTTAGATTAATTATCGATGATGGTAAAAGTAAAAACTCTTAAATGAAACCTTGGTGTTTTGTTTAAGGGTTTTTTAATACAATAAAGAGGAATATATAATGGATTTTTATAATATTGGTAAAATCGTAAATACTCAAGGTATCCGCGGAGAAGTCAGAGTAATGTCTATTACTGATTTTCCTGAAAAAAGATTTAAAAAAGGCAACGAAGTTTATGCATTTTTAAATAATGGTAAGCAAGAAAAGCTTGTGATTGATGGCGTTAGAAGCCATAAAAACTTTATTTTATTGCATTTTGAAGGTAAGCCCACTATTAACGATGTTGAGTATTTAAAACCATCAGAACTTAAAATTTCAGCTGATCAACAAGATGATGATGATTTACAACCTGGTGAATATTACTATCATCAAATTATCGGATTAAATGTTCAAAATACTAATGGTGAACATATAGGAACTATAAAGGAAATACTATCTCCTGGTGCTAACGATGTATGGGTAGTGCAAAGAGATAATAAGTCTGATTTATTGTTACCTAAAATCGATTCAGTAATATTGGATGTTAATTTAGATGATGAAATAGTTACCGTTGATATTCCAGGAGGTTTGGATGATGAAGATTGATATTCTAAGTTTATTTCCTGATATGTTTGCAGGTCCTCTAGGAGATTCCATCCTAGGTAAAGCAAAAGATAAGGGATTATTAGATATTAATATTACCAACTTTCGTGATTACACCACTAATAAACATAACAATGTAGATGACTATCCATTTGGTGGTGGAGCCGGTATGTTATTACAAGCACAACCTATTTTTGATGCGCTTAAGCATACGCAAGATGTTGCTGCTGATGAAGGTCTACCTAAAGGTAAAATAATTTTAATGGACCCAGCTGGCAAAACATTTGATCAGCACGAAGCTGAAAAATTGTCCAAAGAAGAACATTTAACTTTTATATGTGGTCACTACGAAGGTTACGATGAAAGAATAAAGACTTTAGTTACAGATGAATATTCATTAGGTGATTTTGTATTAACCGGTGGTGAATTGCCTGCTATGGTTATGATTGATTCAACAGTTAGATTGTTACCAGAAGTTTTAGGTAATTCTTCATCTGCTCCTGGAGATTCTTTTTCTACCGGTTTATTAGAATATCCACAATATACACGTCCTGCAGATTTCAGAGGAATGAAAGTGCCAGAAGTATTAACTAGTGGTAATCATCAAAAAATAGCTGAATGGAAGCAAAAAGAATCTTTGCGTAAGACTTTCTTAAGAAGACCTGATCTTATCAATTATGATAATTTAACGGCTTTACAAAAGAAACTATTAGCTGAAGTTAAAATTGAAGAAGAACCATAATTTAGCTTTACATTAAAAAATGGTTATGATATTATTTTATATGGTTATTAAATAGCCAAATAAAACGGTATTCCGCTGTTGCGCCTAGGCGTTTTAAAACATGAATGCTAGTTGGAAGGATGTTTATTTTATGCGTCAAAACAAATTAATCGAAAAGATTAACAAGGAACAACTAAAGAGTGATGTTCCAGAATTCAGAGCCGGAGATAGCGTTAGAGTTTCTGTTAAAGTTATCGAAGGTAAGAACGAACGTATCCAAGTTTTTGATGGTGTTGTTATCAAACGCCACGGAACTGGTATCCAAGCAACTTACACTGTTCGTAAGATTGCTTCAGGTGTTGGTGTGGAACGTATCTTCCCACTACACTCACCACGTGTTGCTAAACTAGAAGTTACTCGTCGTGGTGCCGTTCGTCGTGCTAAGCTATACTACCTACGTGATCGTCAAGGTAAGGCTGCACGTATTAAGGAATCACGTCGTCGTTAATACACGGCTATTTAAAACAAGCAATAATTTTATTGCTTGTTTTTTTATACATAAAAAAGCGCTCCTTCATTTAGTTGAAAGGGCGCTTTTATTTAATTATAAGTTAGCATCAGTATTATAATTCAATTTTGAGAAATCAGTGGATTTAGCAATCATTTGATATGCTAATTTTTTATATTCATCCATGGCTAAGTTAGCACATTCTAAACTCTTTTTAGTTACTAATTCGCTTAATTCATGTCTGTCAAAATCAGGTGCTTTTTTATCTACATCTAATATAGCTTGTTGGAATGAAATATTTAATTTTTCTTGAACACTGGAGACATCATCAGTGAAGTAGTTGTAATGAGCATCTAGTAGAATACCCACTAATTTAAATATCCAGTATGCTGATTCTGGATTATAAGTTAAATCACCAATTTTGTATTCCTTAGGAGTATCAGTAATGCCTGCAAAGAATGGAACAAATACACTTTGTGCAGCAACTCCCATAGATAACCAGTGTATGCCGGCTACTTCATTAGGAAGGTTAGGTCTAATTTGTAATACATGTGATTCTTGGGCTTTAGCTAAACTAATAGGACGATACTTAGTACGTTGTTCTTTAGTTCCATTACCAATAGGATCATATGGAGTTCCATCATAATGAGAAGCTAAAAATTGTTTGGCATCCGCGCAGGAAATTAAATGAGATGGTTTTCTAGTAAATGGCATGTCAAAACTTTCGGGTTCTTGATGAATTTCTGGATTAAACATGCGTTGTCCATACCAAACACGTGGATTATTGTAGTACATATCTGAAACGTCATGAGTACCGAAAATTTGTTTAAAGTTAAAATCATTATTGTCAGATGGATTTAAATGATATTGGTTAACAAATTCTTGTAACCCATCAGACCACATATAGTTATCTTTATCATTAAAATCAATGTTTTGAATAGATAATTGATTAGATACTACAGCGTAACTATCATCAGGAATCTTCATAGCAACCCAATGATGTCCAGAGCCAATTTCTAGGTACCATACTTCGTCTTTATCAGAGAAGAGAATACCGTTACTTTCGCTAGCACCATATTTAGTTACAATGGAACCTAATCGACTTACAGCATCACGAGCAGAATCTACATATGGTAAAACCACTGTTACCATAGAGGATTCACTAATTCCATCTTTTAATAATGGATCAAATCCTAATACATAGTTATTGGAATAAGCACTTTCGGTAGCACTCATTGCTACGCCTTTTTCATTAATACCTTCCTCTTCAAATAAACCAAATTTATCAGTCCATTCAGGAGTAGCAGTATATTTATATCTTGTGGTAGGCAATTCTAATTGGAAACCATTTTCTTTAGATACAAAAGTAGGTGCTTTTTTATATTCTTTATGTGGATGCACTATGAAATGTTTAGGCCAAGTTGCCTTACAATCTTCATTTCTTCCTATCATGGTGGAACCATCAATAGAAGCATTTTTTCCTACTAAAATACTAGTACATTCAGAGTAATTAGGAAATTTACGCATAATACAACACTTCCTGTAGTTAAGTTACTGATAATTGTACATTAAATATTTAAAAAATTGAACTATATAGTTATTTAAAGTATAATCAAAATAAAATTAACTATTAGGAGAATTTTTATGCCATTAGTACATATTGATTTAATTGAAGGTAGAACCGAAGAACAACTTAAAGGATTGGTTGCAGATGTTACTGACGCAATCGTAAAAAATACTGGAGCACCTGCAGAACATGTACACATTGTTTTAAATGAAATGCAAAAGAACCGTTACAGTGTTGCAGGTAAATTAAAGAGTGAAGAAAAATAATAATTTGGGGAATTAAAAATGAAAAACGAACAATATATAATGTCCATTGATGAGGGAACAACTAGTGTTCGTGCAATGATTTTTAATCATCAAGGCGAAGTGGTAAGTAAATCACAAAAAGAAATTACTCAATTTTTCCCTCATTCTGGATGGGTTGAACATGATGCCAATGAAATTTGGGATGCTGTGCAATCAGTTATTTCTGAATCATTAATTCATTCTAAAATACCTCCATACAAAATAAGAGGAATTGGAATTACTAACCAACGTGAAACTGCTGTTATGTGGGATCGTATCACCGGTGAACCTATTCATAACGCAATTGTATGGCAATCTAAACAAACTAGTGATATTGCAGATGACTTAAAAAATGCTGGATATACTAAGATGATCCATGAAAAGACTGGATTGGTGATTGATTCATACTTTTCTGCTACTAAGATTAAATGGTTGTTAGATCATGTACCAGGTAGTAGAGAGAAAGCCGCTAGTGGTGATATTTTATTTGGAACCATTGATACTTGGCTATTGTGGAAATTAACCGGTGGACATGTACATGCTACTGATTATTCCAATGCTAGTCGTACCATGTTATTTAATATTCATACTTTAGAGTGGGATGAAGATATCCTAAAGATATTGGATATTCCTAAGGCGATATTGCCGGAAGTTAAATCTTCATCAGAAATTTATGGATATACAGCTGGATACGCATTTTATGGAGTACAAATTCCTGTATCTGGAATCGCTGGTGATCAACAAGCAGCATTATTTGGTCAATTAGCCTTAGAGCCAGGAAATGTCAAAAATACTTATGGAACAGGTTCCTTTATTGTGATGAATACAGGAGAAGAACCTATTTTGTCCGAACATGGTTTATTAACTACCATTGCTTATGGAATTGATGGTAAAGTTAATTACGCTCTAGAAGGTAGTGTTTTTGTAGCTGGTTCTGCCATTCAATGGTTAAGAGATGGCTTACGTTTAATTAATGATGCTTCAGAAACAGAATCATTAGCTAAAAAATCTGGCGATAATCATGACGTATACGTCGTTCCAGCTTTCACAGGTTTAGGAGCACCTTACTGGGACCAAAAGAGCAGAGGAGCTATTTTTGGGCTTACTAGAGGTACTACTAAGGAAGACTTGGTTAAAGCTACGCTGGATTCATTAGCATATCAAACTAAAGACGTAGTTAATATCATGATTGAAGATACAGAATTAGATTTAACTCGTCTAAAAGTAGACGGTGGAGCTGCTAAAAATGATTATTTGATGCAATTCCAATCTGATATCTTAAATACTCCAATAGAAAAGCCAGCAATATCAGAAACTACTGCTTTAGGGGCTGCATACTTGTCTGGTCTAGCGGTAGGTTTCTGGCAAGATATTGATGAAATAAAACAATTAAAGACTAAACGCGATGAATTCTACCCACAAATGAGTGAAGATAAGCGAAATAGTTATTATGAAGGTTGGAAGTTAGCAGTTAAAAGTACACAAACCTTTCGTCCTAAAACCAATGATTAGATAATAAAAAAGACCTGATTAATTATAATCAAGTCTTTTTTAATAGCCTTTATATTTTATAGATCGAAGTAATGGTTTAAGTATTTAGCTAAACCATTTTCATCATTGCTATATTCGGTAACATCATTAGCTAATGCTTTAATCTTAGGTTGACCATTCTTCATGGCTACTCCTAAGCCCGCATATTTAAGCATACTTTCGTCGTTGAATTCATCACCAAAGGCAAGAATGTTATTACGGCCAATTTCATAGTAATCAGATAGTACTTTAATACCAGTCTTCTTACTAATATCCTTAGTGGCTAGTTCTACGATAGAGTCATTGCCACCCCAAGGAGAAATTTCTAGTTCATCTTCATAATTATCTTTAATATATTGCATAAAGTCATTCATTTTAGAAGGTTCAATTTGTAGTGTTAAACAAACTGGATTGCTAGTTAAATTAGCTTCATTGATAATTTGATGTTCTTCTAGTTGAGTAGGGAAAAAGCCTACTGTATCTTTAGCTTCTTCATTAGCCAAGAATAGTTCTTTTCCTTCAACAGCCATCAAATTAACGCCGATTTCATCTTTGTGCTTTAAGATGTCAAAGACAATACTTTTATCTATATTATATTCATATGCTTTAGACCATTCACCTAGTGGGTTAAAACCTAAACTACCGTTAAAACTAATTAATGGATCATTAAGGCCAATTTCATTATATATATCCGTAACTAAACGTGGTGGACGTCCAGTTACAATATTGACAATATGTCCTAAATCCATTAACTTATTTAGAGTATTAACCGTTTCGGTTGTAATTTCGGAATTATTGTTTAATGTAGTTCCATCTAGGTCAATAGCAATAAGTTTTTTATCCATGCGGATTTTTCACCTCCGTATCAAAAGTATAATATGACTATGTTAACCAATTAAAAAATTTAAGTCAATAACTAAAAGGGAGTAATACAGTGGATTTACCAATTGATTTTAAGAAAAAATACCAAAAATTATTGAAGGATGATGCTGAATCATTCTTTGCTAGTCTAAATAAAGATACTAATCCTGGCTTTAGAGTTAATCCGTTAAAAGAGAATATGCCTAAAGAAGATGAAAAGAATGCCATTGAATACTGTAAATTTGGTTATTACGGGGATGTTAATGGTAGAACGGTAAATCATCAAAGTGGTGCTATATACTCACAAGAACCTAGTGCTATGTACGTAGGGGAAGTGGCAGATGTTCAACCAGGGGATGTAGTTTTAGATTTATGTGCTGCTCCTGGAGGAAAAACTACTCATGTAGCCAGTTACATGCAAAATAAAGGATTACTAGTTACCAATGAAATTGATCATAAACGTGCAAAAGTTCTTGCAGAAAATGTTGAAAGATTTGGTATAAGAAATGCAGTAATTTTAAATGAAAGTCCAGATAATTTAGCGAAATCATTTCCTAGATTTTTTGATAAGATTTTGATTGATGCACCATGTTCAGGTGAAGGGATGTTCCGTAAGAATCCTAATGCTATTAGTTATTGGAATAAGGAATATCCAAGTAAATGTGCAGCTAGACAAAAGGATATAATTCAACAAGCTATTAAAATGTTAAAACCTGGTGGTAAAATTATTTATTCAACATGTACATTTGCTCCTGAAGAAGATGAACAAATTGTCAATTGGATGTCACAAAAGTATGATTTAGATATTGATCCTATAAAGAAGTACAATGGGATGTCTAGTGGTCACCCAGAATGGACTGACGGTAATCCTGATGTAGCCAATACAGTTAGATTGTTTCCAAACAAATTTAAAGGTGAAGGACATTTCATCTCTAAATTAACTAGTAATGCATCAGGAAAACCAAAGAAAATAAAGAAACACTTACAAAGTAATTTATCGGTTAACGATAAAAAAATATGGGAAGATTTCCGTGAAAAGAATTTAATTAATTTTGATCCTAAGCATCTTATTGTTTTTGGTGATCAACTTTATGCGTTTGATAAAAGTTTACCTGAGTTAAAAGGGCTAAAAGTTATGCGTCCAGGTTTACATTTAGGTACGATTAAGAAGAAAAGATTTGAACCTAGTTATGCTTTAGCTTTAGCATTACATGAAGATGAAGTGGTGAATACTTTAAACATTTCATTAGATGATTGGAAAAATTATGTTCATGGTGACACTATTCCATGTGACGAAAACTTACCTAAAGGTTGGTATCAATTAATTTGCAATGATCAACCTATAGCTTTTGGTAAAGTAGTTAATGGAACAGTAAAGAACTTCTTTCCCAAAGGTTTAAGATTTATAGTTGATTAAAAAACGAGTCCTTTTAAAGGGCTTTTTTATTTGTTCTTTTTATTTTATGGAATTAGTAAGATGTTACTTTAACTTATAATAAAAAGAAAAAAGGCAAGCAAAAACCGCTTGCCTAAAAAATCAGTAGGTAATTCCTCGTTGCTTCAAATATGCTAACAAGTCACTACTTAAGATTAATTTTTGTTTTTTTAGATCTGATATATTACGTGCACCAAGCATGGTCATAATAACTTTAATTCCATTTTTATATTCTTCAATCATTTCTACGGTCGCATCTTCGCCGTTTTTAATGAGTGAATATAGAATAGGGGCTGCCATTCCAACTGCTTTAGCACCTAAACTTAATGATTTTACAATATCTAAAGGAGTTCTGATTCCACCAGAGGCAAGAATATTTACATCATCACTAAAAGCGTATGCTTCAAATAATGATTCCACTGTACTTTGTCCCCAATTATCAAGATAGGAAAGCTCTTGATGCTTTCTTCTATAATTTTCAATTCGAGCAAAGTTAGTTCCACCATTACCACTAATATTAATGTTTTTAACGCCAATATCAGTTAATTTAGCAATAGTTTCTTTTGCCATACCAAAACCAACTTCTTTAACTATAACCGGCTTATCAATTGCATTAACAATATTCTTAATATTATCCAACCAATAAAAATCACGGTCTCCTTCGGGCATAATAAGTTCTTGAGGAGTGTTGATATGAACCTCTAAAGCATCCGAATTCATCATTTCTATTGCCTTTTGAGCGTTAGTTGGATCAACTGAAGAACCTATGTTAGAAAAAATAATACCGTCAGGATTTGTATTTCTAACAATTTCAAATGATGAACTTTCGCTGGAATCTTTAAGAGCTACGCTTTGTGATCCAGTTGCCATAGCTAGTCCTGTTTTTTTAGCAATTCTTGCTAATTTTTCGTTTAACTTTTTAGTATATGAACTTCCTCCAGTCATTGCTTCTATGTAAAAGGGGACATTCATATTAATACCGTCAAATGAAGTAGAATAATCAACATCACTAACTGAAATTTCTGGAACACCTTGATGAATAAATCTTATTTGATCAAAGCCGGCATTACTATTATCGTTATAAAATTTGATGGCTAATGAAACATGTTCATCTTTTCTATGTGATTGTTTATTAATCATAGTAACTCCTTTATTTGTCTACATGAATTTTTAAATGTAATGGTTCAATTCCATTGTTTTTCCATTCTTGTTCTAGGTCATCAACTGATTTTTTGCAATCAATTATAACGATTCCGCAATCGCCACCGCCAGCACCAGATGTTTTTCCGGCACCATCGTATTGTGATGCAATATCACAAAGATTCTTTAATTTACTAGTTTCAATATCGATACCAGTAAATTGAGCAAGTTTATTTATAATTTCTCTATTTTTTTCGATTCCACTTTTTATGATGTTTAAATTATGATTTTGGAATCCTTTAATCATATTATGAATGCATTCTCTGCTTTCTAATAAAAAGTTTTTATATTTAGATTGATCAATATTATATTTAACATTTTTTAATAAATTAGAAGTAGAAGCAGGGGTTCCTGTCCATCCTATTAATAATCTTAAATTATCTGGTGGGGTAAGGGGTTTTATCATCAAATCAGGCCAATTATTAGACATTAAAAATAATAGGTCATCTTCATGCATTTTTACCCATTTCTTATCAAATGAACTAAAAGCAATCCATCCACCAAAACTACTTGATGCCACATCACCTAAGGATCCATTCCCTTGAACAGCAAGGTGAGATAAAGCAGATAGTTTAAATATTTCCATAGAATTTAATTTTAAATCATATAGAGCAGCAACTGCTTTTACAGTTGCGACAGTAACAGCTGCTGAAGAACCTAATCCATACTTTTTACCATTACCATTAGTCAAACTACCATCAATATTAATATCGAAATTCTTAGGAGCATTACCTGAAAGTAATGCGTATTTATCAGTCATCTTAATGGCAGAAATTACATAATTAAATGAACTATTATCATTACAAGTAGTAATAAATCCTTGATCATTTCTTTTCCAAACAATTTCATCGTCATTAAACTGTTTAGATTTAATAATTCCTAATTCTTTATCAGTTGCGCAAATATTTGCAGTAATATATTGATCTACAGCAACAATAATTGCTGGAATTCCATTTTCTACTACAGCATATTCTCCAGCTATATATAATTTTCCTGGCGCTTTCACTGAAATCATATATACGAGGTCCTTTCTAACTTACAAATACTTAATTTTCTCTCCTGGCCCAGATACCTTAATTTTATCTGATGCAAAATATTGTTCCAGTTTATTAACAATATTTTTGACGTTTTTATTTTGACAAATGATTTTAACATTAGGTCCAGCATCCATAGTGTAATAGCATTCGATACCATTATCTCTTAATGCTTTAACCATTTCTATAACCCTCAAACTATCTTCATTAAGGTATAGATATGATGGGTTAGAACTTAATGTTAGTGAATGCATTCTCATGGCATTTAATTCAGCAGTTTTTCCTAAAGTAGTAAAGTCATTGTCTTCAATGGCTTGTTTTACAACAGAAAAATCATGATTGGTTTGTTTTATCCAACTATCGTAGTAGGGTGAGGTTTCTACAGAAATTTTCATTCCTTTTCTACTACTAATCTTCTTAGGTGAACCATTAAGTATTATAGCAATCATTTTAATATCCATTTTTACAGGATCTTGAATGCTGTAGCCATATGATGAATCATCGTCATTTCCTTTATTCCAAGCAGCAAAACCACCGAATATAGATCTAGTAGCTGAACCTGAACCACGTCTAGCTAATTTAGATAATTCTTTATCATTTAAATTCAATCCAGCTGCTTTACTTGCAGCAGCCGCTAATGCAGCATAGGCGGAAGCAGATGAAGCTAAACCAGCAGAAGTAGGAACATGATTAGTTGATTGAACTTGTGCAAATTCTGAAATGTTTGCTTTTTTTCTAACTACATTCATAAAATCAACTAATCTATCGTCATTTACTGAATGATTATTAATAGTAAATTCATCTTCATGCAAATCACCGTTAAAAACAACACTAGTATCAGTGTAAAATTCGTCTAATGTTAAAGATAAACTGCTGTTTTTAGGTATAATAAGGCTTTCGTTTTCTTTACCCCAATACTTAACTAGTGCAATGTTTGTATGCGCTCTAGCGGTAATTTTTTTACCATGATTAATCATTTTTTCCTCCTGTACTCTTAAAAGGTTGAATCCAAGTTTCTAGTGCACCAGCTTTGGTTAATGCGCTAACAATTGCTTCAGCATCAGTTAAGTTTTTAGCTAGGGCAATTACACATCCTCCAAGGCCACTACCAGTTAACTTAGTACCTAATGAACCATTTTTATTAGCAATTTCAACCAATTCATCAATTTTAGAATTACTTACTCGTAGATTCTTTAGTTCTTTCTGGTTTTCTGACATTAAATATCCTAATTCTTCAGGATTGTTATTTTCAATATCTTGTCTTGCTTTAGTTACTAGTTGACCAATATGTTTAATAGACTTTTTAGTTGCAGATTTATTATTTGCTAATTGTTGCTTTACATAGTTAATAGCAATATCAGTTCTACCTTTAATACCTGAATCAGCTATTACCAATACAGCATCCAAGTTAAAATCTATTTCATGTAAAACTTTATTACGTATAAACCATACTGGGTTGTCTGATCCAGCAGTGGCTGTATCAAGTCCTGATGGATTTCCATGAGTGATAGTTTCTTCAATATTACTTAATTTTAACAATACAGGCTTAGTTAAAGTGACGTTAAAGAAATTATATAAAGCTTTAACGATAGCAACTGAAGTGGCAGCTGATGATCCCATTCCACGTTCAGAAGGTATGCTACTTTCGATAGTCATTTCAAAAGACGCATCTTCTTTAGACAATTTTTCCAAAATACTATCGATTAAGTTTTTAATTCCTAATAAGTCATTTGGTAATCCATTTATATTCCCAATATAATATTTACTATTAATATAAATGCCTGATTCTCTTTCCTTAATAGTTACATTTAAGTCAATTTTTGAGATTGGTAGGGCAATAGCTGGTTGACCATAAACCACACTATGTTCTCCCATTAAAATTATTTTGGCATGACTATGCCCTATAGCTACATTTGTCAATATTATCGCTCACTTTCTCTTGATTTTAATATTATCATAAATTCACTATAATAAAAATATCTCTTGTATTATTAATACTGTTTATAAAATTAATAGATATGAGAAACCAAAATGTAGTATGATAAGGGTAAGTATTTTCTAAGAAGATTGGTGGATATAATTATGAGCAATACCGTCTTTTCAGTAGTTGATATTGAAACTACTGGAAGTAGTCAATCAAATGGAAATAATCGTATTATTCAGTTTAGTTGTACATTTGTGCAAAATAATAAAATAATTGGTTCATTTAATTCATTTATTAATCCAGAAATGGACATTCCAAATGAAATTACTAAATTGACAGGTATTTCTAATAAAACAGTGGAGGACTCTCCAACTTTTTCAGAAGTAGCTGATCAAATTTATAATTTATTAAAGAATACAGTTTTTGTTGCACATAATGTTAATTTCGATTTTCCATTTATTAACTTAGAACTAGAACGTTCTAATCATAAACTTTTAACTAATAAAGCGATTGATACTGTTACGCTTAGTCAACTTTTGTTGCCAACAGAATCCAGTTATAAATTAACTGATTTAAGTAAAAGCTTGAATATAATTCATAAGCATCCCCACTCATCTAGCAGTGATGCTCTAGCCACTGCCAAGATTTTAATTATCCTACTACATCAACTAGAAAATTTGCCTAAAGCCACCGTTAAACAAATATTAGATATTAATCCATCATTACCTATGAATACCATAGATATGTTCAAACGTGCATTTAATCTCAAAAAAGACGTTGATAATCCTAAAATAAAGAATATTCGAGGACTACAAGTAAGAAAGATTAAATACCGTCAAGATGAACCCATAGAGATGCCTAAATATCCTAATAATAAGCGGAAAAAGCAAAAAATGTTTAGTGGTATAGTAGATTTTACTTTAACTGAAAATAAGTTAATGAATTCCATTTATGGAAATTATCACAGTAAAAAAGTCAGCAATAAATTATTGATAGAAGAAAATGATGAATTTAATTATGACTTTGGGTATTTATTCCCATTAAGTTATCTATTGAAGTCTAATCAAAAGATAATAATAGCCGCTGATGAAGACTATAATGGTGATTCATCTATAATCACACAAATTAATAAATTAAATAAAATTAATAATACCAAATTAAAATGCATTGTATTGCATTCTATATCTGACTACATTGATTTAGATAAATTTGCTAATACCTTAAAAGTACAAAGTTCATCTAAAAATACTCAATTTTTAAAATGTAAAATTTTAGTTTGGCTTACTTTCACTAAAACAGGGGATATTAACGAATTAAGACTTAAAAAAGATAATAATCAAAATTACTTCTTAAATGTAGTAAGTGACGAACAAAATCATGGATACTATATTAAACGACTATCTAATGATTTTAATACTGCAAACATTGTATTAGTGTCACACAATTATTTATTAACCCATGCTAAAGAATTAAGCACTAATAATTCATTCTTAGTAATTAAGGATTCTCGTCAATTAGCTAAACACGCATTAAATTATCACCGCGTTAATTTTAGTTTGAGCGAGAACCGTATTGTAGTTAACCATATCGTTAACATGTTATATCAAACTCATAATAGAAATATTTATGATATATTCCAGCATTCTAAAGCTAAAAAAGCATTAGTTAAGAAACTAGAAAATATAATAAATAAATCTAGTGATCAAATTGAAAACATAAAAGACGGCTTAGTTAACAATTTTTATGCTAAAAAGAATTTAATTAAAGTAGCTAACGGCTATACATTAAATATAGACGATCAACGGTTTGCTAAATTTATTAATAGTAAATCATCATTATTTAAGTCATTGGGCAGAAATCAACAAACCTGTTTAGACTTAATCGATAGTTTAAAACGTAAAATGAATCACTTTAGTGGAGAGGATAAAGGTATATTGTACGCATTCTTTGATAAAATCAATGAATATATGACCTTTATAGAAAGTAATATTTTACGGATTAATAGTTTAGTAAAACATAAGGATCCAACCGTTTTTGCATTATTCTTAAATGAAGATAAAGATATACAAAATGCAATGTTTAAGGGTGGTATGATTCGAAATAAGAATATATTGTCTAATGATATATACAGTGTCTTTAATAAGATAATCTTTTTAGATTCTTCCGTATATTCATCTAAGAGATCACAATTTTTCTATGACCAATTAGAATTGAAACGTAAGAATACTAGAATGATTAAATTTGAAGATGAAACCAATTTAAATGATAAATTTAAGTTAATCTTAGACGAATCATTACAAATTCCTATGCCTATAGAAAAATTAATGCAATATAATTCCGGTAATGTGTTTATATTAGCTGAATCACAATCTAGAATTAATGAGATATCTCGTAAGTTAAAAGATTCTTCAGTTAACGAAAATACCGTTATTTTAAGCCAGGAACTTAACCGAAATAATAGTAAAGTGGTCAAAAAATTCATTTCATCTAGAAATAACATCGTGATAGGTGATAATGAGTTATTAGAAGAACTTAAAGAAAAACATAAATTTATAAATATTTTAATAATTGATTCACTATCTATAAACGAATTTGATAATATTTATTTACAAGCTGAATATGATTTAATTAATAAAGAATATGGAAATCCTAACGATGGATTATCCATTCCTTTAGGTATCATAAACATTAAGGAAGCTATTAAAAATATAATTTCATTATCTAACGGAAAAGGGATTATATATCTACGAGATAAAGAAATAGTAGATGGACCTTATGGCAATAACTTATTTGAGTTGATTCCAAATCATATTAAGCCAACTTCTATGAATAAAAGAGAAATTATTGATACATTTAAAAAATTATAGTGAGGTGAAATCATGATTTTAAATTTCTTTAAAAAAATTAACTATAAAAAAGTAGTTAAATGGGTAATAATTTTGGCCATAATATTATTCGTAATATTTATAGGGTTATTATTATGGGCACGTCAGCCTATATCTAATGCTAAACATCAAGCTATTTCTTTAGCAGAACGTAAAGTAGGCATTAAAAAAGTGGATCATTTCTATATGTCTGATCTTAACCGTACTTATTACACCATTAAGGGTTCCGATAAAAACAATAACAAGGTTTATGCCATTATTGAAAAGAAAACAGGAAACATTGTAGTGCAAAGCACCAAAAGTGCTATTAGCGCCGAACAAGCAGAACAAATAACTAACCAAAAATATAAGATTAGTAAATTGATAGGTGTAGCACCAACCATTTATAATGGAAAAGCTGCCTGGTCAGTTAGTTACTTTGGATCACAAAATGAATTAAATTACGCCATAGTTGATTTTAAGACTGGAAAAATTGTTCGTTTTATTGCTAATATTTAAAATTAGGAGAGGATATAATGGATAAATTTGCAAAGACGTTACTTCAAACTGGTCAAACCTCTATACCTAATTATTTGCTAAAAAATTACCCTAAAATAGGCATGTCTAGTAATCAATTGATTATTTACCTACAAATCAAAAGAAACATGGATATGGGTAATTATTTCCCAGATATCAATGAAATAACAGAAAGCACAGGTTTTTCACAGAATAAAGCATACCAAGTATTGCATGAATTAATTCAAAAGAAATTAATGCGAATAAAAACATTAAATGATAGAAACGGTCAATCATTTGATGTTTATGATTTCTCACTAATGTATGATAAGTTGTCAGAATTATCTCATCAAAGTGACAATTCTGATTATGAAATTAACGTTAAGCCTAATAGTAAAGACACTATGACTGAATCAGATAGAAAAGGGGTATTTAACCAAATTGAATCTGAATTTGGTAGACCACTTTCTCCTATTGAAATTGAAACTATTAATCAGTGGCTAGAAGAAGATAATTACAAGCCTAAGATGATTGAATTAGCTTTGCGTGAATCAGTACTAAATCAAGTATATAGTCTAAAATACATTGATAGAATTTTGATTAATTGGGAAAAAGCCAATATTAAAACTCCAGCGGATGTTGAAAGAAACCGCCGTAATCGTGAAGATAAATTTAAACCATCTGGTCAACAGAATAATTCTTCAAATAATAGTCCTAAGACTGATATTCCATTATTTAAAATTGATAAATAAAAAAGAGCGATTAACTTAAAAAGTTAATCGCTCTTTTAGTTTAATCAGTGACTGGATGATGATGAAGATTGTTGACTACTGCTGCTAGAACTACTTTGACTAGAGCTACTGCTTTGTGAACTGCTTTTATCATCTGGGTTGTTTCCAGATCCAGATGATGACTTGCTAGCATCGTCTTTATCTTTCTTTGAATCCTTGTCTTGATTTTCTTTATTATTGTTAGTGTCTGTCTTCTTTTGGTTATTGTTATTATTCAATATGCTGCTTAATGAAGCACCTTTGAAGCCAGTGGTTTTATCAGGTTGAATATCTGAATGACCATCCTTGTAGTATTCATTCAATCCATTAGCCTTAACCATAGTTACATTACTTGGTTTTGTCCAATCATCATGAGATACATTTTGTGATAGATATTGCATTTCATACTTGTATATTCGTTGGGCAATTTCTGTTTGTTGAGCAGTGATATAATTTCCAGTTTCATATGGGTGATCATAACCAGTCCAAACAGATAGTGAATAATTTGGAGTATATCCAGTAAACCATGAATCCATTGCGGCATAAGCAGGTAAGTAACCTTTATATACACCGTCAGGATATTGAGTAGTACCTGTCTTACCAGCTTGAGGAAGGCCAGGTATATGAGCAGCAGTACCAGAACCATCTGGCATGTCTACAACACCTTTTAGCATTGATGTCATCATGAATGCTGTAGCAGGGCTCATAGCTCTTTGACCATCAGATGAGAAATCATGAGATACGCCATCTGGAGTATCAATTCTGCTAATTAAGTATGGTTTATGGTAAACACCTTGGTTAGCAAATGCTGAATATGCAGCTGCTTCTTGTTCAGTAGAAATGTATAAACCAATACCATTTTGCAATGATAATTGATTACTAAAGTTCATACCTAATGAACTTAAGAAGTTTGTAGCTTGATTAATTCCAACATTTTGAAGAGTTCTGATAGCTGGAATATTTCTAGATTCAACTAATGCTTTATGCATTGAAATAGTTCCTTGATAACGGTTATCGAAATCTCTTAATGATACGTTAGTTCCGGCATAAGTATATGGAGTATCGTGAACTTGTTGATAAGTAGGGTAGTTTAGATATTCAATAGCTGGACCATAATCCATTAATGGCTTAGAAGTAGAACCACTTGATCTATCAGTTTGAACCGCACGGTTTAAACCAAATTGAACATCGGTTTTACGGCTACCAATCATAGCATTAACAGCACCAGTCTTTGGATCAACTAATGTAGCACCAACTTGCATACTGCTGTTTGGGAATCCAACAGAAGGGTCGTTGTTAGCTAGACTGTATAATTTCTTTTGAGCAGATAAATCTAAGTTAGTGTATACCTTTAGACCAGATTGAGTGTTGTAACCCTTAGATTTCAATTCTTGAATAACTTGTTTTAGATAAGAATCTACATATTTTTCTTTTACAGAATTTAAACTGTTATCCTTATGACTCTTCTTTAATCCAGTAGTAATGCTTGTATTAATTGCATCATTGGCTTGACTTTGTGAAATAACTCCTGCCTTAACCATTGATCTTAATACTTCATCACGACGTTGCTTAGCAAACTTAGGATATACATATGGATTATAGTAACTTGGTGATTGTGGCATACCGGCTAGCATAGCTGTTTGTGCCAATGAAATTTCATTTAATGGTTTTCCAAAGTAGTATTCGGAAGCTGTTTGCATCCCATATACATTGTTACCCATGTAAACCTTATTTATATAGAATTCTAGGATTTGTTGCTTAGAATAGGTTCTTTCAACCTTTAAAGCTAACCAAGCTTCTTGAGCTTTACGTTTCATAGTTCTATCAGAAGCTGCAGTAGAGAATACTGACAACTTAACTAATTGTTGAGTTAGTGTAGAACCACCTTGTAAGTTCAATGAACCTGAAGTTACGTTAGAAAGGGAAGCACCCATAATTCTAATTGGATCAACACCATGATGTTTGTAAAATCTACGATCTTCAATTGATACAACCGCTGCCTTTAACTGGTTGGGAATATCATTAGATTTCACATAATCACGATCTTGAATTCCTAAACGTGAAATAACGTGATTAGAATTATCATAAATCTTAGTAGAGTTATCACTTGCTAAAGATTGATATGAAATTTCAGGAGCGTTAGAAGCATATATACTAAATACTATTGCTCCCAAAATTATAAATAATGAAATAAGTCCAAAGCCACCCAAGATTACATTTTTAATAATCTTAGCTGCGCTTCTTGACTTATACTTTTTCTGATTTCTTTGGACACGACTGTCCTGATTTGGATTATTCTGAGACATTTTTATTCTCCTTTGCGGTCTAAATTAATTTATCCACAGCATCTAAATAAGGTATAAGTGGATTTAATGAATAATCAATTTTGTATCCAAGTTTCTCAATTATATCCTTTTTTATAGACTTTCTGCCACCTTTAAATTGATTATCCCAATAGTAAAATAAATCAGAAGCCTTTAATAGGAACAATTCATCGGTAGATACGAATTTTATCATAGCGAAACATATGCCACCATTTTTCTCACAAACACGCATATGCTCAACCTGATGCTTATGAAAGTTAGCTAATGGAAAGGAAGTTTTATTTTTGGTTTCTTTGGCATCAAAATCAATGTATTTTCCTTTGTAGACACCATTATAGTCTGTAGTGGAAGCTCGTCTAAAATAAGCTTCTTTTATAACGGCAGCGCTTCTTCTAGGATAATCTACTTTTACTATCTGTATTGGAGTAGGTTTCTTATGAATCACTGCCGTACCTTGACTTAAATAGTACTCGTTACTTTCATTTAACTCATCTTCTAAAGTCATTCCACGTCCACCATGTAATACTGGCTTTATGTATTTGTTTTTAGAAGGTTGATTAGTGTGTCTAGTGTTTCCGTTAAACCGTTTCCCATTTGGATAACGAATAGCCATTTAAACCACCTTTCAAAATAATATATTATTGTCATAAGTATATTAATGATATTATACCATTAGTGATAAAAAGTTAATAATAAGGAGAGATATTATTATGTCCAGACTTTGGGTGACTGGTTATAGAAGTTATGAGTTAGGTATTTTTAAAAAAGATGATCCCAAAGAAATCGTGATAAAGAATGTAATTAAAACTAACTTAGAACAATCTATTATCGATGGTTGTGACTGGATTATAACTGGTGGTCAATTGGGAGTGGAACAATGGACCATTGATGTAGCAAACAGTTTAAAAGAAGATTTTCCTGATGAATTTCAAACATCTATGATGCTTCCTTTTAAAGAATTTGGTAATCAATGGAATGAAGATAATCAATTGAATCTGTCAAAAAGAAAATCTTCCGTAGATTTTACTGCTAGTGTATCTAATGAACCTTATAAATCTCCAATGCAGTTAAGGGCATATCAAGAATTTATGTTAACCCATACTGATAAGGCTTTATTAATATATGATGCTGATAATCCTGGAAAAACCAAGTATGATTATGAAAGAATTAAGCTATACGCAGAAAATCATGACTATGAATATAGGTTAATTGATTTTGATGAATTACAAGAAGCAGCTAACGAATATCAAAATAATTTAGATAATTTTCAAGAATGATTTGAATTTATATAAATTTCTGTTAAAATAATATTTGTTCGTGATTATTTATGATTTGAGGTGTGAATGATGAACAATATTCAATTTACCCCTAAAGACATCTTAGAAAAAGCATTTACGCAAAAGATGAGAGGGTACGATCCAAGTGAAGTTGATACTTTCTTGGATGGAATTATTAAAGACTATCAAGAATTTGAAGATAACATTAGTAGATTATCTAATGAAAACAGTCAATTAAAGATGGAAATTAAGAGACTAAAGAGCCAAGGCGTTCAACCTAGTTCTGATGAACCATCTATTCGTCCATCCGGATATTTCAACGATGATAATACTGAGTCCTCAAATCACGAATCTTTTAGTGGTAACTCTTCCAACAATGATGTTGAAAATGAACTACTAAAACGAGTTTCCAATTTGGAACAACGTGTATTTGGTACTACTGAGGGTCCAAGCAGCGTTGATAGATATTAATAAACTGTTATAAACGGTGTATATTTTGAGTAATCGCGGCCAGCTTATGTTGGCTGAGGAAAGTCCACTCTCGCACAAGCTGCGATGCTTGTAGTGTTCGTGCTCGGTGAAAAAATAAGCCGGGGGACTACCTTATGGTAGTTATGGCGGAGAAACGAGCTAAGGTTTTACTATGCTTTAATACTCCTGAAAGTGCCACAGTAACGATACATTATCGGAAACGGTAATGGTGGAACGCGGTAAACCCCGCGAGCGGGAAACCCAAACTTTGGTAGGGGAGCTTCACACACGGAAATTGAACCAAGTGTGGGGGAGAAATTTTATTTCTCAGATAGATGATTACTACTTTCTTGTTAAGGCCTGACTTAATCAGAAAGCACAAAACATGGCTTACAGGAATGTACACCATTCAGGCAAGGGTGGAAGTTTTCTTCCTCCCTTTTTTTATATTCTTAAAAAGGATGAATTAAATGAAAAAATTTAAATTAATGGCAACTTGTGCTGCTGGTATAGAAGCACTTGTCGGAAAAGAATTAAGAGATTTAGGCTATGAAGTACAGGTTCAAAACGGACGTGTTATCTTCTATGGAACTATAAAAGATATTATTAATACTAATTTATGGTTACGTACCGCCGATAGAGTTGAAATAATTGTAGGTGAATTCACTGCAAAAACATTTGAAGAATTATTCCAAAATGTAAAAAGTTTGCCTTGGGACGAATTACTTCCTATGGATGCACAATTTCCTATGAAAGGTAGATCTCATAATTCTGTCTTACACAGTGTTCCTGATGTTCAAGCTATTGCTAAAAAAGCGGTAGTAAATAAACTAAATGAAACTTACCACAGAAGAACCCGTCTACCTGAAACCGGACAACTATATCAATTAGAAACTAGAATAAACAAAAATAAAGTTATGGTTACACTAGATACTACTGGTGAAAGTTTATTTAAACGTGGTTATCGTGTAGCTAAAGGTCCTGCTCCTATTAAGGAAAATATGGCTGCTGCATTAATTTTATTAACTAATTGGTATCCTGATATGCCATTTCTAGATCCTATGTGTGGTTCAGGAACTATTCCAATTGAAGCTGCATTAATTGCTAGAAATATTGCTCCTGGTTTCAATCGTGACTTTGCATGTGAAAAATGGGACTGGTTAGATAAGAAGATTTCTGAAGAAGTAAGAAATGAAGCTGATGAAAAGGCTGATTATGATAAAGAAGTAGACATTATGGCTTCTGATGTTGATGGTAATATGATTGATATTGCTAAAGTTAATGCTCAAGAAGTAGGCCTACTACATGATATTAAATTCAAGCAATTATCAGTTCTAGACTTTAAGACTGATAAAATTAACGGAGTTGTAGTTTCTAATCCTCCTTATGGTGAACGTTTGGATGATAAGGCAACCGTTAGAAAATTATACAAGGGCCTAGGTAAAGTATTTAAACCTATGACTAGTTGGTCAAAGTACTTTTTAACTAGTGACTTAGAGTTTGAAAAATTCTATGGTCAATCAGCAACTAAAACCAGAAAATTATATAACGGTTATTTAAGAACCGATTACTTCCAATTCTGGGGAAGAAAGATTAGAAAATAAAGGATGTCAAATTTGACTAAAAAAATAGCTATTATTGGTGGTGGAATCATCGGTTCCACAGCGGCATATTACTTAAGTCAAGATTCCGATGCTGAAAACATTGAAGTAACCATGTTTGATGATGGAAATGGACAAGCTACTAAAGCTGCTGCTGGTATCATTTCACCATGGTTATCAAAACGTAGAAATAAAAAATGGTATAACTTAGCACAAGATGGTGCAACATTGTTAAAACAAATTGCAATGGATACAAATATGCCTGAAGATATTTACAATCAATGTGGTACTATCATCACCAGAGATAATCCCGATAAATTACAAGAGTTATATGATTTAGCTTTAAAGCGTACATCTCAAACAGAAACTATTGGTGATGTGATCAAATTAACTCCAAATGAAGTGAAGGAATATATTCCTATTCTGGATCATTCTTTACCTGGTGTTTATGTGTCAGGTGGGGCAAGATTAGATGGTGCCAAATATACCAACCACTTAAAAAATATTGCTAAAAAGATTAACTTATCTATTATTAATGATTACGCTAAGTTAAATGATGATGGCAATATCCTTGTTAATGATAAATCATATCAATTTGATAAGATTATTTTGGCTACAGGAGCATGGACTAAAAAGGTCTTAGAATCTTTACCTTTAACTGTTGATACTAGAGCACAAAAGGGTCAATTAATCGAATTGGCAATCAATCAAGTAGCTAATTCAGACCAAAACATGCCTGTATTAATGCCTGAAGGTGAATCAGATTTCATCCCCGTAGGCAAATCCAGATTAATTATCGGAGCTAGTCATGAAGATGATAAAGGCTTTGATTTATCAATTGACGATGACATAACAGACAGTTTACTAAATAGTGCCAAATCACTAGTAAATAACATTAGTGTAGATAATCTAATTCGAGTAAAAACTGGGACTAGAGGTTATACTAATGACTATGGCCCATTCTTTGGTGTAGTTCCTGGATACAAAAATATCCTAGTCGGTGGTGGACTAGGATCTTCAGGATTAACTACAGGACCATTAGTTGGAAAGATTTTAGCTAATTTGAGTCTAAATCATAATGTATCCAACTTAGAAGAATATAGAAAACCAATTGTTAACTATATAAAACTAAATAATAATTAATAAAATTTATGAAGGCCTTGAATCGCAAGATTATGAGCGCCTTCATTTTTTGTATCAGAAATCCAATTATTCATAACCAATTGAAACTTTTGTTGTTCATTCATAATTAAATCAACATATTCTTGATAATGCTTGGCATATTGCTTTTGTAAACTATCATAAACAATCTTGCTATCAGTGTAATACAAAACTATATCATCTTTAGTAGCAAACTTAGATAGTATACGAAAGCCTTGTAGACATGCTTCAAATTCTGCATGATGATTATCCAATGATTCTAATTTAATTTTATGTTGATATTGCTCTTTGTCATGAACAATTAAAATTCCACAAGAACTTTTACCAGATTTGTTCATTGTGGCCGCATCAGTGTATAATTTAAACATAATATAAATTCTCCAAAGGAAGGTTTTTCTTAATGATAACTCAAAAAAGAACTTTTTTATACCAACCGGAACCACTATATAGTGTAATTACATGGAGTTGGACTTTTGCTTTACTATTTTTAGCCATTATTTTTTGGCTGGAAGTCACTGTTATTCAATGGATTACTATTTTCTTCTTTTTAGTTTTTCTATTATTTGCTATTTTCCAAATAATCTTTAGAAAAATAACCATTGAAAACGATGA
This sequence comes from Apilactobacillus bombintestini, assembly GCF_003627035.1. Lineage (GTDB taxonomy): Bacteria > Bacillota > Bacilli > Lactobacillales > Lactobacillaceae > Apilactobacillus > Apilactobacillus bombintestini. The sequence goes on from NZ_CP032626.1 coordinate 760,119, forward strand.
ATTAACCATTAGTAAAGTTATGAATCCTAACTGGATCAAAGTAAACATCAATGAAATTAAGTCTGTTAATTTTACTAAGCATCGTGCTACCATAGTAATTAATAACAAAACTTATCAATTACTATTACCTGCTAATTCCATCATCGAATTAGACAACATTCTTAACCATCAATAGGGAGACGATAACTATATGAAAACAGATATTGAAATATCACAATCAGCTCAATTACAAAATATAAATGAAATAGCAGCCCAACTAGGCATTAACGAAGACCAATTAGAACCTTATGGAAAATACAAAGCCAAAATAAACCTTCCTTTTTCTGGTGAAAAAAACGGAAAACTAATCCTAGTTACTTCTATTAATCCTACTGCTGCCGGTGAAGGAAAAACTACCTTGACTATCGGACTGGGCGACGCATTTAAGCGCATTAACAAATCATGTGCTATTGCATTAAGAGAACCTTCCTTAGGACCTGTAATGGGTATCAAGGGTGGAGCAACTGGTGGTGGATACGCACAAGTTGCACCAATGGAAGATATTAATTTATTCTTCACTGGTGACTTTCCAGCTATCACTGAAGCACATGACACATTATCTGCTCTTATCGATAACCACATTCATCATGGAAATGAACTTAATATTGATCCTCGTACTGTTACTTGGAAACGAGTAGTTGATATTAATGACCGTGAATTAAGACATGTTATTGTTGGTTTAGGTGGCCGTACTTCAGGAGTTCCTCGTGAAGATGGTTTTGATATCACTGTAGCTAGTGAAATTATGGCTATTTTATGTCTAAGTAATAATTTAGACGACTTAAAACAACGTTTAAGCAAAATCATAATTGGTTATAACTATGATAGAGAACCAGTTACTGTAGGAGATTTGAAAGTTACTGGTGCTCTTGCATTACTATTGAAAGACGCTATTAAACCTAACTTAGTTCAAACCCTAGAACATACTCCTGCATTTGTTCATGGTGGACCATTTGCTAATATTGCCCATGGATGCAACAGTATTTTAGCTACTAAAGCAGCTATAAACTATTCTGATTATGCAATAACTGAAGCAGGATTTGGTGCTGATTTAGGAGGAGAAAAGTTCTTAGACATTACTTCTAAAGCACTAGGCAAACGTCCTGATGCAATTGTAGTGGTAGCCACTGTTAGAGCGCTTAAATTAAATGGTGGAGTTGCTAAGGATAATTTAGATGAAGAAAATGTAGAAGCGCTACTAAAAGGTGCACCTAACTTGGGCCGTCATATTAAAAATATGAAACAATATGGCAAACCAGTAGTAGTTGCTATTAACAAATTCACTAGTGACACTGAAGAAGAAATTAATGCATTAACTGATTTCATTTCTGAACAAGGCGTGAAGTCATACACTACCACTGTTTGGGAAAATGGTGGAGCCGGTGCTACAGAATTAGCTAATGAATTGGTAAAAGCATGTGATAATGATGATCCATTCATCCCTCTATACAATGATGAAGATGATTTCATGGTTAAGTTAAATTCAGTAGTTAAGAAAATCTATGGTGGTAAAGATGTAGTATTAAGTTCTAAAGCTAAGAAACAATTAACTGAACTTAAGAAACGAGGTTGGGATAAATTACCAATCTGTATCGCAAAAACACAATATTCATTTACAGATGATGCAAAACAACTAGGAGCTCCTAAGGACTTCACTATTAATGTACGTGAATTACAACCTAAATTAGGGGCAGGATTCATCGTAGTATTAACTGGAAAGGTATTAACTATGCCTGGTTTACCAACTCATCCAGCAGCATTAGATATGGATATTCAAAACGACGGTACTATAACCGGGTTATTTTAGGAGAATAAAAAATGCCAATTATTTATATAATTTTTAGCATCCTAGTATTAGTAGGTTGCGACCAAGCTATAAAAATTTGGATATCAAGTAATGTATCTTTGGAATCTAGTCATGAACTCATCCCTGGTATTCTTTCTATTACTAACTTACGTAATGACGGAGCTGCCTGGAGCATTCTTGCGGGTCAACAATGGCTATTTTCAATAATAACTATTATAGCTATTATTGCGGTGGTTTATTTTATGATTCAATCCAAAGGAAAAAAACTATACCTAGTTAGCATGACTATATTATTGGGTGGTATTATTGGTAACTTTATCAATCGTCTATTAGACGGATATGTAGTAGATATGTTTCAAACTGATTTTATCAATTTCCCAGTATTTAATTTTGCTGATATGTGCATTACATTTGGTATTATCCTATTATTTATTGCAATATTTAAAGATGGTGATTTAAATTAAAGATACAAAAACTTTTAAAGTAACAGATAAAAGTCAAGGTAAACGACTTGATAAAGTAGTTTCGGACTATATTAGTGATTTAAGTCGTTCTAGAGTAAAAGATTTAATTGAACAACACTTAATAACTGTTAACGGCGAAAACAAGAAACCTAAATATTCAACCAAAACAGATGATGAGATAGTTGTTCAAATTCCAGAACCTGAAACTATTGATCTTTGTCCCGAAAATATTGATTTAGATATCGTATACGAAGATGATGATGTAATTGTGGTTAACAAACCACAAGGAATGGTAGTTCATCCATCTCCTGGTCATCCTAATCATACCTTGGTTAATGCGCTACTTTATCACTGTCCATTGTCTAATATAAACGGAACCTATCGTCCAGGTATTGTTCATAGAATTGATAAAGATACCTCTGGTTTATTGATGGTTGCTAAAAACAACATGGCACATGAATCATTATCCAAACAATTAAAAGCTAAATCTAACATTAGAGAGTATGTAGCGTTAGTACACGGTAATATTAAAGAAAACACTGGTACTATTAATGCTCCTATTGGTAGATCTAAAAAGGATAGAAAAAAGCAGGCAGTAATTGAAGACGGAAAACATGCTGTAACTCATTTTAAAGTTCTTGAAAGATATGGAGAATATACATTGGTTTCATGTGTATTGGAAACAGGTAGAACACATCAAATTCGAGTACACATGAAATACATTGGACACCCTCTAGCAGGTGATCCATTATATGGTCCTAAGAAGACTATTCATGGAAATGGTCAATTCTTACATGCTAAAAAATTAGGATTTATACATCCTAGAACTAAAGAGCAGTTGGTATTTGAAAGACCAGTTCCAGAAATTTTCCAAGAAACAATTCAAAAGTTAAGAAACAAAGCAAATATTCATTAGGAGGATTTTACATGTCCAAAGTAGTAGTTGACAAAATGGCAATGCAAAGAGCTTTAACTAGAATTACTTATGAAATTATTGAAAAAAATAAGGGTGTAAATAATCTAGTTTTAGTAGGAATTAAAACAAGGGGTTTCTACCTTGCTAAAAGAATTGCCAATCGTCTAGAAAAACTTGAAAACAAAAACGTTCCGGTAGTAGGAATCGATGTTACTAAATACCGTGATGACATAACTCATACTCAAGATGAACCTGATGTAGTAACTGACCAAAACATTTCACTTATGAATAAAAATGTCATTTTAATAGATGATGTTTTATATACTGGTAGAACCATTAATGCGGCATTATCAGCATTAACTGAATTAGGTCGTCCTAACAATACACGTTTAGCTGTATTAGTAGATCGTGGACACCGTGAATTACCTATTAGAGCTGACTTTGTGGGTAAGAATATTCCTACATCTAAACAAGAAGACATTCGAGTTCAAGTAAACGAAATTGACGAACAAGATTCTGTTGAAATTGAAGAAAAGTAACTCTTAAATAACTATTTAAGGAGAGTTGTTATGACAACACGATATTTAATATTAGAAGATGGAACTTCATATAAAGGAAAAAGTTTTGGTGCTGAATCAACCACAACTGGTGAAATTATTGTAAATTCCAATATGTTAGGCTATCAAGAAGTCATAACAAATCAAATTTACCATAATCAAATTATTGTATTTACACAACCATCTATAGGTAATACTGGTATTAACCATAAAAGCTTTGAAGCTATTGTCACCAATGCCAAAGGGGTAGTAGTTAAAGAGTTTTCCAATATTTCTACTAATAGATTGGGTAATCTAAACTTAGATTTATTTTTGAAGCAACATAACATCCCAGGTATATATGGAATTGATACACGTGAATTAACTCGTCGCTTAAATCGTAATAAATCAATGAAAGCAAGTATCGTGGATGTAGATGATGAACATGCTTTTGATCAATTACATGCAACTGTACTAACTAACCAACAAGTAAAACAAGTTTCTACTAAAGCACCATTTCCAAATACTGGTGACGGATACAACATTGTTTTAATCGATTTCGGCTTAAAATATGGGATATTACGTAAGTTAGCTGACTTAGACTGTAATGTCATTGTTATGCCTTGGGATACTACTAGTCAGTCTATTTTTGACCTAGATCCTGATGGAGTTGTGTTATCTACAGGACCTGGTTCACCAAGAGATTTACCAGAATCAGTGTTAGAAATGATTCGCGACGTACAAAAAGAAATTCCTATGTTCTCTATGGGATTAGGCCACGAATTATTTGCTTTAGCTAACGGAGCTAATGTTTACAAACTACCAGTAGAACATCATGGTAGTAATCATCCAATTAGACAAATAATAACTAACCAAATCATTTATGCATCCCAAAGTGAAGGTTATGCGGTAGATCCTAAATCTATTATCCATGACCAATTATTAATTACCTATGTAGATGTAGTAAATGGAACTGTTCAAGGAATTCGTCACCGTGATTATCCGGCATTTTCTGTTCAATTTTCACCAGACGGTGGACCTGGACCACAAGAATCAGCGGATTTATTTGAAGAATTCTTAGAAAACGTTAGCTCGCAAAGGAGATAACTAAATGATAGATGAAAGTATTAAGAAGGTACTAATTCTGGGTAGTGGACCGTCTAAAATTGGTAGCGAAACCGAATTAGATGCTGCAGCATTCCAGATGATGATTGCTTTAAAGAAACATAATATTAGAGTAATGGTTATGGATAACAATCCATTTTCCTTAACTATGTCTGAATCACAAGGCAATGATGTTTTTATTAAAGAAATCAATGTAAAGAACGTACTAGAAATTATCAAAGAAGTTAAACCAGATGCTATTATTCCAATTATTGGTGGTTTGAGAGCTATTCATGTTACTCAAGAACTACAAAATCAGGGAATTTTATCGGAATTAAATATTCGTGTTTTAGGAATATCTAAGGAATCCTTAAATGTCTTGAATAATCCGGATCGTATGAAGAGTACTTTAAACCATGTTAATGAACCATCCGTACCTTCCAAAATTATCAAAACAGAATCTGAAGCTTTCGAAGTGGTTAGAGAAATTGGGTTCCCAGTTATTGTTAAACAAATTAATCAACGCAATCGTGAAGGTACCGAAAGATATATTTGTAATAATGCCGAAGACTTATCAGATTGTTTAGAAAACAACTTCTTACAAGATGATGGCGTATGCGTTATAGAAAAAAGTATCGTAGGTTACAAACAAGTTGAAATGGTGGGAGTAAGAGACCAAACTAACACCAAAATTTTAATTAGTGGATTGGAAAATATCGATGCTGTAGGGGTCCATTCAGGGGATTCTATGGTAATTACACCTGTCCAAACACTAAACGATATTGAATACCAAAAACTAAGAACTGCAACTTTTAAAATAATGGATGCTTTAAATGTGGTGGGAGTATGTCATATACAATTTGCTTTAGATACTACTAGCGAAAATAATTATTATGTTACTAAAATAACTCCACTTATTGGTGGAAGTTCTGCTTTAGCAGCACGTTCTACTGGTTATCCAATAGTTTATGTATGTACTAATTTATTATTAGGTAATTCATTCTCAGAAATTAAATTAAACCATAAGTATCACCACTTAACTCCTATTATTGAACCTACATTGGACCATATAGTAGTAAAAATGCCAGTATGGCCATTTGATAATATTCCAGAAGCAGATCAACATTTAAATACTAAAATGAAGTCTGTCGGCTCTACTATAGGTGTTGGTAGAACTGTGGAAGAAGCTTTATTAAAGGCATTAAGAAGTTCACAATTTTCACCTCGTGATGTTCTTCCAAGTATGCATGAGATTAGTTCTGATGAATTGATCAGTCAGTTGATTCATCCAAAATCCAATCGTCTTTTAGTGCTAATAGAAGCTCTTCGTAGAGGTTACGAAATTGATGAACTAGAAGAATTATCCAAAATTAATAAATTTTATTTCTATAAACTAAAAGCTTTACTAGAAGTAGAAGAATTAATTATTAATCATCCTATGGAACTACACACTATTGAAACTGCACATAATTATGGGTTTGGAGATAGTATGATGGCCGAAACCTGGAATCAACCTATTGAAAAGGTCCGTAAGTTATTCCATGACCAAAATGAATATCCTACTTATAAAGCAATTGAACCATCTGCCGGAGAATTTGATCAAGGCATTAAATCCTTCTATAGCAGTTATGAAAAAGAAAACGAATCCACGAAGGAATCCGATAAAACTGCGTTAGTAATTGGTAGAGGTGGTAATAAATTAGGGCCAAATACCGCAGCAGATTTTTATACTGCAGAAATGCTAATTCAATTGCATAAAATTGGATATAGAACCATTGTAATGAATAATAATCCTAACGCCTTATCATTAAGTCCACAAATTAGTGATAAGCAGTACATTGAACCTATTCAATTAGGTGCAATTTTAAACATTATTGAATTAGAAAAACCAGTAAGAGTATTTATACCTGGTAATCGTCATTTCTTATTGAAACAATTAAAGAAATACACTAATTTGAATGTACAAGTTTTACCACCTGATCAAGAAACTGGAGTAATTTTGCCTAAAGATGTTACTTATGCATTAAACTTTTTTGTTACTAAAACTGACAGTTACTTCATAGGTACTGAAAAGCTTATAAGCAATAATAAGAGCAATTTAGATTATGTTACTACCTATGAGGCTCCATACATTCTAGATAAAGAATCACTGGAAAATAACATTAAATTATCTCAATCTCATATTAAAAAGTCCAACTGGATTGGATTGGTACAAATACTATTTAATAAGAAGAAAAATGGCCAATCAGAATATGTAGGAATACGTCCATTAAGATTGACTGAAACTGTATTTATCAGTCAGGCTACTGGTATCAACTGGATAAAGGAATTAGTTAAATTCTACACTAACAAGCTTGATATCAATAAATTAATTGATTCGATCAATTATGCACCTACCACTCAAACTACTATGCAAGCTACATTCCCATTTAAGCAATTAAATGTCGATATAGACCATGCTAATAGTTCTCAAGAAGTGGGAGCAAAAGTTAAATTTAAGCCTATTAAAATTGAATAATAAGAATAAAAGGATTTTTTGCTACATTGTAGTGAAGAATCCTTTTTATATGTGCTTTAATAATTATTAAAATAATAGGGCGGACATGGGGGATTTTTTATTTTGCTTAATTTTTTCATCAAAATACATAGCAAAATATGCTTGATTGAGGCTCAAATTAATCAAAAAAGTTATTTTAGTTATTTTTTAAATCGCTTAAACCCTTATCATATAAGCATTGAAAGGCAATTTTTACTGTTTTAAGGCGCTGTATAAAAACACGTTCGTTATTTATGTGAATGATTATACGTTTAAGAACTCTCACAAACGCATTAAATCTTATTAATTATTGTGATAAAAATAAAAAATGGATGGTTGAGAGATTTTTAATTTATCAATCATCCATTAAAATGTTTTAAAAATTATTTGTTAGTTTTCGTACAAATACGTTTATTTCTAAAATCAATAGCAAAAATGAAAATTAAAACAATCATAATAATATTTTTATAATTATTATTAACAAAGAAAAACATTATTGCGAAGATTAGTAACAATAATCCGCAAAATTTTTGTATTAACATATGATTCATTCAGTCCAATAATAAAATTTTTAGTTATGTAATTACTCATAGCAATTATCACAATTTAGAATGTATTAAATTTAGAATGTATTATATGAAATCAAAATAGATTTTTTATACCTAGATGAAAAGATTAGTAATCCATTTATTTTTAATTACTTTGGTAAAAAATTAGGAATAATTTTTTATATTTACAAAAACTAAGTATCAAACATTTCTTTAAATAACAAAATTAAAGATTTAGTTGTTACTGGATCAACAGATTTAAAATTATCATCGTCAATCATTCATCATATTCACCGAAACTATCTACTTCGTATAATATATATTATGTAAAGTAGATATTTTTAAAAGTACTGCAAACACTTCTAGCATTTTGCACTGCTCCCTATTTAATATTTATAAAATAAAAAAGTGTCCGTTTTGATAACAGACACTTCATTTATAATTAATGATTTAATTCATTTATGATATCTTGTTCAAATTTACGTGGATTCTTTAATGGAGAATATCTTTTTACAAATTCACCATAACGATTAATTAAGAATTTTGTGTAATTAAATTTAATTCTTCCTTTACCAGATGCATCTTTTAAATAAGTAAATAATGGTAATTCATCTTTACCATTTACTTTAGCTTGTTGAGCCATTGGAAATGTTACTCCATAATGCAATTGGCAATATTCGCTAGTTTTTTCATTAGATTTAAGTTCCATATGGAATTGATTAGATGGCACTCCAATGATCACTAAACCATCATTTTGGTATTTTTCGAATAAGTATTGTAAATCTTTCATTTGACCAGCTAAGCCACACTTACTTGCGGTATTAACAATTAAAATTACTCGGTTTTTAAGCTTGCTAAAATCGATTGTTTGTCCATTCATTTCGGTTAATTTAAAATCATATATACTACTCATATAATCACTCCTGTAAATAAAAAGATTATGATTAATTAATCACAATCTTGAATTATTATATTAAATTATTTCCATTTATCATGAATCAATCTTTGCATAACTGGATTTCCCAATATAAAAATCAAAATTACAATTTGAATTGGTGTACCAACTATTTGTTTAATTATTCTAGATGCTATAATCAGCTTCCAATCAAAGTGTAGAAATATTGTTAACCACAATGTATTTAGCAAAGTATTAACTAATACTGCGATCACTAGCTGCGAGATAATAACTCTCACCAAACTAAATTTCTCATTTTTATACAAGAACATTCCATATATAAACGCTCCCAAAATTGCAGACAGCGTAAAACCTGGAATATACATAGTACCAGTAGTAAAGGTAATTATTAAATCAGTTATACCAGCAATTAATCCAGCAAGTAAAGGTCCATACATGGCACCAAGTACTGCTGTTGCTACAAAACCAAAAGTAAATACCATCGTAGGTGTATGTATGCCTATCCTACTTAATACATAACTCATAGCCATTAAGATAGCAATCGTTGTTGCATCACTTATCTTGATTTTTGGCCATTTAAATATTTTTGATACATCCATTCAGACATCTCCCCATGGAGCTGCCACTAAATAATTTATAAATGTTGATAATATTATAAAGATCTTGTGGCGAATGCGGACAATATATCGCAACCGTAGTTTTCGTCAAACGTTCACATTCCGTTCCGTTTGCACTTTACGCATAAAGTCCTACTCCCAAACTTTTTGTTACAAGTTAATACTATCATTTTTATATTTACAACACAATTATATTACCGGAGTACTTATTTAAATTGTCTCATTTGTTCAACTAAATGGACTTGATTTACAACAAATTCATGAGTACGACAAATATAGTCATGTTCCCTACCTAATTTTGCGATGTATCCGTTGATGTAATCTACTTCTGTATCTCTACCCTTAGAGAAATCTTGATACATTGAAGGATAATGATATTTTAATGTATGACAAGTATCAATTACTGATTGTACTTGTTCATCTCTAGTTTCATCCATATAAATACCAGCTCGTTCACAAGCGTCAAATGATTCATTAAATAATTGTCGTGCCATTTCTGGGGCTTTTGGATATTGAATAAATTGTCCCATTTGCACTTCAAACATTGTACATAATGTATTAACCACAGCATTAAAGACAACCTTAGTCATACACATATTAACCCAATTATTTGATACAACAGGCCCCAACTTAGCAGCTTTTAAATCATCGAAAAGTGCTTTAACTGTTTCATCGGGCTTTTTATTATTGTATGGTGCTAAATGCATAACTTCACTATTCACTGGACCCATAAAATCTACATCTCCAGGTCCATTTAAAACAGTAGCAATCATTGCAGTTCCACAAACGATTTTATCTTTGTCGAAGTATTTTTCAATCACTTCAAAATGCCCCATTCCATTCATTGCAGAAAAGACATATTGATCATCATGAAAAATTCCAGCTTCACTATCGCGTTTCATCTCTTCTTTAAGTTGCATTTGCTTTTTAAAGATAATCCAAACATCAGGATGTCCTTTATATTCTTCCGGATAAAAGATATTAATTGGCACTAAATGCTTGTTTTCATGATCACGTGATACGTAAACTCCACCTTGCTCTCTAACCTTTTCAATATTTGGTTTCCAAGTTTCGATAAAATCTACTTGTACACCTGCATTTTCTTGCAATAAGATACCATATCTGTACCCCATTGCTCCAGCTCCAATAATTCCGTATTTCATAAACAACACCCCGTATCTTTATAAATTGATATTGAGTATAAAACTAATTATTAGAAAATGCAATAGTTTTCTAATCTAATTTTAATAATAAAAAAGAAGGCCAGTATAAACTAGTCTTCTTTTTCTGTATCAATCATCCAACCAAGTGCTAAAGCCTTGTTACCAAGATGTGTTCCAATAACCGGACCAAAATAACTTTCTTCTATGTTCATGTCAGGATACATTTGTTGAATGCTTTCCTTCCAATTATGTCCCGCTTCTGGATCATTAGCATTAATAATAATAGCCTTTAATGGATAATCAGCATTATTTACTGCATCTTTGAATAATGATTCAGCTCGTTTTAAAGCTTTCTTTCTGGAACGAACTTTTTCAAAAGCTACAATTTCATTACTGTCATTATCAAAAGTTAGTAAAGGTTTGATTTTTAATAAACTTCCTAGAAAAGCTGATGCATTAGATAATCTTCCACCACGTACCAAGTTTTGCAAATCATCTACTACAAAGACTTCATCAATGGTTTTTCTAATTTCATCTAATTTACTAATGATTTCATCTACATTATCAGTTTTCTTAGCTAATTTAGCAGCTTCAATTACTAAGTTACCCATTAACTTAACAGTAATCTTAGAATTATATGGAATAACTTTAATATTTTCGATAGTTGGAGCTAATGCAACCAATGAATTATAGAATCCTGAAATAGTACTTGCTAAATGAATACTAATAACAGCGTCATAACCATCTTCTGCCAATGAATTATATAAATTAATCATTTGTCCCATTGGTGGTTGAGATGTACTAGGAAATGATTGTGAATTCTTCAATTTTTCATAGAATTCATCTGTAGAAATGTTGACGCCTTCTTCATAACTTTTTCCGTCAATCATGACAGGCATATGTACAATATGAATTCCGTACTTTTCTTGTTCTTCTTTTGATAAATAAGAAGTACTATCTGTAACGATTGCTATTTTCATTATTTTCACCCTTTTTGTTCTAAATAAAACAAATATTATAATTAAAATTATAACATTAATATACATTATTAGTATAGGAACTATAATATTTTTGCTAAATACCTACTGCATCAGTTATACTAATGGTAATACACTTTAACGGAAAGAGAGATGATTACATGTCATTTGATGGCTCATTTACACATGCAATGGTAAAAGAGTTAAACGCATTAGTATCTGGCGGTAGAGTTTCTCGAATCAATCAACCATATGATAATGAAATGATAATAACAGTTCGTTCTAATCATGAAAACTACCCTATTTTAGTCTCTGCTAATCCTAATTATGCAAGAGTACAAATTAGTAGGATTCCTTATGTAAATCCACATACTCCAACTAATTTCACAATGACACTAAGAAAGCACTTAAGTGGATCAGTATTAAAAAAAGTATCTCAAATTGATAATGACCGTGTAATGGTTCTTCATTTCACTACTCGTAATGAAATTGGTGATTTGAAAGAAATGATGTTAGTCGTAGAAATTATGGCACGTCATAGTAACATTATTCTAGTTGATACTCAGGATGATATGCGCATTGTGGATGCCATTAAGAGAATCGGTTCCGATAAGAACCGTTACCGTACTATTTTACCTGGAGATACCTATATTACTCCACCTAAGCAAGATATGGTAAATCCATTTAGTTCTGAATTAAACATGGATAAAATTAATTCATTAGTTAAGGAATTTCCTAATCAAGAGGTATTGGCTGCTGAATTAAGACATAGAATTCAAGGATTAGGTAAAGATACTTCACTATTTTTAGCACAAACTCTTCATAAAGATGATAGTACTAAGAATAATTTCAAAGATTTCTTCAGTTACTTTGATAATCCAGTACCTTCTCTATTAGAAAACAAATCATCCTCTTTATTTACAGTTCATCCTTTTGATAAAGAAGATTATGAATCACAACGTTTTGATACCTTAGGAGAATTACTAGACACCTATTACGAAACTAAAGCTAGAAAAGATCGTGTTCGTGAACAAGGTGGCACTTTAATCAAAGTTGCTAAAAACGAATTAAAGAAAAATAAAAAGAAGCTTAAAAAGCTTAACAAAACTCTTGAAAATACCAAACACGCTGATGAATACCGTATCAAAGGTGAAATTCTTACTACTTATTTATACAAGATTGAAAAAGGAATGAAGAGCATAGAATTACCAAACTTCTATGATAACGGTAATCCAATTAAAATATCTCTTTCCAATCAAATATCACCTTCTGAAAACGCGCAAAAATACTTCAAGCGTTATCAAAAAGCTAAGAATGCTGTTATCTATGTAAATGAACAATTAAAGAATACTCATGCAGAAATTGATTATTTTGAAAATATCCTATCTCAAATTGAAATGGCTGAACCATCTGATTTAGATGATATTAAGACAGAATTCAAAAATGAAGGATATTTAAAGCATCATAACAAACGTTCTAACAGCAACAAAAATAAACGTAGTAAGATTAGTAAGCCAGAAGCATTTTACACTGATGATGGAGTGAAAATCTTAGTAGGAAAAAATAACCTACAAAATGATAAATTAACCATGAGAGATGCCGACAAACGAGACACTTGGTTGCATACTCAAAAGATTCATGGCTCTCATGTAATTATTAAAGATTTTGATCCGGACGATAAGACTATTGAAACAGCTGCAATGTTAGCTGCATACTTCTCTAAAGCTCGTGATTCGGCAACAGTTCCTGTAGATTACGTAAAAGTAAAACATGTAAGAAAACCTAATGGTGCTAAACCTGGTTTGGTAATTTATGATAGTCAAAGAACTAAATTTGTTACTCCAAGTAAAGAATTTGTTGATAATTTAAGACAAAATAAAAGTGCTTCCTAATTAATAATAAAAACCCCGTGATTAGTCTAAATCACGGGGTTTATTTTATATGTACAAATAACCAATCCATATAATTTCTGTTATAATCAAAAGTGTGGCCACTATCAAAATAATTTGTTCTTTGGTACCGCCAACTTTATATTTTAATAATCCTTTTTTTCTAACAATTCTGGTGTCTCCTAATGGATAAAACCAACGGATTCCTTCTATCGAAAAAGAGTCCTCTACTTCATGTAAGAAATATCCTAATACTATAGAATAATATAAATATTCCATTACATATGTACCATTAACCGAGATACCATGTGAAAAAGATAAACTAGATAAATATAAAGCACAGATCAATAACATAATTGGAATCCAAATACTATGTGACCAAGTACGATGTCCCCACAACGTGAGGATTCTAGTAAATAAGCCACCTCTTTTGTTTACTCTAGTTTGTTTTTGATCAATGTCTGGCAGTTGGCATCCAAGCCATACCCCTACTGCTTCAGTAACAATAGCAGGTAATGGTTGATGTATTGCGATTGCACATCCTAGTAAAATTGCTTCAGATGTAGCAATATGTGTTTTCCTTAATGCCAATGTAAACATCCTTTTCAATAAGTTTTGATAATGACTGATATTTTAACATAATATAATCCATATTTAACAGGAGGAACCATTTTGAAACATTCAAAACTATTAATTTCAGCTGCAGTTTTGATGTCCATTACTTTAGCTGGTTGTTCATCGGATAATGATCAATCATCATCAAGCAATAGTTCATCATCTGCTTCCACTATTGTTACTTCTTCACAATCATCACATCATGATACTACTAAACATGAAAAGAAGAATGAAAAGAAGTCTTCTAAACATGTTAACGATAGTAGCAAAGACTTGTCTAAATTAAATTATAAAAATAACACATCAGCTGTTATTAACGTAAATGGTAACCATTCCAATCTAAAAGCATCTGATTGGAAGTACAATCATGTTGTTTACGCAAACTTAGATAGTCTTAATAGAACATCAGCTGGTAACACAGCTTACCTAGAATCTAGAAACGTTGCTAATGATAGTTTAAGAACTGAACAAACTGTGCAACCCACTGGTTGGCATCAAAAATTTGTTAACCGCGATGCCATAATAAACCGTGGTCACGAAATTGCTTATAGTTTATCTAAAGGCATTAGTGTTAGTGGTAAATATAATCCTAGTCTTCAATCTGGAGATCAAAATAATTTAAAGAATTTATTTACACAAACTGCCTTTAGTAATCAAAAATTACAAACCATTTATGAAAGCAAAGTAAGAAACGCTCTACGTGATGGTAAAAAGGTTATTTTCCAAGTAGTTCCTGTTTTCCGTGGTTCTGAATTAATGGCTCGTGGTGTTCATCTACAAGCTTTATCTACAGATGGTTCATTGAATTTCAATGTATACATTTTTAACGTACAACCAGGAATTTCTTTCAATTACTCTGATGGAACCTCAAAAATAGATAATAGTGTTACTGTTCCTACCCCTGCAGATGCACCTTCATTTAATGATCATCGCAGTTATGGCAACAGTTATGATGGTAACAGAAGCAATTACAGAAGAAGTTACACTCATCACTATGTAAGGGATGCTGTTATTGCAGGAGCAGTTCACCATGCAATTAGAAGACACTATGCTCGTAAGTATACTCCAAGATATCACTACTACCACAGACCATATACTTACCATAGACATTACTACCGTCATTACAGATTTTAATAATAATTTACTAGCGATATTAGCTAGATAAACTAAGTCCCATAGGTTAGAATCCTCTAACTTATGGGACTTATTTAATAAATAAAAAAACTGGGAGAAATGAATATCAAATTCACATCTCCCAGAAAATACATATTATTTAATTTTCATGATTTTTATTAGACTATTTAGCCCATTTAGTATCCTTAAATTGTTGACGTCCACCTAATTCTTCAATTTGTGCACGTAAAGGATTCTTCTTATAGAAGTCTTGATGATAGTCTTCAGCTGGGTAGAATGGCTTAGCATCTTCAATGGTAGTTACGATAGGTTCATCAAACATACCACTTTCAGCTAATTCCTTCTTAGATTGTTCAGCAATCTTTCTTTGTTCTTCGCTATTAACGAAGATAACAGGACGATAACTGTCACCACGGTCTTGGAATTGACCAGAAGCATCAGTAGGATCTGTTTGTCTCCAATAAATTTCAACTAAATCTTTGTATGAAATAATATCTGGATCAAAAGTAATTTCTACGGCTTCTGTATGACCAGTTGTATGGCTGCATACTTGTTCGTATGTTGGGTTAGCAACGTGACCACCTGTATATCCAGAAATTACGCTTTCAATACCTGGTTGTTGATCGAATGGTTCTACCATGCACCAGAAACATCCACCTGCAAAAATAGCTGTATCTTTACTCATATTATCTATTCCTCCTTATTTAAATTCTGATACGTATTGTCCGTATCCTTCTTCTTCTAACTTATCTACCGGAATGAAACGTAATGATGCTGAATTAATGCAGTATCTTAATCCACCCTTATCTTGAGGTCCATCAGGAAATACGTGACCTAAATGAGAGTTAGCTTCACTACTTCTAACTTCGTTTCTTACCATTCCGTGTGATGTATCTAAATTACTTTTAATACTACTTTGGTCGATTGGTTTAGTGAATGCAGGCCAACCACATCCTGAATTATATTTATCCTTAGATGTAAATAATGGTTCACCAGAAACAATATCTACATAAAGTCCATCTTCAAAGAAACTATCATACTTATTTGAAAATGGCATTTCAGTACCAGCGTTTTGAGTAACTTCATATTGTTCATCAGTTAATTTACTTCTCAATTCTTCTTCACTGTATTTTTTCATTTATAACAGCTCCTTTGCATTATCATAAAATATCTATAACAGATATATCGTGTACGATATATATACAATAATAACGATATATAGAAATAATGCAAATCATTAGCTTTATTTTCTATGAAGAATTATTTCCAATATGCGTTACCGGCCAATGCCATAATAATGTAATAAATGTACTTTCCTACGTTTGCAAAATTCAATTGACTAATTGCCTTAGCTAATTGAATAAAGTCGTATAGAAGCCAAAATTTCCATTGTGTGGAGATTTTTACAGCATTCATTATATTTGCGATTAAAGAAATACCAAAAACTAAACTAGTTAGAACATATAATGTCATATTAGAAGAAGTTATATGTTCATATCCAATATAATTAATTATGAAACTAAAAATAATGGCTAAAGTTACTAATAAGCTAATAATATACTTACCATTTTTAGTATCTAATAAATTTGACTTTTTAAATTTATCTGATCTTGTCCAAGTTTTGATTGCCCAAATCTGAATTACAAAACTTATGGGATAAGTTAATATAGCACCATGATTTCCTAATAGAAAATCAATAATACATCCTAAAATTATTTCAGGTACTCCTACCCAGTTTCCTAGATTGCTAAATCTTCCCACTAATCTAGTAGACATAATAGACATACATGCGTCAATGGCACTAATAAATCCAAAAGGAATAAACACTGCCCATCTTCCCCATGATGTAACATCATTTAATGTTTCAAATAAATAACCTGACATTAAAGCAGTGAAAAATATAATGGCTATCCCTAATAAATCCATTGTCTTGGAAGTAGCCAAATTCCTTAATATTTTATTCATAATAGACTCCTACAATATACATACTAATTTATTTAAAAATAAAAGAGCACATTATTGCAATGCGCTCTTTTAAACTGCTAATTTTAAATTATTAATCTAAAACGTCAGTCATTGGTGGAACCACTTGTTTCTTTCTTGATACAACACCTGGTAAGGCGATAGTATCATCAGAAACCTTTTGGTTAAATGCTTTTTCCAGAGCATCTTTTGGTTCACCGTAAATAATAGCTTCAGAATTGCTGTCTAATACGTTAGTAGCAATAACTAGGAATAAATCATATCCTTCGCTTTCAGCTTCAGCTTTCATGGCTTTTAGTAAGTCATCTTTACGCTTCAAAACATCATTTAAATCAACAGTATTAATTTGGTCGATACGGATTGACTTACCACCCATAGTAAATGACTTAGCATCACCATCGATTAAGTCTTGGTCTGATCTAGCATCTACGTTAGTACCAGCCTTTAACATTTTAATACCGTATTCTTCGTAATCAACATTAGCAATCTTAGCTAATTCCTTAACAGCCTTTTTATCAACATCAGTTGTAGTTGGTGATTTTAGAAGTAATGTATCAGAAATAATAGCAGAAAGCATTAATCCAGCTAATTTAGCAGGAATTTCAACACCTTTTTCGTTAAACATTTCAAAAATAACAGTACTTACACAACCAACTGGTTCTGCACGGTAAAATACTGGTTTTTCAGTGTTGAAGTTAGCGATTCTGTGGTGATCAACAACATGAGTAACTGTTACTTTATCAATGTCAGAAACACTTTGTTGTGGTTCGTTATGGTCAACTAACATAACTGAATCAACTTCTGATGATGCTTCAGTAATTACACGAGGCATATCTTGTTTGAAGTAGTCTAAAACAAATTTTGTTTCATCATTAGGTTTACCTAAAGCAACTGCTTCTACATCGTATCCTAATTTATTTTGTAAGTATGCATATTCAATTGCGGCACAAATTGCATCAGTGTCGGGACTTTGGTGTCCAAAAACTAATTCCTTAGCCATTATGAAATCTCCTTATAATTTTTATTTTTCTTTTAATCTTGATAAGTAGTCTTTTTCCCTTAAGAATTCATCAAATGATGATAGGAATGCACTTACACGTGGAATAGCGCGTTTGTTGTGTCTATAAACAAAGGCTAAATCAAAATTAATATTTGGATTTAATTTAGAAACCCATGTATTATTATCTTCCAATTTTTTAGCGTCTTTGTCAATCATAAATGAGCCTGGCAAAGCAGTATTTAATCCAGTTTCCATAGAGAATCTAAGGATTTGAGATGGTGTTGAGAAACATGCCACACTCTTAGGTCTATTAACAAGTTGATCCTTGTATTCATTATTTAAAATGATATCAAGGAAATAACCTTCTGGATATGTTACCCATGGCTTATCCAATGTATCACTCAACTTAACCTTAGTTTCTCCGGATAAGTTTTTATTGTGATGAATATACATTAAATCATCACTAATGATTTTCTTGAAATCATATGTCTTCCAGTTCTTAATAGATGAATCTGGTAAATACATGATAGCTAAATCAATGGTATTACTTTCTAAGCTTTCCCAAATTTCTTTGCGGGTTAACATTCTAAGATTAATCTTTAATCCTGGATTTTCTTGATAAACTTTAGCAATAAATTGTTCAAATACTTTTACTTGAACGGATGCTAATACACCAATATTAATGTCTCCACTGTTTGAGCTGTTTGATTGTTCAATTTCATCAGCAGTATTATTTAAAATCTCGTAAATTTCTTTAGTAGATTTCAACATAATTTCACCAGCGGCAGACAACTTTAATTTCTTTCCAATAGAATAAAATAATGGTGCTCCCACTGTTCTTTCTAATTTCTTTATTTGTTGAGTTAGGGCTGGTTGTGTAATACCCAAAATTTGAGCAGCTTGGGTATAATTCATAGTTTCAGCCAATTGCAAGAAATAAGATAGAGTGCGTGATGAGAAAATATTTTCTTGTTTAGTTTTTTTCATTATCTAACTCTCCACTTTCGCTTGAAATATCATAATAATTAAATTATCACTACTATAATACCTCATTAATGGCTAAATAACAATATTTTACGTCAATTTATTTATAATAAATTACTTAATGTTTGCTGTAATCTCTGGATGTAAAACTTGCATTTCTTCTGGAACTCCTTCTGTATTTACATCTAATACAGCGGAACCATTTGATTGTCGATCATTTACTGGATGATCTGAAGGAACAATGTCATGAATTCTTCTACGATCAGTTATGATGCGAATTGGATTACTAGAATCATCATTCATTTCTAATTTAACAAAGTCTACTAATTCATGTGCATTCTTCTTTAGAGGTTTTAGAACTTGTACACCTCTTCTTGCACGACTAGCAATAGGAACTTGGCTTACTTTCATGTTCTTGTAGAAGCCACGTTGAGTAAGCATCCCCACTTGATCACCTTCATCAACCATTTGCACATTCACTACATGTTCATCGTCACGAAGATCCATAGATTTAACACCAATGGATTTAGCACCACTGTGTGATACTTCATCTAGTTCAAAACAAGTAGCTAAACCAACATTAGAAGCAATGAATACATATGGATTATCATCAGAATTGCTTAAGTAAGTAACGTTCACTACATTACTTTCGTCATGCTTTAGCTTTTCAAATACCATAGGACGAGAACGGTAAGTTCTACCTGGAATAAGCTTGCTAAATTCAATTTGTTTAATGTAACCATCACTTGTGGAAACTACAAATTTACCAGTTTCTTTAAGTGTCTTGAATGGAAATACCTTAATAATCTTTTCATCATCAGCTAAACCGATAATTTGTGAAATATGTTGACCGGTTTCTTTCCATCTAGCTTCTTCTATTTCGTGAACTGGACGATAGATCAAGTTTCCTTTGTTAGTAAACATGTATAAATGTTCTAAAGTAGTCATCTTATTTAAGAAGATAGGATAATCGTCTTCCTTTAAACCATTTTCTTCTACATCAGAAGCTTTGTATGATCTAATGCTACTACGTTTTAGATAGCCATCATGACTAACTAGTACCACCATATCTTCTTCAGGGATGGTAATTTCTTTACTAATCTTTAATTCTTGAACTTCTGCTTCAATCTTAGTACGACGAGGATTACCATATTCCTTCTTGATAGCTTTAAATTCACCAGTTAGTACTTTGTTTAATTCATTATCGTCATTCAATATAGTGTTGTATTCTAAAATCTTTTGATTTAAATCTTCTTTTTCAGATTGTAAATCCACTACATCGGTATTAGTTAATCTGTATAGTTGCAACTTAACAATAGCGTCAGCTTGTTTTTCAGAGAAATCAAACTTAGTAATTAAGTTACGACATGCATCCTTACGATTATCACTTGCACGAATAGTCTTAATAACATCATCTAAGATAGATAAAGCTTTGATTAATCCATCTACGATATGTTTTCTAGCCATAGCTTTTTGTAAATCGTATTTAGTACGTTTAGCAATAACTACACGTTGATAATCTAGGTATGAAGTTAAAATTTCTTTTAAGGAAAGTCTTTCTGGACGCATCTTGTTAATAGCTACGACGTTAAAGTGGTAGTTGATTTGTAAGTCAGTATTCTTAAACAAGTAATTTAAAATACCGTCTGCATCCACATCACGTTTTAATTCAATAGCAATAGATAATCCATTACGATCACTTTCGTCTCGAACTTCAGCAATTCCATCAATCTTTTTGTTGATACGAATTTCATCAATTTGCTTAACTAATTGTAGTTTATTAACTTCATATGGTAATTCGCTTACGCGGATAAGTGACTTGTTACCACGTAGTTCCTCTACTTTAGTCTTTGAACGAACTACTACCTTACCGCGGCCATTTTTGTAAGCTTTCTTAATACCATCGATTCCTTGCACAATTCCACCAGTTGGGAAGTCAGGTCCTTTAATGAATTGCATTAAATCATCCAATGTAGCATCGGGATGTTTTTGCAAATAAATCAAAGCATCTAAGACTTCGGCTAAATTGTGAGGAGGAATTTCAGTAGCATAACCAGCAGAAATACCTGTAGCACCATTAACTAATAAATTAGGAAATCTAGCAGGCAATACAGTAGGTTCATTTTCAGTATCATCGAAGTTAGGTACCCAATCTACCGTATCTTTTTCGATATCACGAAGCATTTCAGAAGAAATTTTACTTAATCTTGCTTCTGTATAACGCATAGCGGCCGCTGGGTCACCATCCATAGAACCGTTATTTCCGTGCATTTCAATTAATGGTTCACGGATTTTCCAGTCCTGACTCATTCTAACTAATGCTTCATAAATGGAACTGTCACCATGGGGGTGAAAATTACCCATTACGTTTCCGACAGACTTAGCTGACTTTCTGAAGCCTTTGTCATAAGTATTACCATCTTTATTCATGGCATACAAAATACGACGTTGTACGGGTTTTAATCCATCCCTAACATCAGGCAAAGCTCTTTCTTGGATAATGGATTTGGAATAACGACTGAAACGTTCACTCATAATTTGTTCCAGTGTTAATTTTTCAATAACCGAATGATTAGCCAATTTATTTCCTCCTATCTTCTACTCATTATCAGTATCTTTAGTAGTGTCTAAGATACTTCCGTCTTCTTCTAGTGTGAATTTAACATTTCTTTCAATCCATTCACGACGTGGTTCTACTTTATCTCCCATTAAGGTAGTAACACGCTTTTCTGCTAATGCAGCATCATCGATAGTTACTTGGATTAAAGTTCTCTTTTCAGGATCCATAGTGGTTTCCCATAATTGGTCCGCATTCATTTCACCAAGACCCTTAAATCTTTGTAGAGAAGGATGTTGACCAAATGACTTAAGTGTTTCCGTTAATTCATCATTAGTCCATGCATAATCTACATGATTCTTTTTACCAGTCTTTTGTTGGATTTTATATAGCGGTGGTAAAGCGATGTAAACTCGCCCGTTTTCTACCATAGCACGCATGTATTTGTAGAAGAATGTTAGTAATAAAATTTGAATATGAGCACCATCATCATCCGCATCGGTCATGATAATGATTTTATCGTAGTTAGATTGCTTAATATCAAATTCAGAACCTACACCAGCACCAATGGTATAAATCATAGTACTAATTTCTTCGTTCTTTAAGATATCGTCTAACTTAGCACGTTCTGTATTCAAAACTTTACCACGTAGAGGAAGGATAGCTTGATGCTTACGATCTCTACCTTGTTTAGCAGAACCACCGGCAGAGTCCCCTTCGACTAAGAACAATTCATTTCTAGAAACATCCTTAGATTGTGCTGGCGTTAATTTACCAGACAATAATCTTTCTTTTTTATGTTTTCTCTTACCATTACGACTTTCGTCACGAGCTTTTCTAGCCGCCTCACGAGCTTTTCTGGCACGTAAGGACTTCTGAACTAACTCTTGTGCAAAGTCGCTGTTTTCCATCAAATAATAGCCTAATTGGTCAGAAACCACGCCATCTACAATAGAACGTACTTCCGGACTACCTAATTTTTCCTTAGTTTGTCCTTCAAATTGAAGCATTTCTTCTGGTACTTTAATGGAAATAACTGCTGATAGTCCTTCTCTTACATCTGAACCATCTAAGTTTTTATCCTTATCTTTAAGTAACTTAACTTTTCTAGCATAGTCATTAAATGACTTAGTCCATGCACTTCTAAAACCAGATTCATGAGTACCACCATCTTTGGTACGCACATTATTTACGAAGGATAAGGTGTTTTCAGTGTAACCATCATTGTATTGAGCAGCTACTTCTACTTCAACCCCATCTTTCTTACCGTCAAAGTACATGATATTACCTAAGATATGTTTATCTTCATTTAAGTATTGAACGAATTCTTTGATTCCTTCTTTGTAGTAGAATTCGTCACTACGTTCTTGATCTTTTCTTTCGTCAGTTAAGGTAATTTTAATACCATTTAATAAGAAAGCTGATTCTCTTAAACGTTGTTTTAAGACATCATAATTGTAAATAGTGGTAGTGAAAATATCACTGTCCGGTTTAAAGGTTACCGTAGTACCACTATGTTCTTTAGTTTTACCAATCTTTCTTAAAGTTCCGATTGGTTTACCACCATTTTCGAAATCTTCTTCATACTTGTAACCATCTCTTACAATCGTAACAGATAGACTAGTGGAGAGTGCGTTAACTACACTAGAACCTACCCCATGAAGTCCACCAGAGGTTTTATATCCACCGTTTTCGCTAAACTTACCACCAGCATGCAATACAGTTAAAATAACTTCTGGTGTAGGCTTACCAGATGAATGCATCCCTACCGGCATACCACGACCATGGTCTACAACCGTGATACTATTATCAGGATGAATAGTTACATCTATTTCATCCCCAAATCCAGCTAATGCTTCATCAACAGCATTATCTACGATTTCATATACTAAATGGTGTAGTCCTTTGCTATCAGTAGAACCGATATACATACCTGGACGTTTTCTGACGGCTTCCAATCCTTTTAATACTTGGATGGAGTCATCATCATAATTGTTGGCCATTTGTAATACACTCCCTTTCATACAATATATTATAATACCTTATTTCATAAGGTTTTAAAAGGCCTATAGGACAAGATAGTATTGTCTTAATTGCTAAAAATGGTAAAATTAATAAGTAATTAATTTTGGGAGGAAAGTCTTTTGAAAATCGCAATTTTACTAATTATTGCTTATTTATTAGGTTCCATTCCTAGTGGAGTTTGGATTGGAAAATTATTTTTCCATAAAGATATCACAAAACTAGGATCCGGTAATATTGGAACTACTAATACCTTTAGAGAATTAGGTAAAACTGCAGGAATTTGTGTAATGGTAATTGATATTCTAAAAGGTACTATTGCTACTTTACTTCCTGCATTTTTCAATATTAGTCATGTTTCACCTATTATTTTCGGTTTATTCGCTGTACTTGGCCATACCTTCTCTATCTTTGATAAGTTCAAGGGTGGTAAAGCAGTTGCTACTAGTGCCGGAATGTTATTAGGTATTCATCCTATTTTATTCTTATGTGCATTCGCCTTCGAAGCTATTTTTACATACCTATCCAGTATGGTTAGTTTAGCAAGTATGATTTCCTTCCCATTAATCACTATCTTAATTTTATGGACTGGTGATTATTGGTTAGGTGCTATCGGAATTATTTTAACTATATTTATTTTTGTTAGACATAGAAGCAACATCCAAAGAATTAAAAATGGTGATGAAAATCTAGTACCATTCGGTTTAGTTTATAAGCATCAACAAAAGAAATAATTAAGTAATAAAAAGACTCAAGTTCTTTAAATAGAACTGAGTCTTTTTTATTATAGGTTATTATCATCAATTTCTTCTAAATGCTTAATCTTATCCGCAGTTAAGATTGGGAATGAGATAGTAAAGATAGAACCATGTCCAGCCGAACTTTCTACATTGATCTGGCCATGATATGCTTCCACTAATCTCTTTGCAATGGCTAATCCTAATCCATTACCACCTTGGCTGCGACTACGTGCTTTATCTACACGATAGAAACGATTAAATATTTTATCAATACTTTCTTGGCTTAAGCCTTCTCCAAAATCTTGTACCGCAATATCAACATAACGATACTTTCTAGATAAGGAAATATGAATTTCTTTACGGTCTCTAGAATACTTAACCGCGTTATCTAAAAGAATAATCAATATTTGTTCTAGATGATTACGATAGATTTGAATAATAGTTTCATCATCAATATCATCATCCAATATAAATTTAAAATCGGGATGAATCATCTTAAAGTCATTATATTGTTGATGAACCACATCCTGAACATCGGTAATCTTAGTACTGTAATTAATTTCCACTTGTTCAGCACGTGACAAATCTAACATTTCTTGAACTAAACTCTTCATTCGATTAATTTCATAAATAGAAGACTTTATAGATTCGTCTAGAACTTCCGGGTCATCCTTACCCCATCTTTGTAGCATATCCAAATGTCCTTGAATAACAGCCACTGGTGTTCTAAGTTCATGTGATACATCTTCTACGAATTGTTGCTGTTGATCAATGTATCTTTGCATGGTGTCCAACATATCATTAAATAAATCACCTAAATCGGTTAATTCATCATTTTGTCTTAGCTTAGGAACACGATTGTCTGTTTCAGGAGAATCTTTAACACTATGAATAGTATTAGAGATTACTTTAATAGGACGCAACATATACGATGCTAAGAAATAAGATAGCATCGCAGAGAAAAACATACCGATAATTAAAATTACTAATAATATTCTTGCTAATTTTCTGATATACAAATTATAATCAGCTAAATTATTAATAACCCTTAAATATCCAATTTTTTGATGGTTTCGGCGCGAATAGATAGGTAAATCAACAGATAATACAGTCTTATTATTACGAGTGTTTATGAACGTTTTTCGGTCGTTTACGGGATTCATTTTTCTTATGTTATCTGGATAGTTCTTAGATGAAAATATAGGATTCAAATGTGAATCATAAACTTTAATAATAGTATTTTCACTAAAAAGATTGGAATAGATAGAATTAGAATAAATTTCTGGAGACGCAGTATTAGTAGATAAACTACGTTTGAAATTATCACTAGTAGGACTTAATACATATCGAACATTTTTATTATTCAATGAAGTTCCAATTGAACTTAATCTATTCTCAATACTCTCTCCCGATTCAAAGGTATGTGCATATTCTTGATGCAGCAAAACATCAGAAAAACGATTATAAATCAAAAAGGAAAAAATAGATAATATTATAAATATAATAATTGCTGAAGCTATTGACCATTTCCACTTTAATGGAAACCAGCGGTTATTACTACTTACGGTCTTATCAACTGTATCATCATTTATTGATTTCATGATCTCATCACGTATCCAGTTCCTCTAACTGTTTGGATGTAGCTCTTTTCACCAGGCTTATCAATTTTGTTTCTTAGATATCTGATATATACATCCACTACGTTAGTTTCAGCACTGGAATCGTAACCCCATACCTTAGTTAATAAAACATCACGGGCTAATACCACGTTAACGTTTTCCATTAGAGTTAATAATAGTTCGTATTCACGCTTAGTAAGATCAATGATTTCATCTCCGCGTTTAACAATACGACTTTCTTTTTCTACAGTAATGTCTTTGAAGTAAACCACTTTTTGTTCTTCAGACTTTTCTTCACTTTCAATATCAATACGACGAAGTAATGCTCTTACACGAGCTAACAATTCTTCAATAGCAAATGGCTTAACAATGTAGTCATCAGCACCATGATCAAATCCTGAAACTCGATCAATTACAGAATCTCTAGCTGTCATCATAATAATAGGTGTAGTTTTCTTTTCACGAAGTCTTCTAGCAACTTCCATCCCATTAAGTTTTGGTAACATTAAATCTAGTAAAATTACGTCATAGTCACTCTTTAAGGCATCATCTAATCCTTCGCGACCATCTAACGCAACTTGTGTGTCGTATCCTTCATGCTTTAATTCTAGTTCAACAAATCTTGCCAAACTTTTTTCATCTTCGATTATTAAAATACGGCTCATCCATTACACCTCTTCATAATTATTAAAAGAATTCACTTAAACCATTCTATCACACCATTAGTAGTAATAGTAGTTCCTTAAGCATTATATCTACTACATTTTAAACCCTTTTATGGAACATGTTTCAATAAAAAGTCTTATAAATAAAAAAAGTTACCAGAACCCATGGTGTTCTGGTAACTTTAAAAATAATTAGTTGTTTTCATTAACAACTTGTTTTCCATCGTAATATCCACAACTAGGACATACCATGTGAGGTTTACGTAATTCACCACAGTTTGGGCAAGCACTCAAACCTGGGTTAGCCAACTTAATGTGACCACGACGCATACCCTTCTTAGCTTTTGAAGTTCTTCTTGCTGGTACAGCCAATGCAAAAACCCCCTTTACATTATAAAATATCCACTAGTGAAAAATTTTAAGTCTTACTATTGATTATTATCATCATTAAAGAAATTCTTTAATTTAGCAAGACGTGGATCTACTTTTTTATCATTTGCCTCTTCATCGACTAAATCATCTTCTGATATTACTTCCCAATCATTTCCTTTGGGCATCTTATCAGTTCTTATTTCTTCTGGAGACAAAATGTGCATTGGAATTTGTAAAATGATGTTATCGGCTACTGATTTGTTAAAATCAATTACACCATCATCATCTACAATAAAAGCAGCTTCATCCTCTTCTTCACGTTTCTTTAATCGTGCTTCAGTATCCACATAAACTTCATTAATAGAGAAATCTAGTGGCAATTCCACAGGATCTAATGAACGTGATGAAGGAACAACAATTTTTCCAGTTACTTGAGCATTTACGATTGCATCACCATTTTCACTAAAAACATGAGCTTCAACATGAATATCATCATCGGCAGAAATAACATATTTGCTATATCTACTCATAATGTCTTCAGATAAGTTCATATCTTCAGAAACAGAAAGTGGTTGGTCTTTATAATCTGATAGCTCTTTGAGTAACCATTTCATACCTATTCCTCCTAATGCAACGACGTTAATTATACATATTTAGAAGTTGGTTTGTCAAGGTCATTTCCTTGATACCTGTCTAAAAATTATAAATTATTGGAACTTTCCCAAAATCCTGTTCTTGAGAATGAACGTTACCATATAATCTTCCCGCAGTTACGTCTAATTCTAACTCATTTTCAGATAAGTTTTTATTAACTTTTGCTACTAACGGAATTGATAAATTATCTTTTACTTGTTTTAAATACGATCTGCCCAATTTATTAAAGCCTAGTATTCTAACATACTCTTTACTAGCGGAATCGTTTTGTTTCCAATTTAAAAGTGTATATACTAATAACCTTTGTAATCTTGGGTATGTGTATCGCTTAGTTTTAATCAAGTCTAAAAATTCTTCAAATGAATCAGCCTGCACAATATATTTTTTTAATCGATATTGTAAGCCTTCACTCATTTGATATATTTGTGATAATTCATCCACATCAGTAGTAATTATCTTATATTTTAATAGTGGCCAAAAATCATCCCACGTAACTACATTATCTAACTGATTATCAGATAACATATTAGGAATATAATGACTAATTTCGCCTAAGTCATTATTGATTAACTTAGAACGAATGGATGAAGCACTAGTATATTGCGAATTTTCGTTTAACTCTTTTGCATGATGTTGAGACTCTATTCTCTTAATGGGAACTAATTGCATTGCATTATTGTTATTACGATTAGCAATATAATAATTTAGAGCCAATATATCGTTAGGTTGATCAATCACTTGGCCAGTTTTTTTCTTTATTAATTCCTGTATCAATTCAGGATAACTTTTTGAATAGTCTTTAAAATTATTACTATCATCTAACTTTAAATCCTTTAAACTATCAAAATCAAGATTAGGATTTTCACTTCCAAATGATAGATAATTGCAGCCTAACTCAGTAAGGATATTTACTGCATGTTTTGCAAAAATGTCAGCAGGTTGTACAGCAGATTTAATAGGCAACTCAATAACCATATCAGCCCCATTTTTTAATGCCATTTGGGCACGGGTCCATTTATCTAATATAGCAGGTTGTCCTCTTTGCACCCAGTTGCCGCTCATAATTACCACAGCTAAATCAGCATTAGTTTGCTTTTTAGCCATATCTATTTGATATTTATGTCCATTATGAAACGGATTATACTCTGCAATTATCCCTACTGACTTTAGCATCACTACTATCCTTTCTGACACATAAAGAACCAGCGAGTAGTATCTTCTTCAATATCATCATGTCCAAAATTAGATGACACTTTAATATTTTTAAATCCAATATCACTCAATAAGTCTAGATAAGTATCTAACTCATAAGTTCTTTCTTTATGAATTTCACTAAATTGATCATAAGCATCTTTAGATTCATTATAGTTAAAAAATACTAAATCATGCTCTACAGAATGTTCATGTTCTCCAATGTATGATTGCCACATAAAGGCACTAGAATCATCATGGAAATTATACATATATCCAGGATATACTTCATCAGTTTGATATGGTGTAATAACATCAAATAAGAATTTGCCACCCTCATTTAAATGTTCATAAACATTTTTAAAAGTGATTTCCAATGTAGTTATATCTGGTAAATAACATAATGAATCATCAAAACAAGAAATAGCATCGTAACTAGGAAAATCTGATAAATCAGTCATATCTCCTTGAATTAGTTCTGCATTATTATCATTGTTTCTGATTCTTTCATCAGCTAAAGTAAGCATATCTTCAGATAAATCCATCCCTGATACCTGGTAATTATTTTCCAGTAACAATTCCAACAATCTACCTGTGCCACATGCCATGTCCATCATTTTGTCGTTAACGTTAACATTATCCTTAACAAATGATAGCCAACCATCATACATAGTTTCATCAAATAATTCATCATAAAATTTAGCGAATTCTTGATAAATCATAATTAGTCTTTAATCCAATCTTGAATATCAACGGCTGGTGCATCAGACCATAATTTTTCTAGGTTGTAGTATTCACGTTCATCTTCTTGGAATACATGAACAATTACGTTACCTAAGTCTAGCAAGATCCATTTAGCTGAATTCTTACCTTCAACTTCGTTTACTGTAATACCAGCTTCTTCAGCTTGATCTACAACTTCATCAGCAATAGATTTAACTTGACGAGTTGAAGCAGCATCCATAATAACGAAGTAATCTGCCATTAAACTTACTTCATGTACGTCTAAGGCAACAATTTTATGAGCTCTTTTACTGTCAGCAGCTTCTACAATTACTTTTAATTCATCTTTACTATTCATTTAAATACTCCTTTTTATTTAATATCCGAATTAACTACCCATTGATTATAAGTATCAATGGTCTTTGGATATACTGGTTTATTTTGACTAATTAGATATTCTAAGGTGTGCTTAGTTTGATAAGCCACTCCATCACTTAAACTATGGAAAGTGATTTTTCTTGCTTCTTCCACACCAGGGAAATCTCTACCCATTTCAATGTAATCAGCCATATATACAATTTGTTCTAGTTTTGACATATATTTAGCGCCGGTTGTATGGTGCTTAATGGCATTTAAAATATCAATATTTTGTACACCTAATTCATTTTGAACCATTAGGTAACCTACTTCACCATGCCAAATAGCATTTCCGTAGTGCAACAAAATATCGTCTAAATGGTATTTCTTAATTAACTTAATAAAGTCTTCATCAGGTCTTTGCTTAGCATAGTCGTGACAAAGGCCAGCAATACTAGCTAATTCTAAATCAACATCATTTTGTTTTGCTAATTTAATAGCCATTTGTTCTACTCGTAACACGTGTTCAAAACGTGAAGTAGTAAGTGCTGATTTTAATTTATTAATCAATTCTTCTCTGGAAAAAGGAATGATATTCTCTTTGTAAGTTAATTCATAATCATCCATAAATATTATGCTCCTTTATATACTTACGAACCTTTTCAGGTACTAAGTATCGAATTGATTGGCGGTTTCTAATTAATTTTCTTATTAATGTGGAAGAAATATCTAGCTTGGGGATGTCTACCCAAATAACAGGATAAGGTGTCTCCATAGGATAGTTATCTCTTCTAACCCCAACAAAGTGAACCATGTTCATTAAATCATTAACGTGATACCACTTTGGCAAATAATTTACCATATCTCCACCAATTATAAAATAATAATCATAGTCAGGGTGCTTTTTCTTTAATTCTAACATAGTCTCGTAAGTATAGCTTTTCCCTTTTCTTATCACTTCAATCATTTCAATATCAAAGTAATCATTATCATTAATAGCTAAATTTACCATTTTCACTCTTTCATCAGCACTAATAGCTTCTTTATGATCGACGTGAGGTGGTAAATAATCAGGCATAAAATAAACTTTTTGTAGTCCTAGTTGATTTCTAACCTGATCAGCTATAAATAGATGGCCATTATGAATAGGATTAAAGGTACCACCAATAATACCTATTTTCTTACGATTATTTGTCATATTTAGTTTAGGTAAAGTTTGCGCTTTTTGCCCATACATCACCATTAGCTCCTCTAAATATTTTTAACTTCTACTGAGTAAGTTTGGAATTTTTCCTTACTTGCAGGCATGAATAGTAATAAGGTCTTTCCAATAGTTTGGACTACATCAATATCACTGTTGTTTTCCACATATTCCTTTACATCGGAAACTTCAACATCTGCGTTTTGTTGAATGTTAATTTTAATTAATTCTCTTCTTTGTAAGGCATCCAAAACTTGTTCTAGCCATACTTCATTTAAACCATTCTTTCCCACTGAAAAAAGTGGTCTCATTCTATTTGCTTGTGATCTTAAATATCTCTTTTGCTTTCCTCGTAACTTCATACTATATTCCTTTCTAAATCATAGCTCTTCTTAATAAGACATTTGCTCCCTTTGGAGCCCATCCTGCAACAGTAACATTTTCAGGAACAGTTATCCAACCTAATCCTTCAAATACTAAGTCACTCTTTCTTTCTGTCTTAAATTCAAATCTTTCCAATTCAGGAAAATCATCAATAGATTCTTTACTTGGAGGAGTTAATAACTCACCAAAGTGCTTATCATAGAAGTTATCAGCATTTTCTAACTTAGTTCTATGAATGAATAAATTGTTTTCCACATAAACTGTAAATCCATGCTTTTTATCACCATGAATATAATCAAAACGTGCAACTCCACCAAAGAATAATGTTTGTTCTGGGTTTAGTTGATATACCTTAGGCTTAATTTGTTTTTGTGGTTGTACCACTTTTAAATCTTTACCCTTTAGATAATGAGCCATTTGTTCTTTATGAATAATACCTGGGGTATCTACTAATTCGTGACCATCATCTAAATCAATAGTAATTTTATCTAAGGTAGTACCAGGGAATCGTGAAGTAGTGATTAATTCTTGAATACCAGTGTTTTGTCTAATGATTTGATTAATTAAAGTAGACTTACCTACATTAGTAACACCTACCACGTAAACGTCACGATCTTTACGGTATTTGTTAATGTTTGTTAACAAATCATCTACAGATTCATTAGTTTTGGCAGATACCAATTCAACATCAATAGGTCTAATACCTGCTTCATTAGAACGTTGTCTAATCCAATCCTTTAACTTAGAACGTCTTAATGAATTAGGTAATAAATCTGCTTTATTTCCCACTAGCATAATAGGATTGTCACCTACGAAACGATGTAATCCAGGAATTAAGCTCCCGTTAAAATCAAAAACATCGACTAGGTAAACAATTAAAGCATTTGCGTCTCTTATTTGATTTAAAAGAGCTAAAAAGTCGTCATCAGTTAAACTAACAGGCATAATTTCATTATAATGACGTAATCTAAAACATCTTTGGCAATAAATTTCGCCACTTTCTTTTCCTTTTTCCAATGCAGAATTAGGTGTATATCCCAATTCATCTGGATTTTCCGTTTGAATAACTGCTCCACAACCTATACAACGAATCTCTTCATTTTGCATTTCATTAGTCTCTGTCATCAATATCCTCCTGCCAATTTAAATCATTATATTTTCTCTTAAGTAACTTCCACAATACTGTTTCCATCATACGATTTGGTTTAGTATTCCATGCATCACTTTCAATAAGTGGTTTAACCAATACACTTCTAACTTTAGCATTATTAGATGCCCATACATCAGTTATTAATTGATCACCCACCATAATGACTTGATTTCTATCTAAATTATATTTCTTTAAAGCTGCTTTTATTCCACGAGACATGGGCTTGCATGATCTGGAAATAAAATCTAACTTAAGGCTCTTTAAAGCTCTTTTTACTCTACTATGTTTATTATTGGATATAACGACTAATTTAATATTATTTTTTTCAAGGTCCTTAATCCAATTTCTTAGCTGAGGAGTCCCATCAGGATTATTCCAAGGAATCAAAGTATTATCTAGATCACTAAACACTGCTTTTATTCCCATATCATCTAACTTTGTAGGTGATATATTATATATTTCTGATATCATCCATGTTGGTTTAAATTTAGCTATCATTTCAACTCTCCTCTTGGTTAATTATGTATATCTATGGATGATTATTATATCACCCATAGTAAGAAAAAAACTCCCACCTACTTACCTTAAGTGGTGAAAGTTTTTTAATGAGCTATTATTTAATAGCTTTCTTTGCTGTTTCAGCTAATGAAGCAAATGCTTTTTCATCATTTACAGCTAAGTCAGCTAACATTTTACGGTTCATTTCAATGTTTGATAATTTCAAACCGTGCATTAACTTGCTGTAGCTTAAACCGTTCATACGAGCTGCAGCGTTAATACGTGAAATCCATAACTTTCTGAAGTTTCCTTTGTTAGCACGACGATCACGGAATGCATATTCACGTGACTTCATAACTTGATCTTTAGCAGTCTTGAATAGACTGTGTTTACCTTCACGGTAACCTTTAGCTTCTTTTAAAACACGCTTACGACGTGCGTGAGTAACTGTTCCACCCTTAACTCTTGGCATTATTAAATCCTCCTAATTTATGTTTTACTTAATTGTCTAATTAAAACATTTTTCCGTAATTCTTAGCAATAGTATCGTTTACCATGCTTGTACCACGTAGGTTACGACGTTGTTTCTTAGTCTTACCATGGAAACGGTGACTTGTGTAAGCGTTGGCACTCTTTAAACCACCTTTAGCAGTTTTCTTGAAACGCTTAGCAATTGCACGATTTGACTTAGTCTTTGGCATCTAAAACATCCTCCCTTAATATAACTTTAAAGTATTAAAAAATACTTACTATTTTTTATCGCTTGACTTAGGTGCGAGCATTAAGAACATACTTCTTCCATCCATCTTTGCTCGTTGAGTAACGCTAGCAACATCTGATGTAGAATCTGCCATTTTGTTTAAAACATCACGGCCAATTTCCTTATGTGTGATGGCACGTCCCTTAAAGCGAATTGATACACGAACTTTTTCACCTTTTTCGATGAACTTCTTAGCTCTCTTCAATTTAGTATTAAAGTCATTAGTGTCAATTGTTGGACTTAGTCTAATTTCCTTAACACTTACTACCTTTTGCTTCTTACGAGCAAGGCGAGCTTTCTTTTGTTGTTCAAAACGGTATTTACCGTAATCTAAAACCTTAGCAACCATTGGCTTAGCTTTAGGAGCAACAACTACTAAATCCAAACCAGCATCATCAGCAATCTTAAGTGCTTCGTTCTTTGACTTAACACCTAATTGATTACCATC
Organism: Apilactobacillus bombintestini; assembly: GCF_003627035.1. Lineage (GTDB taxonomy): Bacteria > Bacillota > Bacilli > Lactobacillales > Lactobacillaceae > Apilactobacillus > Apilactobacillus bombintestini. The sequence goes on from NZ_CP032626.1 coordinate 794,688, forward strand.
TGCATCAATTAAACGAACTTCACGAGCTCGAATTCCATCATTAACCATCATATCGTTTGCTATGGTAATTCACCTCCAAGTATATTAAAAAGCAGAAAAAAAGCGGATGCTCATAAGAGCACCCGCTTTAAGTCCTTTGTATATAAACAAAGGTTGATCCGATATCATGCCTAGCTATCTAAACAATAACTAAGGCGAGAAGCGGGTAGCTCCTGCTTTTTCGATACTTATATATTATCAATTAAATCAATGAATGTCAACAAGAAATTACTTTTCTCTTGAATAATTTCTAATATCTTCTTGAATTTCCTTGATAAAGTCATCAACACTCAATGATTCACTATCTTTTTCACCATACTTACGTACAGAAACTTCGTTGGCATCCTTTTCTTTTTCACCAACAACTAAAGTATATGGAATCTTGTTAGTTTGTGCATCACGAATTAGGTAACCCATCTTTTCGTTTCTGTCATCAACACTAGTACGGATTCCTAGTTTAGCTAATTTGTCATTAACTTCCTTAGCATAGTCACCGTATTTTTCCATACTTACTGGAATAATCTTAACTTGCTTAGGAGCTAACCATGTTGGGAATGCACCCTTGTATACTTCGATTAGGTAAGCAATGAATCTTTCCATAGTTGAAACTAAACCACGGTGCATCATAACTGGACGATGTTCTTTTCCATCTTCACCAACATAATGTAAGTCAAATCTTTCAGGAAGCATGAAGTCTAATTGAATAGTTGATAGAGTTTCTTCATTACCCATAGCAGTGTAAGTTTGAACATCTAGTTTTGGACCGTAGAATGCAGCTTCACCTTCTGCTTCAACATAATCAAGGCCAAGGTCATCCATAGCACCCTTCAACATTGATTGTGACTTGTTCCACATTTCATCGTCATCAAAGTACTTTTCAGTATTCTTTGGATCACGGTAACTTAATCTGAAGTGGTAGTTCTTAATGTCAAAGTCTTTGTATACTTCTACCATTAAGTTAAGAATTTTCTTAAATTCATCTTTAATTTGATCAACAGCTAAGAAAGTGTGACCATCATTTAAAGTCATTTCACGAACACGTTGTAAACCTGAAAGAGCTCCAGATTTTTCGTATCTATGCATCATACCTAATTCAGCAATTCTTAATGGTAATTCACGGTATGAACGAATGTGGTGGTTGTAAATTTGAATATGACTTGGACAGTTCATTGGACGTAATTCAAGTTCTTCACCATCACCCATGTCCATTGGTGGGAACATATCTTCACGATAATGTTGCCAGTGACCAGAAGTCTTGTATGCATTTAAGTTCATTAGAACCGGTGTAATAACATGTTCGTAACCATTAGCAAGTTCCTTATCGATAATGTATCTTTCAACAACACGACGAATAGTTGCACCATTAGGCATCCAGTATGCTAAACCAGCACCAACTTTTGGATCAACAAAGAATAGGTCTAATTTGTTACCAATAACTCTGTGGTCACGTTCTTTAGCTTCTTGTCTCTTAGCTAAATCGTCTTCTAAATCAGATTTCTTGTAGAATGCAGTAGCATAAATTCTTTGTAGCATTGGGTTAGATGATTTACCTTCCCAGTATGCACCAGCTACTGAAAGTAGTTTGTATTCTTTTACTGCCTTAGCTGAAGGTAGAACTACACCTTCACCTAAACCTAAGTAATCGCCAATTTGGTAAAATACAACTTTACCGTCTTTAGCTTCCTTATTTACTAATTTAGCTTGGTAAGGATCACCGTCAACTTGTTTTAGTCCATCTTCTACAGATAGAACTTTTCTTTCAATTTTGACGTTGTTCTTAATCATTTTATTAATACGTTCTTCAACTTGAGGTAATTCGTCAGCACTAACTTGTGTGTCTCTCTTATCAGTATCAACAAAGAAGCCATCTTCATTAGAAGTGCTTTCTCCAAATTGAATGTTATTAAATTGATCAGCTAAAGCTGCTTTTAATAATTGAGCTGCAGTTTGACGTAAAACCTTTAATCCATCGTCACTATCTTTAGTTACGATTTCAATCTTGCCACCTTTTTCTAGTGGTAAGTCAACATCTACCATGTTTCCGTCAATTTTTCCGGCAACTGCTTTTTTTGCTAAACTAATTGAAATAGTTTTAGCAATATCTTCAGTAGTTACACCCTGATCGAATTCTTTTACATTGCCGTCAGGGAATTCAAATGAAATTTTTGCCATAATCAGCACTCCTTTGTTTATTTTCGGATGAAAATAAAAAGTCCCTAGCACCCAATAATAGGCACTAGGGACGTTAATAACGTGGTTCCACCCGAATTCTACCTGTACACACTTGTATACAGGCCTCATAGTAGTCTTTAACGAAACAACCCGATTCAGAATTTTCCTCTGAGTTAAATAATGAAAGTGGTAACCATAAATATGAACATAAAAGCACTTTCAGCAAATGTGCCTTCTCCCTGGAAGTCAATATTTATAATCATGTCTTTCATCAACTATCTTCATTATCAACAGTTAGCGATAAAATGTCAAGAAAAAATTATTGTGGACGACGATTTTTTCCAAACATCGCTACCTCTCTCGACAAGAATCGTACTCGTTGCATAATTCTTTTAGCCTTAAGTGGCTCTTCATCGCCCCTAGTATTAACACTTAAATGTTCTTTTTCAAATTGATCCATAGAAAAGTTAGAAGTAAAGAATGTAGTCAACGAATTTTGCATTCTATATTCTAGGATAACTCCTAAAATATCATCCCTAATCCATGAAGACATGGAATCAGCACCTATATCATCCAAAATTAAAATTTGTGATTTCTTTATAGCGTCTAATTTATCAGATACTTGATTATTAGTAATAGAATTTTTCATTTCTACAGCAAAGCTTGGAAAATGCACTAAAGTAACGTTAAAACCACTTTTGGCTAATTCGTTAGCCATAGCAGCCATTAAATAAGTTTTTCCGACTCCAAATTCACCATAAAGATACATCCCTGGATGTGGTTTATCAGGTGAAGATGTATATGCACTAATAAAGTCAGTAACTTTTTCCATAGCATTAATTCTATATTCATTTTCACTTAAATCAAAATCATCTAGTGACACATTCTTTATGTTTTTAGGCATTGCTACTGCATGAATTCGTTTAAAGATTTTATTTTCACGCATTTTACGTAATTTTTCTTCAGTAGGTACATAAGATATATCAATTAATTTCTTACTGATAGTTAAAGTAGGCACATATCCCTTTACAGTAGAGTCTTCACCTTTTTTAACTTTATTTCTTTCTTGCACGAATTCATATAGCTTAGCGATTGAATGTTGTACGGCATCAGGCTCTAATTTATCACTGTTAGCCTGTATAAAAGACTTAACTTCTTCGTCATTTAGTACTTCACTTACTAATTTCTTATATCTGTCGCCATACTTACTTTTACTCATGGTTTGGGCTAATTGTTCGCTTAAATTTTCCATTCTCAACCCTCTTTTCTACGATTCTTTAATTTCTTAATTCTCTCTTGTAATTCTTTCTTCTTAGTCTCATCGACTTGTTTTTCATTTTTACTATTATCATAACCATCTTTGGCCCAATCAGGTAAGGTTTCTTTAACATTAGCTTGGCCATTGTATCTTCTAGAATAGTTACGCTTAGGCTTTATCTTATCAGATTTTCGTTTCTTAATATATTCGATGGCTTCAGATGAATTAGATATATGTTGTTGCGACCAATTATCAGCAATGGCATCAAACAAACTCTTATTTAATCCCGACTTATCTTGATCAACCAACAAATGATAAGTAATCATATTAATAACTTCAGCATTCAAAATACCACGTTCCACTACTTCAGCTAAGATACGTTCTTCAGCAGAACGTACATATCCACCTTTAGCCTTTTTTAGATAATTTAAAAATTCTACTGGTGAATATTCTTGAGTAGATTTCACTAATTGCTTTTCTACATTGCTTAAACTAGATTCACTTGCTGAAGTTTGAGATTCGTTACCCCTAGCATCGGCAGTTTCTTGCAAACTAGCATGATTCTCTTTAAATTGTCTAGATACTATAACTTTAAATTTACGAGGATCGAAAACATTGTTAGTAACGTTAGTAGCTTTTTCTATTAATTTAGACATTTGAATTTCATCAATACCATACAATTCATGTTCAGCATTAATTAAATCCACACTCTTCTTAACATCTGCAACGTTTACAAATGATTGACTAAGCATATCTAATAACAAATTAAAGTCAAAGTCATCATTTACTGTATCTTTCGTACCAGTTTCAAATGACTTAACCCTATTAACATTATCCTTTACTTTATTTACTACTGTGGGTGTTTTAGCTATTTCACTTTGTTTAATATTGAATACTTCTAAAAAATTTTTAGAAATATTTTTATAGTCTGAAACATCAAAAGGTTCTTTAGCAAATTCTTGGAAAATATCTAAATAACGATCTTCACCAATTATTTGTAATAAAGAAACACTTAGTAAATCATCCGCAAAAAAGCTGTGAGTATCTAAGGGATTAATTAATTGATATGCATATACTCTATCTTCTCCACTATTCTTAACTAAAGTCTTTAACAATCCTGCAGCCTCTAGTTTAATCCTAGCTTCATAAAAAGATTTAACATCAACATTTAAATATGAAAGTAATTCAAAATGGCTATGCACTTTATGTGGGTCTCTTTCTTGAGCCATACGCCAGAAATTATTTACTAATGCATAGGCTAAAACCCCAATGATAGGTTGATATAAAACATCAAGGGATGTTCTTTGCAAATCTGATATATCATCATTTGCAACTAATACAAATTCAGATTGCGGATCAACGTTACGCCATTGTTCACTCATATTCATTCCCCATTACTTATCCTTTTTTTGATCTTTATCTAAAACTTCTTTTAATTCATTATAAAAAACAGTCATATCTTTAAATTGACGATAAACACTGGCAAATCTTATATATGCAATATCGTCAACGTTTACTAGTTCTTTCATAACGTATTCTCCAATCAATTGACTGGATACTTCATTTTCACCTAGTGAACGTACTTTATTTTCTACTTTATCAGCTATAGCAGTCATTTTATCCATAGGAATTGGACGCTTTTCAGCTGAGCGGATAATTCCTCGTAGAATTTTTTCATGGTTAAATTCTTCACGATTTCCATTATTTTTGATAACTAATAATGGTGTTTGTTCAATTCTTTCAAACGTTGTGTATCTGTAATTACAATTCTCACATTCACGTCTACGACGAATTACTTGCCCATTTTCAGCAGGTCTACTGTCGATAACTCTGGAAGAATTGTTATGGCAATGAGGACATTGCATAATATCTCACCTCGATCAATCTTTGTTATTAAATAATTTTACCACTTGAGCGCGTGTTTGCATAATACTGCCACTACTATCAACGGTTTCATCTGACAATTTTTTCTTAATATCTAATGACCATTGACTATTAATTCTTTGCAGTGCAGCTTTTTTATCCAATCCATCGCGATTCATTACTCTTTTTATTTGTTCATCTATATTACATGCGACAGTTACAATTTTATCACACATAAAATGATATCCATTTTCAAACAATGTGGGAGCATCTAAAATGATGACATCTCCCTTCGCATTATTGATTCGATTGTTAACTTCATTTCGAATGTAAGGATCTATAATTCTAGTTAAAGCAGTCAATTTTTGTGAGTCTGAAAAGACTATTGCGCCTAATTTTTTTCGATTTAACTCACCATTATCGTTCAAAATATCTTTGCCAAAAAAGGCAGTAATAGCCGCTAAGCCAGTACTACCTTTTGCTTGAACTTGGTGAGTAATTTTATCTGCATCAATTATTTCATAACCTTGACTAGCTAAATAACTAGATACTGTTGATTTACCGGTAGCTATACCACCAGTTAATCCAATCACTTCTACCATATTAGTCAGCCACTTTCTTTTGGCAATTAGGACAATAAGTAGTACCACGTTGAGCAACCTTTATCTTTTTAAACAAAGTACCGCAACGTTCACATGGTTCACCTTGTTTCCCATATACATGAAGATGGTTTTGGAATTGACCAGCTTCTCCGTATGCATTGGAATATGAATGAACGGTAGTTCCATGTCCTTTAATTGCCATTTTTATTTCTTTAATAATATTTTGTCTTAATGTTTCTATTTTATCATCACTAATAGTATTAGTAATGGTTTCAGGATGAATCTTACTCATCCATAAGACTTCATCACAATAGATATTACCTAAACCAGCAATATGGCTTTGATTTAATAAGAAAGGTTTAATTTTACCACGAGATTTATTCATAACCTGTTTCATGTAGTTAAAAGTTAAATCATCTTCGGTAGGTTCAGGCCCAATAGTTCCTAAACCAGACAATGTCTTTTCTTCACCATTCTTAATCAAATACATACGACCAAATTTTCGACTATCTTTGTAACGTAATTCTCGATTATCATCCAAGTGAAAAATTACATGTGTATGTTTTGATGGTTCCGTACCATCAGGTTCTACATCATATTTACCTTCCATTCGTAAATGTGAGACTAACGTCATATCATTATTAAATCTAAATAAAAGATATTTTCCACGACGATCAATACGATCAATAGTCTGATTAGTTAGGGCATCTTGAAAAGACTTAGTGTCTACATTAATCATTTTGGGATATAACACATCAATACTTTTAATACTTGTTCCTTGCACAAGTTGTGTTAACCCTCTTCTAACAGTTTCTACTTCAGGTAATTCTGGCATTTCTCCAACCTCACTTATCTATTTCAAAGTGTACCAATTATCACCATAATGGCTCTTTACGTTTAATGGAACATTTAATTTAACAGCAGAGTCCATTACTTCTGGTACTAATTGTTTTAATGTTTCAATTTCTTCTTTAGGTGCTTCAAAGATCAATTCATCATGTACTTGCAACAACATAGTTGCTTTCATGTTTCTATCTTTAATAGCTTCTTTCATTTTAATCATGGCTATTTTAATAACATCGGCCGCACTACCTTGAATTGGTGAATTCATAGCTGTTCTTTCAGCAAACGAACGTAAATTAAAGTTCTTAGAATTAATATCTGGTAAGTAACGACGACGATGTAAGATAGTTTCTACATAACCTTTTTCTTTAGCAGATTGGATACTTTCATCCATGTATTTTTTAACATCAGGATATTCAGCAAAGTACTTATTAATGAATTCAGTAGCTTCTTTACGGCTAATTCCAGTATTTTTAGCTAATCCAAAAGCAGAAATACCATAAACAATACCAAAGTTTACCGCCTTAGCTTGTCTTCTTAATTCTGGAGTAACTTCACTATTATCCTTTAATCCAAATATTCTTCTGGCTGTTGATGCATGAATATCATCATTATGGATAAATTCATCTTGCATGTTCTTATCACCAGAGATAGATGCTAATACTCGTAATTCAATTTGTGAGTAATCAGAAGAAAAGATTTGCCAACCTTCATGACTAGGTACAAATGCTTGTCTTATGCGACGACCTTCTTCAGTTCTAACTGGTATATTTTGTAAGTTAGGTTCAACTGAAGACAAACGACCGGTCTGTGTTAATGTTTGCAAGTATCTAGTATGCACTTTTCCATCTGAATGAATATCGGAAAGCAATCCTTCTACGTAAGTAGATAAAATCTTAGCAACTTGGCGGTATTCTAACACAGATTGAACTATTGGGTAATCAGGAGCTAATTGTTCTAATACTCCTACTGCGGTTGAGTAACCAGTTTTGGTTTTCTTGATAACTGGCAATTGAAGTTTTTCAAATAGAATAACACCTAATTGTTTAGGGGATGCTATATTAAATTCTTCTCCTGCGTCATTGTAGATACTTTGTTCTATTTCTGATAATCGTTCAGATAACTTGCCACGCATTGATTCTAAAACATCAGTATCAACTGTAACTCCAGAAACTTCCATATCACCTAAAATGAAGGTTAATGGCAATTCTACATTTTTATATAGATCCCATTGATTATGATTCTTTAATTCTTCAAATAAGTTATCTTTTAGTGCGCTAATTGCATTAATTTTACGAGCAAAATGTTCATATAGCTTCGTACCTTCTGGTATAGAACGCTTTGCACCTTTTCCATACACATCGTCATCAGATTGTACTTCGTAATAATCGTGTCTATTAGCAACTTTTCCTAAGTCATTACTATTATCATTAGTATCCAATAAATATGAAGATAGTAATAAATCAAAGGAAACGTTTCGTAAATGAATGCCTAAACGATTTAATCCTACATAAGTACGCTTAGCATCAAAAACATTCTTAGCAACATCTTCACTCTCTAGAATATTTTTAATATGATCATTATCTAATAATGAAACATCATCACTAACATAATTAGTATCACCAATTTTTAAAGCGAATCCAAAGAATTTCCCAGTGTGATAATTATCTCCATCCATGGCAAGATAGAAAGTTACTTCATTATCATCAGTGTCACTAAGCTTATCTATATTATCTTCACTTAATTGTTCATATTTAACGTCTTCCATATGTTCTGTGGAGTTGGCGTTTATATCACTAAGAAACTTATTGAAATTCATTTCACGATAAAATTTAATTAAATTATTCATATCATCGCCTTGATATGGAATATCATCTAATGAAATTTCAATAGGTGCATCACGTCTTATAGTAGCTAGTTTTTTATCTAAGATAGCTTCTTCTTTATCTTGAATTAAATGTTCTTTTAGCTTTTTACCACTGACTTCATCAAGATTACTATATACATTTTCTACACTACCAAATTGTTTAACTAGCTTTAAAGAAGTTTTATCTCCTACTCCAGTTACCCAGGATAATTATCGGAGGAATCTCCTTTAAGTGCCTTCCAATCAATAATTTGGGATGGTGTGATGCCCATTGTTTCTTTAACATAATCGGTATCATATCTAGTAACACCAGTTACTCCTCGATTACTAATAGAAACAGTAGTTTGATCAGAACATAATTGTGTTAAATCATAATCACCAGTAACTATAGTGGTTTCAAAACCAGATTCATCAGCTTTTTTGGACAATGTTCCAATAATATCATCAGCTTCAAAATCTTTAAGTTCATATGTTTTAATTCCACGATTTTTTAATAATTTTTTTACGTAATCAAATTGTTCTAATAATTCTTCAGGAGTTTTATTTCTTCCGCCTTTATAATCAGAATACATCTTGGTTCTAAAGGTAGTTTTTCCAGCATCAAATGCCACTAAAACATGAGTTGGCTTTACTTTATCCAACATAATATCCAACATGTTGTTAAAACCATAAATCGCATTTGTATGTAATCCTTGATTATTAGTAAATTTTTCCACTTGATTAATCAAAGCAAAAAATGCTCTGTAGGTAATACTATTTCCATCAATTAATAGTAATCTTTTATCAGACATATAATTCTCCTTATTCGTTTATTCTACTAGAACTCATTTTAACATGTATATATACATTATATAAAAAATAAAAAAGATGGTGTTGTAAAAACACCATCTTTTTTCTAGTTGTTGTTATCACCAATTCCAAAAATACTTAATAAGTATAGGAATAAGTTAATAAAGTCCATGTACAATTGCATAGCACCAAAAATAGCTAAACTATTATCTGATACTTGACCATTGTATTCATTAAAACTTTCTTTGATTTTTTGACTATCATATGCTGTAAATGCAGTAAAGATAATTACACCTACAAAAGAAATGATTAAATCAAATAATGAGTTGTGTAAGAAAATGTTAATGATACTTACAATAAGCAAAGCAATTAATGCTGCAAATGCTTGAGTTCCAACTTTATCTAAGCTCTTCTTAGTAGTTACACCAATTACAGCCATAATGACAAAGTCAACAGTTGCGGTCAAGAAAGCTTGTGTAATTGCTACTCCACTATAAAGCACAAAAATGTAGGAGAATAATCCACCAGTCAATGCAGAAAATACAATTAAGGAAATAAATCCAGAAACAGCATTTTTCATTGCAAGACTTTGAGTAGCAAAAGCTAAGGCAATCCATAGGATAAATCCTACGAGAGTAGCAACGGGTGTAAGTCTAACATTATATACATTACCCATCATGTAGGAAACTAATCCTGAAACTAAAACGGATAGAGCCATCCAGCCATATGTTTTGGATAGAAACTTATTCATACCAAATGCATCATTAACTAAACGGCGGCCAGTTTGATCATAATTATTCATATTAATCATAAACCTCCTCATTAACACTTATAATTATTACAGTAATTCTAACAGAATTAATAAAAACTACAAGAATTAATTAACATTATTAGTTACATCATTTAATAACTTTTCATAGATTCGTTCGTATTTTTGAATATCACCTGCACCCATAAATACTACAACTGCATCATGATATTGCAATAATGGAGACATATTTTCAGCCTTAATTAAACCACCATTTTTAGTAATTTTCTTTTCCAAGTCAGCACTGGAAACCTTACCAGATTTTTCACGTGGTGAACTGTAAATCTTAGTAATGTATACATCATCAGCTTTGCTTAAACTCTTAGCAAAATCGTCTAAGTATGCAATAGTACGACTGAAAGTATGTGGTTGAAATACTGCAATAACCTTCTTGTTAGGGTATTCTTGTCTTGCAGCGTCAATAGTAGCATTGATTTCAGATGGATGATGAGCATAATCATCAATAATAGTCATATCTGAAACTTTTCTTTGAGCAAAACGACGCTTTACACCCTTAAATGTTTCTAATTCATTTTGAATTTCATCTAAATTATCATGTTCAAAGTATGAAACTGCGATGACAGCCAATGCGTTTAACACATTGTGTTCACCATATAAATGAATGTGGAAATGACCTAATTTTTCCCCTTTGTATTCAACATCAAATTCTGAACCAGAAGTACTCTTTACTACATTAGTTGCTCTGAAATCATCATTTTCACCAGTACCATAGTAGTAAATAGGAACATTGGCAGTAAGATCACGAAGATTCTTATCGTCACCCCATGCAAAAATACCTTTCTTAGTTTGGTTTGCAAATGTTTGGAAGGCACTCTTAACATCATCAATACCTGTATAGTAATCAGGATGATCAAAATCAATGTTTGTCATGATTGCGTAATCAGGACTTGTAGCTAAGAAATGACGTCTGTATTCATCAGCTTCATAAGCGAAGAATCTTGCATCAGGAACACCTTTTCCAGTTCCATCACCAATTAAATAATCAGTTGGTGCAATTCCAGATAAAACATGAGCTAATAGTCCAGTGGTACTTGTTTTACCATGCGCACCACAAACACCAATACTAGTGTGTCCTTTAATCATTTCACCTAAGAATTCATGATATCTGTAAACATCTAATCCCATTTCACGGGCTTTTTTAATTTCAGGTTGATCATCATTAAATGAGTTACCAGCAATTACTGTTAACCCTTCTTTAATATTATTAACATCAAAAGGAAGAATTTTAATTCCAGCTTTTTCTAGTCCAACTTGTGTAAATGTATATTTTTCAATATCTGAGCCTTGTACTTCATATCCTCTATCTTTTAGGATTCGTGCCATTGCTGACATTCCAGTACCTTTAATTCCAACAAAGTGATATATCTTTTTTGCATCATCCATTGTTAAATGCTCCTTTTATCTGTCATTAACTTTATAATATCAGATTTATGACTAATAAGTTATTATTTTTTTAAATATTTAACTTTTTATAGTCACTCTCTGTTAAATAAACATCTCTTGGTTTAGAACCATGTTGCCCGGAGACATAATTATGCTTTTCTAGTTCATCTATTAAACTAGCCGCTCGGTTATATCCAATAGAAAATACTCTTTGTAGCTTAGAAGTAGAAACCGTATCTTCTTGTGAAATATATTCTAATACGTCGGGCATCAATTCATCTTGTTGCTCTACTTGGTTCACACTCTTTAGCAATGAATCAGGTTGGAATGCGTACTTTGGTTTTCCACGTTTCTTAACTTCATCAATAATTCTTTCGATTTCATCATTAGTTACAAAAGTACCTTGTAGACGTACAGATTGACTAGCACCATTACCTAGATACAACATGTCACCTTTACCTAATAATCGTTCAGCACCGGCTGTATCTATAATAGTTCTAGAATCAACTTGACTAGATACCATAAAGGCAACTCTAGTAGGAATATTATTCTTGATAGTACCAGTAATAATATCCACACTAGGTCTTTGTGTAGCCACAATCAAATGAATACCAGCTGCACGTGCCTTTTGAGTGATACGAACAATATAATCTTGTACTTCATTAGAAGCCACCATCATTAAGTCAGCCAATTCATCAATAACTATGACAATATATGGCATCTTCATAGCATATTCACCATGTTCTTCAGCTAACTTATTAAATTGTTCAATATTTCTAGCACCAGAAGCTGCTAATTTTTCATATCTTTCATCCATTTCTTTAACTGCCCACTTCAAAGCAGCTGAAGCTTGTTTAGGATCAGAAATAACTGGTGATAACAAGTGTGGTAAATCGTTATAAGGTGCCATTTCAACGGCCTTAGGGTCAATTAAAATCATCTTTAATTGAGCTGGAGTAGCCTTATATAGTAATGAAATCAACATACTATTTAAGAATACACTCTTACCAGATCCGGTAGCACCAGCAATTAATCCATGAGGCATCTTATTTAAATCAGTAACCTTAGGCTGACCAGTTAAATCCACCCCTAAAGCAACTGTTAATGGATTAGTGCTTTGCTTAAATTGTGGTGAATCCAGTACTTCAGCAAGCTTAACTGGTCTAGGATGAGGATTTGGAATTTCAATTCCTACTGTAGTCTTTCCAGGAATTGGAGCTTCAATTCTAATATCCTTAGCAGCTAATGCTAACTTCAAATCATCTGTTAGGTTGGTAATTTTGCTTACCTTAACCCCTAATTGTAATTTGATTTGGAATTGAGTAACAGTAGGACCATTAGTCCAATCAACAACATTAGCATCAACATGGAAAGCTTGTAGTGTTTCATCAAGCTTTTCAGCTTGATCAGCTATCCAATCATCCATCCCCTCATCATCAGTTGTATCAGCTGGTGACAATAAGTCTAAGGATGGAAATTTATATCCACGATCATCAAAATCAGAAGATATATTTTCTAAATGTTCTGGTTGCTCATTCTTGCTATTATCATCATTAAATAATGACAAGTCTTTTTGTGCACTATTTTCTTGGTTCAATATTGATGATAATGAATGACCTAGGCCATGTTGATCTATTGATTTACGTTTTTGCTTTTCATCATGTTCTTCAGATACATTGTTATCAGGCTCATCCGAAGGTTCGTTAGATTCATCTTCACTATGGTCGTCATCACTATTTGATACTTCATCTGAAGTGTTAGATTCATCTTCAGCATTATCAGATGGTTCATCATTAGATGATTGAGCCACATGAATCAATTTATCTAATCCATGAGAATCACTGTTATCTCCAGAAGATACATTAGCAGAATCATTTTCATGATTATTATTATCATCTTCATCCGTATTATGTTCTTCTTCATCATTATCCATAACAATTGGATTATCAGTGGTCATATTGTCATTTTGATCATGATGTTTTATTTCTTCGGCAGCAATAATATGGGAACTATCATCCGTATCGTCACTATTTTCTTCAGTAACGCTTTCAGAATCATTTTCTACCTCATTATTTTCATTATCGTTAGAATCTGTATCTGACTCATTATCTTCTTCCTCGTTATCACTATCATCAGTATGATCTTCATGTTCTTCTACTTCAGAAGTTGTTACATCATCATCTGATTCTGAATCTTCAGAAGATTGATCAGTTAAATCTTGATTTTCATTACGATTGCTGTCGTCGTAATCATTGTTATCATCAACAGAAGAAGTAGATACGTCTTCTGTATCTGCGTAATTACTACTGTCAGAATTTTCATCACTAAACGATTCATCACTATCTAAATCAATTGCGCCTTCATCATTGTTATCTAAAGCAATTAATTCGCTAGTGTCTCTTTTAAGTTGTTTAAATAAATCATTATAATAAGTAGAATCTGTAATCTTGTAGTATGGTGCTCTAGTATTATGTTTTGTTTGTGTTTTGCTTGGTTTAAATGCGGCAGTTCTTTTTGCAATGGGATTATCCTTGTTATCAACAAAAGGAACTCTGTCTACATCACTTAATTTTCTAGCACTTTTACCAGAATCGTCAGATTCTGTTCTTTTGGTTTTATGCGTATGTTTTATCTGGGTATTTCTATCTTTTATATTATATTTTCGATAGAATGCTGGTCCATCATAGTGTTCCATTTAAACGTCATCCTTAACCTAAAGTTTAATAAATTATGTATGTGAGGAGAATAATCTCTCCCCTCTTATTCGCACATTATTCAAATAATGTTGATGCCTTATCAAAATCAAAAGCATCCCCTACTTGATAATCGTCAGGTAAAATCAATGCACCTGGTCTTTGAGGAGCATTAGGAATCTTTAATTCTCTTCCAGAACAAATCATTCCATCACTTTCTTCACCCTTTAATTCACCAGGCCAAATAATCAATCCATCAGGCATCATAGCTCCAACTTTAGCAACTACTACCTTAATGTCTTCTTGCATGTTAGGTGAACCACTAACGATTTGTAGAGTCTTTCCACCATCAATTTCAGTTTCTGTTATCTTCAAGTGGTCTGACTTAGGATGTTCTTTTACTGACTTAACGTATCCAACAACAAATTTAGGATCAGTATCTAATTCTATTTGTTCGTCAATATCATTTTTACTTAATTCATTATTTAAAGCGTCTAAGTCATCTTGAGTTAATTCCACTTGTCCATTAACATCTTTTAATCTAGGTAGAATTGTTGATGCATTTAAGAAGTTAAAGCCAGTAGTTTTATCATTTTTTGCATCAAAAATTCTCACTACTGAATCACCGTACATAACTTCTTGTTTCTTAGCATCTTCCCCTAAGATAACAACTAATATATCTCCAGTTTGTCCAGGATTATAACTTGCAATTAACATTAAATCTTACCTTCCAATTTCATTTATTAGTCTAAAGAATTAATAAATTCTTCAACTTGTTCTTTAGTCTTTCTATCTTTGTTAACAAAACGACCAATTTCTTCACCATCTTTAAATGCCACGAAGCTAGGAATTCCAAAGATAGCCAAATCAGCAGCTAAATCAATGTTTTCATCACGATCTACTGCAAGAAATTTGTATTCAGGGTATTCAGCTTCAATTTCTGGCATAGCTGGTTTAATGAATGAGCAATCTGGGCACCAACCAGCAGAGAAAAATAGAATGTATTTTCCTTGGTTAATTTTTTTCTTTAATTCGTCTAAGTTCATAGTTGATAATTGTTCCATAATTATCACTCCTATTCATGTTTATTGTAATTTACTATATTTATTATAACTTATTTAAGTTATTTTTTGATGTAGTTTGATTATAAATTTTAGTATAATATATTCATGAAAAGGAAGTGTATATTATTAAATTTAAAACTACAATGATATCAGGCTTAGCCATGGGCATTATCGGCACCAGCATATACCTAAGAAGAAAAATGAAACATACTCAAAGATTGAATAAAATAAATCTTCAAGTTAAACATGCTAAAAATTCATTAAACACTGACCATATTTACGGTAGTTGGATTAAAAAAAGTAGCATAAGTAATAACTATGTGGGAGCTATTAACGTTTTAGAAAACAACAAAATAGTCGAACACTTTTTTAAAATCCGTCCCGACTACTCATTTTCATGGATATCTAATATTAAAGAAGACTAATTTTTAGTCTTCTTTTTTATTAAAATATGCTTCTACTTTATAAATAGGACCCTTAGCACTAAATTTATGTTCATATTCTGTTTCTACATTATCTTCCATATATTCACTATTGTGCAAATCCAAAGATAACATATCAAAATACATACCGTAGTTGTTAAATGTTATTAATGAATATTCAAACAATCCACGATTATCGGTTTTAAAAACCACTGGTGCATCAGTTTTTAAAATAGTTTTGTAACTATCTAAAAACTTAGGTGAAGTAAGTCTTCTCTTAGCATGGCGTTTCTTAGGCCATGGATCAGAGAAGTTTAAATAAATAGTATCAATTTCATGTTTACCAAACAAAGTATCCACATCTGCACCATCAGTATGAACCAATTGTAAGTTAGGTAAGTCAGCAGCAACTACTTTCTTCAAAGCAATAGCAATAACTGATTTTTGAATTTCAATACCAATAAAATTAATTTCTGGATGTTGTTTTGCCATTTCTACAATAAATTGGCCTTTACCTGTACCAATTTCAATATGGATAGGTTGCTTTTTAGTAAATCTTTCAGACCATTTTCCAACCCAGTTTTCTGCATCTTCTACAATGTAATCTTGATGATCTCTAATATAATCGTCAGCCCATGGCTTGTTTCTAACTCGCATTGCTTTTCCTCCTCATAAAAAATAGCCAAAACATATTTTCTTGTTTTGACTACCTCATCCGCCAAATCTTGTAATTAATACTGTAACTTATTTTACTGGCTTTTTAATAGCCACGTCAAGCTACATTACAGATTTAAACACGGTTTTTTATTTTCTTTGTAACATATATTTTAGTTAATAAAATTAATTCTAAAATTAAAACCACAAATACAAATAATGCAAATAATATATTTACACTGTAAATAGAAGCAGCAGTAAATAGGATAACTGCTGGAATCAATATTTTTATCACATCATTGCTAAATGATTTTACCCTACTTTCTTCAGAAATAGGATAAATATGCATAAATACATTATCAGAAAAGTTATCAAAAAATGGAATTAATTGAAATACCATCAAATATATAAAAATCATGCCCAATAAAGTGACCATAATTTTATTATTTATAGTTAACATTAATATTGTGCCTAATATAGTTAAGCGAAATAATAGCCCACTAATTTCTTTATCTCTAATAATGCCTCTAGCATATAAAAGACTATATACATCCCTATCAAACCATTTAAAAATAAAATCTAAATAGCGGCGTCTTTTAACTGAGCCTTGCATTCCTGGCACATCAGTAAACATATTAAAGAATCTATTTACGACATTTTCATGACTGTGTTGTGTATCGATTACATGTTTCCAATCAATAGCACTGTTTTTTAATGATTTAGTTGAGAACATCAAAAATACCAACAACAATATAACTAATATCATCGATACCCATACATATCCATACATAGCAATAACTAATAAAACAAATGGAACTACTAATCTATATAACAATGATGAATATTGAAAACTTTTATAATTATCAATAAATGAACCTACTAGCATCGTTCTTTTTATACATAACAATAGTAAAAACAAAAGTAGTAAATTCCACTTATTAGTAATAATTTCCGATTTAGTTATAAATGGAATAAGTAAAAACCATATAAACAATTGAACGGCTCCACTTATCCATGAACTATAGGTTAATCCCTTTTTAAAGAAAGCTAGAAATGATTGCTCTTTAGGCATCCAAAAAACATAATCTGCTTCTTTTACTAAAGTGATCAGACTACCTAATTGTAAACCTAACATTAAAACAATAATAGCTAACGGGCTTTGCCACCATAAATCCGGTTTTATTTTTTTAATTAATTGAGAATATTCATATCCTAATCCTCCAATAAAAAACATCAGAGCGATTACAAAGAAGTCATTAAATACATACTTTAAATATCGTGACATTTGCGTTAGATGTAATTGCAAACGTTTAACAAATAAATTATTCATTTTGACCCTCTTCTCGAGCTAGTTTTAGATACATATCGTTTAATGACATTTCTTTATTTCCAAATTGGGACCGTAATTGTTCCAAAGTACCTTCTGTTTTAACTTGGCCATCGTGAATTAATACAAATCTATCACAAAAACGTTCAGCTGTATCTAAAACATGCGTGGACATTATAATACTGCTACCACGACTCTTTTGTTGATTAATCAAATCTAATAAATCATTAACGGCCACAGGATCTAGGCCCAAAAATGGCTCGTCAATTACAAATAATTTTGCGTCAGTAATAAAAGCACAAACAATCATTACCTTTTGACGCATTCCTTTAGAAAAATTGATTGGAAACCAATTTAATTTCTTATCTAGTCTAAATTTTTTCAATAACTTCATTGCCTTATTCCATGCAGCATCATAATCTAATCCATAAGCCATTATGGTTGTTTCTATATGCTCTTTTAGAGTTAATTCTTTATATAGAATAGGTACTTCCGGAATATAAGCTATTTTACTTTTATACTTTTTAACATCATCATTTATGGAAATTCCATCAATAGTGACAGTACCTGAGAATGGTTGTAACAAGCCAATAACATGATTTAATGTAGTAGACTTTCCAGTACCATTTAAACCAATAAGGCCTACTAGTTCCCCATCAGCTACATCGAAGGATACACCTTTCAATACTGGTGTTCTAGAATATCCCCCTACTAGTTTGTCTATCTTTAATGACAACCAGATCACCTCGTAATCTATTTTTAATGTCATTATATCATAAGTCATTTTAACTTTATTTTATGTTAGTATGTATATAATTAAAGTAACAAATAAGTATGAAAGGAAGAATAAATATGAGTAACTGTGTATTTTGTAAAATTATTGATGGAGAAATTCCTAGTTACACCATCTACGAAGATGAATATGTAAAAGCATTCTTGGATATTTCTCAAGCTACCCCTGGACATACTCTAGTTGTTCCTAAGAAACATGTAGCTAACATTTACGAATATGATGAAGATTTAGCTGAAAAAGTTTTTGCCCGTATTCCTAAGATTGCAAGAGCTATTAAAAAATCAGCTCCTGATATCGTAGGTATGAACATCGTTAATAATAATGGTGAATTAGCTTACCAATCAGTATTTCATTCACATTTCCATCTTATTCCTAGATACAGCAAAGATGATGGTTTCTCAATGCATTTCCAAGATAATTCAGAAAAATATAATGAAGATGCATTAGAACAAATCAAAGAAAACATTGCAAAATCAATGGAGGAATAAATATGATTAAATCCATGATTAAGTTAGCTGGTTTATCAGCAGTTGGTTTAGCTGCTTATCTTTATGTTAATAAGAAAGATCCTAAAGAATTTGCGAATGAAGTTTACTTAGGTACTAAGTCATTGGTATCTGATGTACAAAAAACTGTGGCTGCAAAGGATAACTTAAGTCACAACATTGCAAAATTACAAGATCAATTAGGCAAATCAAAACCCGTTCTTTCTAATATGCAACAAGATGTAAACGAATTTCAATTTAAAACTAAGCCTCATTTAGACCTTATTACACAAAGAATTAATAATATTACTAAGTAATTTATATACTATTATGGTTTTGTGATAGAATTTAAGATGTTACAATAAAAAAACATCAATTTTATTGATATATTTTTAAAGAAATGGATGTGTAGTAAATAATGAATAAAAAGATTTTTGTTGGACTAGCAGGAGCTTTACTAAGTGTTTCACTAGTTGCTTGTGGTAGTAAAACAGTTGCTGTTACTAACGGTGGTAAAATCACCCAAAGTGAATACTACAGCAGCATGAAGAACACCTCAAACGGTAAACAAGTTCTTCAACAAATGATCCTAGATAAAGTATTAAACAAAGAATATGGAAAGAAAGTTTCTGACTCCGAAGTAAATGCTCAATTTAACCAATACAAGAGCCAATACGGATCAGAATTTGAAACTCTACTTGAACAACAAGGTTTAACTACCTCATCATTCAAGAACCAATTGAAGTCTAACCTACTTCTTAAAGAAGCTGTAAAAGACAACATTTCATACTCTAAGAGTGATCTACAAAAGCAATTTAAGAACTTCCAACCAAAGGTTACTGTTAACGAAATTCTAGTTTCAAACAAGAGCACTGCTGAAAAAGTTATTTCTCAATTGAAGGATGGTAAGAAGTTCTCTGATTTAGCTAAGAAATACTCCAGTGACACTTCTAACAAGAACAATGGTGGTAAGATGCCTGCATTTGACAACACTGATTCCAATGTTGATTCAGCATTCAAGAAGGCTGCTTACAAACTATCTAATGGTCAATACACCAAAGAACCTGTTAAGACACAATTTGGATACCAAATCATTCAAATGGTTAACCATCCAAAGAAAGGTTCATACAATGAACATGTAAATGACTTGAAGGAACAAATTGCTAACTCCAAGTTAAACGATAGTACTACTCTTAAGGACGTTGTTACAAAAGTTCTTAAGAATGGTGGTGTAGAAATTAAGGATAAAGATTTACAAAACATCTTATCTTCATACCTAACTGATACATCAAGCAAGAAATAATCAATAATAATTAGAAAAGCCCGGTAGTTTTTAACTACCGGGCTTTTCTAATACTCATTTAGATTTAATACATCATTTTTATCCACTAAATTTGGAATACCATCATCACAAGTAGTATATATTACTTGTAAATTGTCACTTAGTTTATTTAATAAATTAACAGCATTCTTAGTTCTATTACTATCAAATTCTGTTAGTCCATCATCAATAATTATTGGTAATTGGTAACTTCTACCAAATACAACTGATAATGACAAAATTAATGATAAATACAATTGTTCAATAGTACCTCTAGACAATTCCCCTGCATCAAATTGTAACTTATCGTTTCTAGTAACTTTCAATTTACTCTTATAATAAGTTATCTTAGTATATCTTTGATTAGTTAGAATTCCGAAGAATTCCTTTGCCTTCTTTTCGAACAACGGTATTCTGTCAGCAGTTGCGATATTTAATGCTTCATCGATCCACTGACTTGATAGTTTCATAGACATCCATTGATCAACCATTGATTCAATCTCAGCTTCTTGGTTACTCTTATTTTGTAATAACTCATTATAAGTACCATCATTAATGTAGTGTTGTAATTGAATATTGATAGTTTCCAATTGTTGAGATAAATCCAAAATTTGTTTACGTAAATTATCATACTGACCAGTAAAATCAGCAATTTTTTTGTTTAACTGATCAACATTTTCATATGATTGTAATTGTTTGATTTCATCATCACTAATTTGTGATTTGAAATTAGACAATTCTTTTTTATTTTCTTCAATATTCTTCTGAACTTTAGATTCCTTAACAAAGTCATCAATTGATGAAAGATTACGTTCCTTTAAGAATGTACTTACTTCATTAGATAACGTATTTTTTTGATCAGATAACTCTTTCTTTTTCGCTAGTTGTTCTTGTATTTGTTTATTAATGCGTAGCGAATTCATATTCAGATCATTCATTTTAGAAACATATTGCTTAATATTTTCCAATTGTTTGTCATAGGAAACGCTTCTGTTCAAATCTATAACTAGATGTTTCCATTCATCAAAATATTGATTTAATTGGTTTTTATATTGTTCAACATCTTTTTCATAGGAATCAAGTGTTTGAGTATCATTAACATGTTTTTTTAGATAATTTTGTTCCGACAACCATTCACTTACTTCGTCTATGTTCACACCATATTTAGATAGATTATTCTGTAATTCACTAGCAATTTCTTGTTTTTGAGTTGTCTTTTGCGCATTCTTTTTAAGATAGTACAAATAAATTGCCGCTATTACAAATAGTACTGCACCACAAATCTTAAACATTACCGGTGTAAATATAACCAATCCGAAACCGATTATCATTGCCAAAATACTTATGATTGTGAAATTACTATTGGAAGTATTTTCGCTTACTTGATTATAACTATTCCATAAACTTCTTATGTTTTCTAAATCATTTTCATCCGCAACTGTTGTTTCAGATTGTTGATTTTCTAGCTCATCTATCATACTAATTTTTACATTTAATTGGTTTATTAAATCATTTATATTAGAAAAATCTTGAACTAGTTTATCTATGCGTGATTTATTGGAATTGAATTCATCTAATAATTTACTGTTGCTTATTTGATTTTGCAAAGCATTAATATCAGCATCAACAGAAGCAAGTTGTTTATTAACAAGGAACAATTGATTTTTTAAATCATTTAATTTCTTATCATCATCTTCTGCAAAACCTTTTTTTACATCCATATTTTTAACGGAATCGAATGTATTTATTTTTTCAAAAATAGGCCATAGTTGAGACAAATGCTTAGTCTTTTGAATTTCTTTATCCAATTTAGCGACTTGTTGTTTCATGCTACGTAGTTCTTCATTTATTTCACTATGCTTATTTTGTAATTCATTATATTTGTCAAGATTACCCTTGCTTTGTTCAATCTGATTAAGTAAATTATCATAATCTTTTAGCAAGACATTCAATGGTGGCTTACGTCCTGTAGGAGCATATAATTCCTTGGATTTCTTTTCTAAATCATCTCGCAAAGAAATCCATTCGTCACTGCCTACAAAACCTACTTTTTGGATCCTAGAAACTAATTCATTTTTACTTAATTTAGAAATTGCCTTTATGTCTAAATCTCCAAAATAAAACAAGTTTTCAAAGGTATTACGATCAATAGGACCTAAAATCTTTTTAAGGATTCCATTATCGGTGGTCATATCATTATCTATATCATAAATAGTTAAATCTCCACCATGCGTTCCGGCAACTCTAGTTAAAATGAAATGACGATTTTCTTCAGTAGTAATGGTTAATTTTCCACCATAAGAGCTAGTGTCTTTTGGTATATATTGTTCATATCCACTACCTCTTCCATCAACAAAGCCAAAGATTATTCCTTCAATCAAACTAAGTAATGTAGTCTTTCCGGCTTCATTATTACCAAAGATAATCTGTAAATTATCTTTAGTAAAATCAAAAGAAACATCATGCCACTTTCCGTAACCTAATACATCCAGCTTATTAATCTTCATCTTGTCCATCCTTTCCACTCATTAAACGCATACGAGCCTGATTAATCAGATGAGCATTGTTATTTTGTACATGATTAATAATAAAATCATATTTTCTTAATGACTTAGTCAACTTATCAATATTATCATTTTCAAAAACGTTCTTTTCAGCTTCGTCCCAAATGTTTTGATTAATTTCTGAAAATTTATGGTCATCACTTAACTCTACATTTATTTCGTAAATCCATGCATTCAATTGATTATATTCAGAAGATAATTCATTTTGAATTCGATAAATTAAATTATCTTGTTCTCCCTCAGACATAGGATTATTTAATATTAAATTCAAATTAATCAATTGCATCTTATCAAAATTCTTTTTACTAATTTCTGCAAATACATTATTTTTAATACTTTCTATATCCGTATCATCAACATGCATGTTCAATGTATTCCAATCAATCACTGAAGTAGAATGAAATTCTATATTCCATGGTGACGAACTAGTATCTACCATTAAGTAACCTTTATCACCAGGTTCATTTTTATGACGTCCTTGAATATTTCCAGAAT
Organism: Apilactobacillus bombintestini; assembly: GCF_003627035.1. GTDB lineage: Bacteria > Bacillota > Bacilli > Lactobacillales > Lactobacillaceae > Apilactobacillus > Apilactobacillus bombintestini. The sequence continues at coordinate 818,151 of NZ_CP032626.1, forward strand.
AATAAATTGGTGGATTTTCATTTAATTGTTGTCTCTTATGGATATGACCTAATGCCCAATAATCATATTTCTTTTGTATTAGATCTTCTAGATTAAAAGGAGCATAGTTATCACCAGTTTGTTCTAATCCTCCATGTAGCATCCCTATTTGGACATCTACGTTGCTTTTAACTGGATAATCATCAATCATTTTGTCATTAATCCATTTTCTACTATAACTGAAACCAGTTATTGCTACTTTCTTATCGTCCACCATAATGGTTTTAGTTTCTACTTTGTTACCAAATACATACACATTATCAGGGAAATAGTTATTTTGTTGAGATAAATCTAAATAATCATGATTTCCATAAATAATGAATACTTTAATACCATATTTATTTAACTTTTCCATTTGAGATTGGAAAAAATCATAGGTTTTAGGAGTTTGATTATCACGATCAAATAAGTCTCCTGCTAATAAAACAAAATCTACTTCTTCTGAAATAGCATCATTAACTAATTTCTTAAATGCATTAAAAGTAGAATTATATATGCTTTCCCACAAAGTATTAGGAGTTTCATCATTTTTTAAGCCTTTAAAAGGACTTTCTAAGTGCAAATCTGCAGCATGAATAAATTTCACTATATCGCTCCTCTTCTCATACAAAAAACGTCGTATCATAGTTTATATCTATGATACGACGCTTTATATTAATCAGTCAATTTACTTCCCGATAAATTTCTTGGCATCACTCCACCAATTTTTAGCATTTTGCTTCAAATTGTTGACACCTTTATCAAAGTCCTTTGAGAACTTCTTAGCACCATTATGGAATTTACCCCAGAATCCAGATCCTGAATTATCATCAGATGATTCAGGGTGTTGATCTAGGTATGCAGCATCCTTAACACTAAATGTATTATCACCTGTGGTTGGCAATATTTGCTGCAATTCATTTCTAAATAATGGTCCTACTCCAGTACCACTAAGGTTTTCCAAATGGTGGTTAGAATTTGTATTATCAAATCCTTCCCAAGTAGCTAAAACCACTTTAGGAGTGTAACCAATAATCCATTTATCACGAGTAGCATCTGAATCACCAGTATTATCAGCTTCAGTACTACCGGTCTTACCAGCAACTTGATAGCCATAAGGTTTAGCAGAAACTCCAGTACCATTATCAAATACTCCAAGCATCATACTAGTCATCTTATTAGCTACAGATTTAGACATTACATTCTTAGATGGTGAATTGGTATCATCTTCATCAACTATAACTTTACCTGACGAGTCCACTATCTTTCTAATATAGTGAGGAGTGGTCATATTTCCTTCATTTGCAAAGGCTGTATATGCACCAGCCATTTGTTGAGGAGAAACACCTGTAGATAATCCACCTAATGCAAGGGCTAAATTCTTATCACGTTTCTGAACAGGTAGACCAAATGATTTCACTGAATCGTAACCTTTTTCTACACCAATTTTATTCAACAACCAAACAGCCGGAGCATTCATACTTTCAGCTAATGCTTTATACATTGGTGTAGTACCAGTATATACATTATTATAATTTCTTGGTGTGTACTTGTTACTACCATATGACTTCACTTTGTTTTGTAAATCAGAGTTAAAATCATAACCATTTTCCAAGGCTGGAGTGTAAACAGCTAATGGCTTTATTGTGGATCCCGGTTGACGCTTAATTTGCGTTGCACGGTTATATCCTCTAAAGACATGTTGTCCACGTCCACCAACAACCGCTGATACACCACCAGTTCTTGGATCAATCGCAACTGAAGCTGCTTGAACCTTAGTTCCATCAGCAGCATTAGTTGGAAACATACTGTCATTTGCAAAATCATTTTGTAAACTAGATTGTTGTGATTGATTCAACGTAGTATAAATCTTATATCCACGGTTCATAATATCAGATTCAGATAACCCATATTTACTTATAGCTTCATCAATAACGGCATCAAAGTAATAAGGATACTTATATCCATCTTTATATTGATATGAATTTCTAACTTGAATAGGCGTCTTCTTTAAACTATTAGCTTCAGATTGACTAATTTTATTGTTATCAGCCATTAATTGTAAAACAACATTTCTTCTTTGAAGTGCTAATTTAGGATGATCTACTGGATTATATGCACTTGGATTAGTAAGCATACCAGCAATTACGGCAGCATCCTGTACAGGCAAATTCTTAGCACTCATCCCAAAGTAACGTTTAGAAGCATCTTCCACTCCATAGACACCATTTCCAAAGTAAGAATTATTCATATACATAGTTAGAATTTGATTTTTACTATATACATTTTCTACTTGAATGGACAAAAACAATTCTTTTAATTTACGACTAAAAGTTTGTTGTTGAGTTAAATATGCATTTTTTACTAGTTGTTGAGTTAGTGTACTTCCTCCACCACTAATATATTCTCTATGCATAATCTTGTTTTTTATCATTAATAATATAGCTCTTCCAAATCCTTTAGCTGAAAAACCATGTTCGTGATAAAAGTTTCTATCTTCGGTAGATAATATAGCATTAGGTATATTACTAGAAATATTTTTATAACTAACATAAGTACCCTTTTGCGAATAAATCTTACCAGCCTTGTTATTCTTCGCATCATAAATAACAGTTGATTGTTCTAATGAAGATTGCAAATTTTGTACATGCGTAGTTTTTGCAATAAATGTACAATAAGCACTCATTGTAAAAAATAATAGTAGAAATACTACAATTAACCAACGAGTCAATTGATATCGTTTCCACAATCTCTTGAAACGACTTTTTTTATTTTCTGATTTCTTCATCTAATAAACTACTCCTCCATAGACGATGATTATTAATACCATTTTAACCCAAAAATAGAAATATGGGTAAAATAAAAGACACATTTAGCAAAAGTTAAATGTGTCTCTTTATAATTACATTTGGTCAGGAGCCTTAACACCTAGTAATCTCAATGATTCTTTCAATACAATTGATACTGATTTAACTAATGCTAAACGAGCATCTTTTTCATCATTGTCTTCCAAAATCTTAGTATGAGCATAGTATTTATTAAATGCTTTAGCTAGACGTAATGAATATTTTGCGATAACTGATGGTTCAAATTCATCACAAGCCATTCTTACTCTTGCAGGGAAATCATTTAATAATTTAACTACGTTCCAAGATTCAGCATCGTTTAACTTCTTAGCAACGTTAGTGAAATCAACATCGCCAGCCTTACGTAAAATGCTTTCAGCACGAGCATGAGCATATTGTACGTATGGACCAGTTTCACCTTCGAATCTCAATTGATCTTCTAGGTTAAAGTCAATGTTATTAATTTTTTCATTCTTCAAATCACCAAAGACGATGGCACCAACACCAACTTCTTTAGCAACTTCTTCTTTATTAGGAAGATCAGGGTTCTTTTGAGCAATTTGCTTCTTAGCAATATCAATAGAATCATTTAATACTTCATCTAATAGAATAATACGACCAGAACGAGTAGATAGTTTCTTACCATTAACAGTAATCAAACCAAATGGAACGTGATGTAAATCTTTAGCAGATGGAACACCCATTTCCATTAAAACAGCCTTCAATTGTTTGAAGTAGTATGTTTGTTCTGAACCAACTACATATAAGTTCATTGCAGGATGGTATGTTTGATCTCTGTAAATTGCAGTAGCAATATCTCTAGTGATGTATAGTGAAGCACCATCACTCTTTAAGATTAATGCAGGGTTTAAATTGTATTTGTCTAGGTCAACAATAGTAGCACCTTGTGACTTACTCAATAAACCTTTTTCATTTAGTGAATCAACTACACCTTGTAATTTGTCGTTGTAGAATGCTTCACCATTGTAAGTATCAAAAGTTACACCTAACTTATTGTAAATCTTTTCAAATGCTTCAATAGATACTTTTCTGAACCATTTCCATAATTTAAGTGCTTTTTCATCACCATTTTCTAGTTTTCTGAACCAGTCTCTGGCAACGTCATCTAATTCTGGTTGTTCTTTATCCACTTTATGGAATTTTACATAGTATTTAACTAAGTTATTAATTGGGTCTTTCTTTACGTCTTCTTCATTACCCCACATTAAGTAAGCAGTGATTAACTTACCAAATTGAGTACCCCAGTCACCTAAGTGATTATCCTTAATAGGTTTGTAACCATTCTTTCTTAGGATTTCAGCAACTGAGTTACCAATAACTGTAGATCTTAAATGACCCATTGAAATTGGTTTAGCAATGTTTGGTGAAGACATATCGATAGTTACGTTTCCACCTTTACCATCATCATTTTGACCGTATTGTTCTTTTTGATCCAAAATGCTGTTTAAAACATTTTCACTAAATGCTGATTTATCCAAGAAGAAGTTAACATATGGACCTGCAGCTTCAACATGATCAAAATCACTTTGATCAATTTTTTCAATGATGTCACCAGCAATTTGTTGAGGTGCTTTTCTAAATTTCTTAGCTAAAATAAAAGTAGGAAAAGCAATATCTCCCATTTTTGAATCCTTAGGTCTTTCTAATTTGGATTCAATATCTTCAACTGACAATTCATTATCTAAAGCATTTGACAATGCTTTGGCAACTAATTCTTTGTTTTCCATTAACATTCCCTCCATAAAAAAAGTCTCTCACAATATAGTAATTGTAAGAGACGGAATTTAACCCGCGGTACCACTCTAGTTGATATTATATATCCGCTTAATATTTAACTTATAATTTCTAAAAAGTACGAATTCAGTATACTCTAGTCATTGGCTTCCATCGTCCCAATGTCGCTGTAAAAAGAAAATATACTTACTAGTCTTTTATTATCGAATAGTATCTGCTAGTTATTTAAAACTAAAGCGGGTAACGGGAATCGGACCCGCGACTTAAGCTTGGGAAGCTTATATTTTACCACTAAACTATACCCGCAGATACAAATTAATTATATCATACGTTATAATTTTTGGTAAGTAATTTAAGCAGTCTTTCTTCGAGCTGGTTTAGCATACTTTTTGCTAACCACGGCACGTTTATTGTATTCGTTAACAACGATACTGTCTTCTTCATGATGATCATCAATAAAAACCATCACAGAATTTTCATAAATCTTTTCAATCGTACCGGCAAAATCATGTTTTAAATAACCGAATCTAGGTGCGGAAACATAATCTCCTACTTTTAATTCTTTGGGTTCAGCCATCTTTTTTGCCTCCTTATTAAAAATAACGCGATATTGATAATATCAAAAGCCATTATTAATATCAAGGAATTTTTATACACATGTATCAATTATTTTTTTATATTCACTTTCATTGCTGTCATGACAACAATTTAACACTAATTATATTAAATAAATCTATAATATTTTTACAGCATAAAATAATTTTATTCATTAATGTTATCATCATTTCATAAATACTGATAGAATGTATAGTAAGTTATTAAATAGGAGGAAGAAATATGTGGGGATTACTTTCAATCATTATGATCATTTTATATGTGATTGCTGTTACCATTGGATTAACGATGATTCGTGCTAAAAGAATTATTCAATCATTAATATGGAGTCGTATTTTATATATATTAACTTTCACATGCCAATTAGTAATCACTATCCGTATATTTCATAACCATCCATACAGTGCTATTTTATCTGATATCATAGCTATAACGTTATTTATACTTACTGAAATTAATTTTTCTAATAAACAACAAACCCATTTATATGGCTTTAATATAACTTTATTAGTTATTATGGCCCTTTCATTATTATCAATAACCATTTTTAATATTCAATAAAAAAACTCTTAAATCAACAAATGATTTAAGAGTTTTTATTTATTCATGTTTTCTATTTTTAATTGCTAAATCAATGGAACGATCAACTAATACTGATTGAGCATCAATTACAGGATAATCATGGTCTCCAGCTCTTTCTTGTGCGACCGATAATTCGGTACATCCCAAGATAATAACATCACATTTCAATTCATTTTTCATTTCATCTAAAATGTGGTGATATAAATCACTGTTGACCTCATTTCTTTCCTTAACATATTTATAGATTAACTCCATAGTTTCATCTTGAATATGTTTAGTAGGTTTTACCATTTCATATCCAGCATCTTTAATTTCTTTATCATATATACCGTCGTAAATAGTTCCTTTAGTGGCAATTAATCCAATTCTAGTTGCCTTAGGAAAAACATTACTTATTTCTTTAACTGCTTCCTTAGGCATATGCAATATTGGAATTTTAGTCATGCTTTGTAACTCATCATAAAAATAATGAGCTGTATTGCATGGGATAACAAAGAAATCAGGATTTAATTGAGACTGTTGCTCAATATCTTCCTTCAAAGGTATTAGTGGATTAGGTTTTTCATGATTTAAAATATAATCAGTTCTATCAGGAATAGTAGCATGATTGACCAAAATATAGTTTAAATATTCTTGATCACTCTTAGCAGGAGTACGATCATTTAATAAATGAATATAACTCTCTGTAGCTTCTGTTCCCATACCACCAATGATTGAGAAAAATCTTTTCATAGTATCATCCTTATTTTTCGCTGAAGTATTGCTTAAAGTTTTTGGCATAAATATGTTTCATCCAAACATTTAACAACCAACGCTTAGGATTTCTATCTCTTTCATACCAGAAAGTAGTTCCTACTTGTCTCTTCTTGATTAATTGCAAAGCAAATTCTTTATCAGCATTTTCTTTAGCATACTTCTTAAATACACCTTCACCTACACCTAACCATAAGTAACGACTGTCCTTATCTTTATTAGCATAGATAGTTTGCTTATCTTCAAGTGAATTAAAGACATAATCTCTAACAGTCCAATCAGCTAGATTGTAACCATTTAGAGTTACAAAGAAACTACTTCTTCCTTGACGAAGATTAATTTCGAATAACTTAAATGTATTATCACGAGTATCATACTTCATATCAAAGTTGGCATATCCTACATAGTTAATTTCTTCCAAGAATTTCTTAATCATGTCATATAATTGTTCATTATATTCTGGCAAGATTGCAACATAATTTCCAATTGATGATGGTGAAGGATCTTCCAATAATGGATGACCTAGACACATCATTTTAACTTGATGATTCTTATCAACATACGCATTTAATGTACGCATATTACTATCATCACCAGGAATGAAGTCTTGTAAGATCAAATCAGAAGTATAACCATTTACATAGATTTTCTTAACAATATCTTTAAATTCTTCTTCAGATTTAATAATGAAAGCTTTTTTACGACCTTCAAAATGAATATCTAGCCATTCAACACTATTAGTTGGCTTTAATGCTACAGGGTAGCCAAATGGTTGTTGAATAGGTTCACCACTTTCGTAATCAGCCTTAGTAATAATCTTAGTCTTAGGATATGGTAAATCATACTTTTCACATAATTTGTAAAAGTTTTCTTTACTGTTTAGCTTTTTGATTAAATCATAGTCAACATATGGACAAACAAAAACATCGTTTAATTCATCCTTATGTTTAGAAATTAATTCTGCATATCCATCACCACATCCAATTAAAATAACTGGTTCTTTGTGATTTGCATATTCTTTCTTTAATTTACGCATGGATTCAATCCATTTTGGATCTTCACTAAATCCATCAATTAAAGTTAGATCAACAATTTTAGTAAAACGTGTAGGAGCTAGCATTTTTTCAGCATAAGCTTTCACAGGTTTTCTGTATTTTTCATATAATGAGCGTGCCATTCCATAGGCGTTAAAATCACTACCTAATAGAATTACAGTAAAATCAGATTTATTATTCATTTTCTATCCCTTTCAAAACATTTTGTACTACGACGGAATCAGTTTCGTAAGGAGTATCTACGCCGTTTATTTTCTGGTAAGGATCTCTTCCTTTACCAGCTACTACTATCATAGCATTATTATCGCCAGCGTAAATAGCTTTTTTGATAGCTAATCTTCTATCTAATTCTTTATGAACTTCTACTTTATCATGATCTACATAAGAATCAATTTCATTAACGATATCTTTAGGATCTTCAAATGCTGGATCATCAGTAGTTAAGAAAGCTACATCAGCATTTTCAGAAAGTGCTTTACCAAAGCCTTCTCTACGATCTTCACCTTTGTTTCCGGGACTACCTACTACCACAATAACTTTTCCATCTGCATTATTGGCTTTTAAAAAGCCAAGTAACGCATGCATACTTGCATAGTTATGAGCATAGTCTACATAAACAGTTCCATGGTTACCAGCATCATATGATTCCATTCTACCAGGAACGAATACATTAAATAATCCTTCTTGAGCTTCTTTAACTGTAGCATTAGCTAATTTAGTGGCAATTAAAGCTGACATAGCATTAGATTCATTATAATCACCTGCTACCGCAATTTTGTAGTCGTCTTCTAAATTCATTTGTTTAGCTTTATCTGTATTAGCAATTACTCTAATTTCATTACTATTGATGGTATCGGCTATACTACTGAATTGAAAATCAACATCAATACCATTAACTTGTTTTTGATTGCGGCTAAATAAATATACCTTACCTAATTCAGTAGTAGATTTAGCTGCACCATATACTTCAGCAAAGTGGTCAGTATCCGCATTGATAATACAATTTCGTGAATTGACCATAAGTTGTTCCTTGCAATGTAAATAATCTGCAAAAGTAGGATGTTCATTAGGTCCAATATGATCTGGGGATATATTCAAGAATATACCTACATCAAATTTCAATCCGTACACACGATTTTTCTTGTATGCTTGGGATGAAACTTCCATCACTAAGTGAGTCATTCCATTATCAACTGCTTGTCTCATATATTTAAATACATCCAATGATTCCGGTGTAGTTAAATGTGATTTAAATCTTTGAGATGGCTTGTTACCCACCACAGTATCAATTGTGGAAATCAACGCCGTTTTGTTGTCAGTAGTGTGATTTAAAATACTTTTTGCAAAGTAAGACGAAGTAGTTTTACCTTTAGTTCCAGTATATGCAATCACAAATAAATTATTCTGTGGATAGCGATAAAAGGCAGCGCCTACTAGAGACATTGCCTTTTGTACGTTATTAACAATAATTTGTGTTAATCCATTGCCTTCTGGATACTTTTCTTCAGATACATATCCAGTAGAACCTTTATCTTTTGCCATAGTTAGGTATTCAGGATTGAAATTACCTTTACAGAAGAATAAAGTATTTGGATTAGCGTTTCTGGAATCGTAAGTTACATCATCAAAAGAAGTATGTTCACTATAAACTACTTCTTTTAACAAACCATGTTCATTTAATAAAGTTTTTATTTCATCAATTCCAAGAGCCATTATCATTCATTTCCTCGCATCAGTATTTAAGATTATGCTTGTAGTTGTACCTTGTTGATGGTATCAGCATTAGTATCTTCTGGGAAGTATACTTCATACCATAAAATAAATAGGTATGGAGTCATAATCTTTTGCATAGATGATTTACCTTCATCGTGTTCCTTTAGAATTCTTAATAATTCATCAGTATTAAAGAATTTTTCAGCAACATCGGAAGTAAATGCACGAACAATTCTGTCATGGAATTCTGGTTCTCTAATCCATGATGCAATTGGAGATGGGAATCCAAGTTTTTCCTTCATAGCTACCTTGTCTGGTAATGCTCTTTCAGCAGCTTTTCTTAGAGAAATCTTGGTCCCTTCTTTATTAATTCTAGTCTTAATTGGCATAGTGGAAGCAAATTCAGCAACTTCCTTATCAACCAATGGAGTTCTAACTTCAAGAGAGTTAGCCATACTCATACGGTCAGCTTTTTGTAAGATATCAAATGGTAACCAAGTGTTGATATCAAAGTATTGCATTTGAGTCATTTCATCTTTGTCTTTTACTTCATCAAAAATGTGCTTAGTGTATGCACCTGAATCAACGTTAAGTGATGGATCCTTCAATAGCTTATTTCTGTCATCGTAATTAAATACATAGTTTACACGGTAATATCTTTCACTCAATGGTTGAGCACCACGAATTAAGAAACGACGGCCATGGAATCTAGGTAATTTAACAGCAATGCTTGCTAAAGCTTTACGGATGAATCCAGGAACATATTTTTGATATCTTTCGAATGGAATAGCTTCAAGGTAAGTATTGTATCCACCGAAGAATTCATCAGCACCTTCACCAGATAGAGCAACTTTAACATTCTTTCTGGTACCTTTAGCTAGGTAGAATAATTGAATTGCTGAAGGGTTTGATAATGGTTCATCCATGTAGTACATCATAGTTGGTAAGAAATCAAAGTAATCCTTATCAGTGATCTTAATAGGTGTATTTTGTTGTCCAATTTGGTTTGCAAAATCAGTTGACCATGAAAGTTCACTGTACTTAGAATTATCGAAACCTAATGAGAATGACTTAATAGGTTTTAACTTAGATGCTTCATTTAAAACATAACTTGAATCCACACCACTTGATAAGAAACTACCTACTTCAACGTCAGCAATCATATGTGCTTTTACGGAATCTTTAACAATTCCTTCAATCTTCTTAGCATCTTCTTCTACAGTTTGTGATTGATCAATGTGATCATAGTTAAACTTGTAGTAACGATGTGTTTCAGTTGTTTTTTCATCAATGTGATGAATGAAGTAAGTTCCAGGCATTACCTTGTAAACATTTTTAAACATGGTTTCGGCAGATGGAATAAATTCAAAGCTTAAATGAATTGGTAATAAATCAATGTTTAATTCTTTCTTAAATGCAGGGTTAGATAAAAATGCTTTAATTTCGGAACCATACATGAATGCATCACCATCATCGTAGTAATACAATGGCTTAATACCAAAATGATCACGTGCACCGAAGATTTCATTCTTAGCACTGTCATAAATGACAAATGCATACATTCCACGAAGTTTCTTTAATAGAGCTGGACCCCATGCTTCGTAACCACGAATTAAAACTTCAGAGTCAACGTCAGTTTCAAATTCCCAACCTTCATCTTCAAGTTCTTTTCTAATTTCTTGATAGTTATAAATTTCACCATTAAAAGTAAGAACTTTCTTCTTGTCTTTACTGTATAATGGTTGTCCACCATGGGCTAAGTCAATAATTGATAGACGTCTGAATCCCATAGATACCTTATCGTCTTGGAAATATTTTTCGTCATCAGGACCACGATGCTTGATTCTATCAGCCATCTTACTAATAGTATCGTTCGGTACATCCTTTTGGTTCACATATCCGCAAAATCCACACATATTATTAATCCCCTTTGTTGTTTTTTCCGTATATTTATTAGTTATTTTATATTAATTATCTTGTACATATTCCATTGTAACAAAACATTAGCAAATGCGGCCATAAAATTGAATTTTATATTTACGCAAAATTATATAGTACACTAACTAATATTATTAAGTATAATCATATCGGCTATTCTGTCCAGAAAAATATTCTAAAAATTTAAAATAATTATAAAAAAACAGTAAAGCCTTGTTAAAGAGCTTTACTGTCCCCATATTTATTCTCTTTTTTGATTATAATCACGCATAGCTTGGCCAGTAACTGACTTACTATCATTTAATGAATCTTCAGGAGTACCAGTGTACAAGATTTGTCCACCATAACGTCCTGCACTTGGACCCACATCAATCATCCAATCAGATTTACTGATTACTGATAGATTGTGTTCCACGATAATTAAGGTATTTCCTTTTTTAACTAAATCATCAAATAAATTAGTCATAATAGAAACATCTTTCATGTGTAATCCAGCTGTGGGTTCATCTAATAGATAAACAGTTCCTGTCTTATTTAATTGAAGAGCTAGTTTTAATCTTTGAACTTCACCACCAGATAAAGTATCTAATGATTGACCTAATGATAGATAATCTAAGCCTACTCTTTGCATGTTAATTAACTTGCTTTGAATATCTTTATATTTAGCGAAAAAGTCAATTGCCTCTTTAATGGATAAATTTAATACTTCACTAATATCTAACCCATTTAAATGGTATTGAAGTGCTTCATCACTATATCTTTTACCATGACATTTTTCACAGGTTTGAATTACTGGATCCATAAATGCCATATTAGTGATTTGTACCCCACGTCCTTTACACAATGGACATTTTCCTTTTCCGTTATAACTGAATAATTGACGAGATACGTTGTTTGCATCCCCAAACAATTTTCTAATGTCATTTAAAATATCCAAATATGTTGCGGGAGTGGATCTAATATTTACCCCCACTGCATCTTGCGTTAAATCAATGTAATTATCTTGTAGTTTATCTTTAATAGCTCTCATCAAAGAACTCTTACCAGAACCAGCTACACCTGAAATTACTGTTTGTGCATTCAATGGGATGGATACATTAGCATTCTTTAGATTATGAATATTTACATTTTCTAAATCTAAAGTCTTTTCTAATTTCTTAGGCTTTTTAAATGATAATGGTTGTTGTAATAACTTACCTGTTATAGTGTCACTCTTTAACAATTCTTGATAGGTTCCATCAAAAATAATTTGACCACCATCTTTACCTGGCTTAGGACCAATTTCAACTACATAGTCAGCAATAGGAATTAATTCTGGATTATGTTCCACTACTAAAATAGTATTACCTTTAGCCTCTAGCTTCTTTAGAGCAGCACTAATCAATTTAATATCAGCTGGATGTAAGCCCACACTTGGTTCATCTAAAATATATACCATATCAGATAATGAACTATTCATATATTTAGCGATTTTAATTCTTTGTGTTTCACCACCAGATAGTGTGTCTGTTCCTCTATCTAATGTTAAATAACCTAATCCTAAATCAATTAGAGATTGAATCTTAGTAGTAACTTCACGAAGTAAATCTTGTACTAGACTTTCTTTAATGCTGTTTAAAAATTCTAAGACATGCTTTAAATCCATTTGTAAAACATCAGCTATGTTATATCCATTGATTTTACATGTTAATACTTCAGGTCTTAATTTAGTTCCATGACATTTATCACAAGCTGTACGAGTAACTATTTCTTTTATAGCTTCTTTATGATGTTGTCCTTCTTTACTTTCAATAATAGAACGTTTAATTCTTGGAATAACACCTTCATATAGAATAGAAGGTTTCCATTCTGCTGGAGCATTTTTTAGATGATGTTGAGGCGCATACAATAAATCATTCAATTCTTTTTCAGAATAATCCTTAATCTTTTTATCGTTATCAAATAATCCTGTATGTGCGTATCTCTTCCATCTCCATGTTCCAGGGCCAAAACTTACGAAAGTAATAGCGCCCTCATTTAATGATTTATTATAATCAATGACTTTATCAGGATTTATGTGATCAATGTATCCTAGGCCCTGACATTTATCACACATACCTTGTGGCAAGTTAAATGAAAATGTATCTGAGTATCCTACCCATGGTTTACCAATTCTGGAAAATAGCAAACGTAACAATGAATATATACCTGTATAAGTAGCTAAAGTAGAACGAGGATTTTTTCCCACTTTCTTTTGTTGAATAACAATTGCTACCGGTAAATTTTCTATTTTCCCAACATGAGGTGCCCCATATTTAGGTAAATACTGTTGTGTAAAACTAGGAAAAGTTTCATTCAACTCTCTTCTAGAGTTAGCTGCAATAGTATCGAAAACCAATGATGATTTTCCAGCACCTGATAATCCCGTAAATACGGTGATTGCATGTTTTTTTATCTTAATATTTAGATGTTTTAAATTATTTTGAAAAGCATCTTTAACGTTAATATAATTTTGATCTGACATTTCAATCCCCCTATTTATCTCGTAATGACAATTATACGGGTTATACATACTAAATGCATTTATTCTGTTTAATAATCATATTTTTCACTATAATAAATTGTTAATCTTGGAAAAATATAACATTAATATTATAATTAAGGTATAGAACTAAATAAAAATATGAAAGAAGATGAAGTCATGACACAAATGAAAAAAGAAAAAATGCTTGATTTAATTATTTTTATTTATAATGAATATCAACGTAATGATCTTCGCTTTGCTAAATCATTAATTTCTCATAGTTATGATGAAACTGTCACAGAATTACAAAAAGCTTACGAAAATTCTAGAAAAGCATTCAAACAACGTATTATCGAACCTATTAAGATTCCTGCCGACAGCGTAGCAATTGATTACAGTGCTGCTTTTGAAAAGATGACTGCTAAGAAGGTAACTTCTATCGAACTAAAAAAATATGCTCGTCATGCTGTTATTTCAAAAGAAATGTTGAATCAATTAGACGAACCATTAACTAAATAAATAATAAAAAGCATCGTCATGTTATTGCATGACGGTGTTTTTATTAATTTAGTTAAGAATTATACATGGTAACAAGAATATTCAACCTTATTCATTGTTACGATGCAAATCAAAATGAAACTTTGGTTATTTTTGTACCATAGCTTTACATAGGAGCAAAATAGATTGTATGTTAAAATTAATATAAATATTTAATTTTAAAGGAGTCTTTTACATGCTTAAAGATTTTAAAGCTTTTATTTCCAAAGGTAATGTAATTGATTTAGCTGTAGGTGTAATTATTGGTTCTGCTTTTACTGCTATTGTTAAGTCATTTACTACTAACCTTATCAATCCACTAATTGGAATTTTTATGGGAACCATCAATCTATCTAACATTACATTGAAATTAGGTTCCGCTAACTTCCGTATTGGTAACTTTATAAATGATGTTATTAACTTCTTAATTGTTGCCTTTATCGTATTTCTAATTGTTAGAATCTATAATCGTGTTACTAAACGTGATACCACCACTAAGGACACCAAAACTGATACCCTATTAGGTGAAATTCGTGACTTACTAAAAGAACAACAAGAAAACAATTCTCAAACAAAATAGTTTTAAATGACCTAGGTATTAACTACCTAGGTTTTTATTTTGCTGGTTAAGTTAATTTTTAAAATATGGTAGAATATTAATACTATTTTATAAATGAGGAGTTAATATGGTGATAATTACAGCAGGAATGATTGGTGTAGGAAAGACTACCTTAACTGGTAAAATTGCTGAACATTTAGGTACCAAAGCATTTTATGAACCAGTTGGTGACAATCCAGTTTTACCTTTGTACTACAACAATCCAGAACAATATGGATTCTTACTACAAATTTACTTTTTAAATAAACGTTTTGCTATGATCAAAAAAGCACTTTCTGACGATAATAATATTTTAGATCGTTCTATTTATGAAGATGCATTATTTACTAAACAAAATAATGCTGAAGGTAATATCTCTGATATGGAATTAAAAATTTATCTTGAATTATTGGATAAAATGATGGATGAATTAGATCAATTACCTAAAAAAGCACCTGATTTAATGGTTTATGCAGAAACTGATTTCGAAACTATTCTAAAAAGAATTAAAAAACGTGGTAGAGATTATGAACAATGCGATAATGATCCTAAATTAAAAGAATACTACTACCACATGTGGTCAGCTTATAAAGATTGGTATAAAGAATACGATAAAAGTCCTAAAATGAAAATTGATTTACAAAAATACGATTTATCTGACGAAAAAAATGTACCAATTATTTTAGATATGATTGATAAAAAGTTATCTGAAATCAGATAATAAAAAAAGAACTCTAGGTATAACTTAGAGTTCTTTTTTTATTAAATAATATTATTTATTTTATAGAGTAGCTAGTTCACTAATAGATTGTCCATAAATGGCCATTGCTAAAATCAAATCATCTACTGGTTGATATTCATTGGCTTGGTGCATAGTATCCTCAGTCCATGGGAATAATGCTCCAAAAGCTACCCCTCTCTTCATCATTCTACCGTATGTTCCACCACCAACAACTTCAGGTTCGGCTTCATTAACACCAGTTCTTTGACGATATACATTAATTAATTTATTTACTATTGGATCATCTGGATCAACGTAATGTGGAGCCATGTCATCAACATTTTCTACTTTTCCATTCATTACTTTGGCTGCTTCTGATAAATGTTTACCAATAGTGGCAACTGTAATGCCCTTAGGGTATCTAAAGTTAGTATTAACGAAACCACCCTTTTGGTCATTAAACGTTAAAATACCAACATTCATAGTTAAATCACCCATAATTTTATCAGTGTATTGTGCACCAATATGATTTGCTCGTGAGTCTCCATGTAAGAATTCAGAAACAAATTTAATAAATTCTTTAGCTCCTCCAGAGAAATCATATCCACGTAAAAAGTTTGCTAGGAAAGTTCCCCCGTTAACACCATTTCTAGGTTCCATTCCATGAGCAGATTTTCCAATTAAATGTAACTTAATACCTTCTTCAGTAATTTCAGAACCACCATCTAAATTACGAT
The DNA here is from genome assembly GCF_003627035.1 of Apilactobacillus bombintestini. Classification (GTDB taxonomy): domain Bacteria; phylum Bacillota; class Bacilli; order Lactobacillales; family Lactobacillaceae; genus Apilactobacillus; species Apilactobacillus bombintestini. Next base: position 834,522 of record NZ_CP032626.1, read on the forward strand.
CTTGCATAAATACACTAAATTGTTCTGCCATTTGATCCTTAAATGGAGTTCTTACATCAGCATAAGCATCCCTTGGAACCATATTTTCACGCAAACCAGCATGAAAATCATTTAAAACATAATCAGCATCCATATCTTGTTGATTACCAAATTTAGTTTCAAAAGTAGTATTTCCTTTTTCACCATTAATCACTGGAAATTCAGCATCTGGAGAGAAACCGAAATCTGGTTCTGGTTCTAAATCAAAGTAATGCTTCATACCTGTCCAATTACTTTCTTCATCGGTACCAACTATGAAACGAATCTTGCATTTAGGTTTAATACCTTGATCCTTCATCATTTTTAAGCCATAGTATGCTGCTAAACCAGGTCCTTTATCATCAGACGCACCACGTCCGTATACCTTATTATCTTTAATAGTCATTTCAAAAGGATCAGTATCCCATCCTTCACCGGCAGGCATTACATCCGCATGAGCCAAAATAGCGAATGTCTTATCTCCTTCACCATATTCTATGTAACCGACTAAATTATCTAAATTTTTAACTTTGAATCCATCACGCTTACCGAATTCCATGTACTTAGCAAGTGCCTTAGCTGGGCCTTCACCTAATGGATATTCTTTAGTTGCATCTTCATCGTTTCTTTCACTATCAATAGCGATTAGTGCCTTTAAATCTTCTAAATATGATTCTTTATAATCATTCGCTAATTTGTCCCAATCAATCATTGTTTAATCCTCCTTAACCTTTTGTTATATTCTAGCATATTATTGAAAAATCACATTAATGATGTTTATAAATTTTAATGCTATACTGTAATCGATGTCTAAAGGAGGAAATATTTATGCCTGATATAACTGAAAATTTAGTATCTAAAACTATTAGAATAAGACCTAATAATAGTCATAAAGGAACTTACGGCAGAGTTGGATTAATTGGTGGTAGCCAAAATTTTGGTGGTGCTATTATTATGGCATCAAAAGCCAGTGTTTATTCTGGTGCAGGATTAACTACTACTTTTACAGATCCATCTAACTTAACTAGTTTACATGACCATGTTCCAGAAGCTATGTTTGCAGATTATAATGACGTTGAAAATTTAAGGGAAATGATTCCTGGCTTTAATGTTATTGTAATCGGACCCGGTCTAGGTACTGATGATAATAGCTTAAAAATTTTAAAAGCTACTTTAAATGCTGTAAATCATGACCAAATTGTTATCATCGATGGTTCAGCAATAACTTTGATGGCAAAAGAAAAACTACCAGTACCTGATGCTCAGGTTATTTTCACTCCTCATCAAATGGAATGGCAAAGATTATCAGGTATCAAAATATCTGATCAAAATGATACTAATAATATAGAGGCTGTAAAAAAGCTTCATTCTATTGTTGTACTTAAATCACATCATACTAAAATTTATACAAAAGACGAAATATTTGTAAATCCTGGTGGAACCCCTGCTCAAGCAACTGGTGGTATGGGTGACACTTTAGCTGGTATGGTAGCTGGATTCACGGCACAATTTTCTAATACAGATGATGCAGTAATTTCAGCTGTTTATAGTCACAGTGCTATCGCTGATAAACTTTCTGAAAATCAATACGTAGTACTACCCACTCAAATTATTGAAAAAATACCATTCTTTATGAAAAATCATCAAACAAAAAAATAAACCTTCTAAACAGTTAATTTAGAAGGTTTAATGAGCACTCATTAGAGTGCTTTTTTTATTTAATTCTTAATTTTTGTCTAAGTACTTCAGCTTTATTTCCTAAAACATCATCAGCTATTCTGCTCTTTAATGCAAGATATACATATACTAATCCACCAATCAATGATGATATAGATACTACTACAAAGCTTCCTACACGACCATATTGATTGATAAATAAGCTAACTAACAAATTACCAGCATAAACAGATGTTAATGCTACTAAATAAGTTATTAAAGAAAATAACACGATCCAATTCAACTTATTTAGCATATCATAACTTTTAATACTATATTGTTTATTTAATAATCTAATGATCAATCCGTTAGCTACCATAAATCCAATTCCAGAAGAAATTAGTGGACCAAATTCTTTGAATATATATACCATTGGAAATTGAGTTATAAATTTAACAATTGTTCCGTAAACAAAGAATTTAACCGCAATTCTGTTTCGCGAAATTCCTTGCATCATTGCTGAAACAACGGTAAATAAACCAAAACTGATAGATATAATGGATGAGAAAGCTAATACATTAGCAGATAATGAACCATTTAAATTACCATAAAATACACGATTTAATGGTCCAGCTACCGCAGTCATCCCTAGCGCTGCAGGAATCATAACAAATGCGAATAACACGAAACCACTAGAAATTTGATGACCAATTTCTCGTTTATCTTTTCTAGTATAAGCAGCTGAAAGTAATGGAACTACAGTAATAGCCATTGCTGAAGATAATGAAATAGTAATCATAATTAACTTGTTAGCATTACCAGCAAATATTGCATATAACTGATTTAACGTTGCGGAAGAATAATTAGTAGCTATATTCATAATTTTAAAGAATGTGAACTGATCTATTAATTGGAAAATAGATATACCAGCACCTAAAATCACGAAAGGAATAGCTTGTTGAATAATTTCTACGTATAGTTTATTAGCATTAACATGTAATTCATTATTACTATTATTAATCAATCGGCGATAATACTTTCTACGTTTAAAGTAATATAAACCTAAAATTAATAATCCTGCTAATGAACCAATAAATGCGGCAAAGGTTGATTGAGATACAGCAGTAACCCAACTACCACGCATCATTTTAATAATAAAGAATACAGCAACTAGCATATATATAACTCTAAACAATTGCTCAACAAATTGAGAAATCGCTGATGGAGCCATATCTTGAAATCCTTGAAAGTATCCTCTAGTTAAACTCATGGTTGGAATTATTAGAACAGCCCATGCTAATGAATGCATTACTGGAATAAGATTAGTATTACCATTATCAAATAATGGTGCTCCAAAATATAATAGCATTGCACAAACTATACCAGTCATTAAAGAAAGTAATAACCCTCTCTTGTACAACCGGACACTTACCCCATACTCATTTAGAGCATTATAATGGGCTACCTGCTTTGCTATTGCAGATGGAATCCCAGCAATAGATATAATTAATATCAAACTATAAACGTTATATCCTTGCACGTACAAAGCATTAGCTTGTAGGTACAAATTATCTAACATTAAACTCCACGGGATAATGTAAACTGCACCTAATATTCTAGATAAAATACTTCCGGCTGTCATCCAAGCAGATCCTTCTAGCATTTTTTCCTGTGTTAATTCATCGTTTACTTTATCATTTTGATCATGCATTTTGCATTCCCACTTTCAAATTTCTCTAACTTTTCCATTTTAATCAATATTTTACTACTTATCAACATCAGTTGTCTTTAGAAAAGAAAAAAGAGTGATAAATATTATCACTCTTTTTATTATTATTATGATTAGTTAGCGACGATGTTAACAATCTTTCCAGGAATAACGATTACTTTTCTGATATTTTTGCCATCGATAAATTCCTTTACCTTTTCATCACTCATAGCAGCTTCTTGAATAGCATCTTTAGATGCATCTGTAGCTACTTTAATGTGTGATCTAACTTTACCATTTACTTGTACTACGATTTGAACTTCATCGTCAACCAATTTACTTTCATCATAAGTTGGCCATTCAGCATAAGTAATAGTATTGTCATGACCTAATTTACTCCATAATTCTTCAGCAATGTGAGGCATAATTGGAGAAATTAGTTTTACAAATCCTTCCATGTAATCCAAGAATAAACTGTCTTGCTTGTAGCATTCGTTAACAAATACCATCATACTGGAAATAGCAATGTTGAAGCGTAAGTTCTTAATATCTTCAGTAACTTGTTTAACAGTCTTATTATAGATTTTATCCAACTTATGATCATTAACAGTAGTTACACGATCACGTAGGTTATCATCATCATCAATAAGTAATCTCCATACACGTTTAACCCATCTGTTGGAACCATTTAATCCTTCAGTACTCCATGGCTTGGATTCAGTAAGTGGACCCATAAACATTTCGTAAAGTCTTAGGGTATCAGCACCATATTCTTCAACGATATCATCTGGGTTAACAACGTTACCTTTAGACTTAGACATCTTTTCATGGTTAGTTCCTAAAATCATTCCTTGGTTAACTAGTTTTTGGAATGGTTCCTTAGTTGGAACTACTCCTAAGTCATAAAGAACTTTGTGCCAGAATCTAGCATATAGTAAATGAAGAACAGCGTGTTCTGCACCACCAATGTATAGATCAACTGGTAACCACTTCTTTAATAATTCAGGATCTGCTAACATCTTATCATTATGTGGATCGATGTATCTTAGGTAGTACCATGAACTTCCAGCCCATTGTGGCATGGTATTAGTTTCACGTTTACCTTTACGACCATTTTTATCTACCACGTTTACCCAGTCGTCAATATTAGCTAATGGTGATTCACCAGTACCTGATGGTTCAATATTATCAGTTTCTGGTAACTTCAATGGAAGTTCGTCTTCAGGAACTAATGTAGTTTCACCATCTTCCCAATGAATAACTGGAATTGGTTCACCCCAGTATCTTTGACGTGAGAAAATCCAATCTCTCAAACGGTAATTAGTCTTAGCATGACCAGCTTTATGTTCTTCTAGCCACTTAATAGCTGCTTCAATAGCATCTTTCTTGTTCATGCCATTTAAAAAGCCAGAATTAATATGCTTACCATCACCCGTGAATGCTTCTTTATCAATATCTCCACCTTCGATAACTGGTTTAATATCTAAATCGAATTTCTTAGCAAATTCGTAATCTCTATCATCATGAGCTGGAACCGCCATAATAGCACCAGTTCCATATGAAGATAATACATAATCACCAATCCAAATTGGTAGTTCTTCACCATTAATTGGGTTAATAGCATATGCACCAGTGAATACTCCAGATTTATCCTTATTTAAATCAGTTCTTTCTAGATCTGATTTAGTGGATACTTCCTTACGGTATGCTTTAATTGCATCTTTATGTTCATCAGTAACAATCTTATCAACTAAATCATGTTCAGGTGAAAGAACAATGTAAGAAGCACCGAATAATGTATCTGGTCTTGTAGTAAATACTTCTACTTGGTCTTTATGACCTTTTACATCAAAGAATACACTAGCACCTCTAGAACGGCCAATCCAGTTACGTTGCATTTCTTTAATGCTTTCAGGCCAATCTAGATCATCCAAATCGTCAATCAATCGATCTGCGTAAGCAGTAATTTTTAATACCCATTGTTTCATTGGAACACGGTATACAGGATAACCACCACGTTCAGTCTTACCATCAACAACTTCTTCATTGGCAACTACAGTTCCACCCATAAAATCAGGTGCCCAGTTTACTTCAATTTCATCTTCGTAAGCTAAGCCTTTTTTATAAAGTTGTTCAAAAATCCATTGTGTCCACTTGTAGTACTTAGGATCAGTAGTATTTACTTCACGATCCCAGTCATATGAGAAACCAAGTGATTTAATTTGTTCTCTAAAGTGTTCAATGTTTTTTTCAGTAAATGAACCAGGATGATGTCCAGTCTTCAATGCGTATTGTTCTGCAGGTAGACCAAATGCATCAAATCCAATTGGATGCAAAACATTCTTTCCACGCATACGTTCAAAACGAGCAACAATATCAGTTGCTGTGTAACCTTCTGGATGTCCTACGTGAAGGCCTTGTCCTGATGGATATGGAAACATATCTAGTGCGTAGAAATTATCTTTCTTGTCATCATTGGTTGTTTTAAAAGTTTCATTTTCTGACCAATATTTTTGCCATTTTTGTTCAATTTTCTTATGATTGTATGACATATTGTTTCCTCCCTTGTATAAATTCATCGAATAAAAAAATCCTATAAGCTTTTAGCTTATAGGACGAATTTTCCGCGGTACCACCTAAATTTATCTATTGCAAATAGATACATCTCATTGTCCTTAACGCGGAAAACGTCTTAACTTACTAATTTCAGTTAAAATTTCAACGATGAGTTCAATTAATATTGATCTAAATTCACAGCGACCATTTAGTTTCTGAAAAGCAATATTAATCTACTACTTCGTATCAACAATTCTTATTCGATAATTTAATTATTTAAATCATACCAATTGTACTTATAAAAATCAAGGCAAAGTTATCATATTATCAAAAATGTTATAATTGAGAAAAAGCATAAAGGAGTAATATTGTGAAAATAGAACCTTCAGTTAAATATAGTCATACAATTCTATCTCAAGTAATAAAACCGGGAGATAACGTTATTGATGCCACGGTAGGAAAAGGTAACGATACTGAATTCATGGCTAATTTAGTAGGAAATCATGGACATGTTTATGGTTTTGATTTACAAGAAGAAGCTATTAAATATACTAAAAAGAGATTAACGGATAAATCGTTAATTAACAATGTTGATTTATTTAATACTGGCCATGAAAATATTCATAGCTATGTAGATAAACCTATATCAGCTGCAATTTTTAATTTAGGATATTTACCTGGTAGTGATAAAAATATCATTACTAAACCTGAAACTACCCTATCTGCCCTTCAGGACTGCTTAAACTTATTATCAGTGAATGGTATTGTTATTGCAGTAATTTACTATGGTCACGATGGTGGCAAGGAAGAAAAGAATGCCGTACTAGATTGGGCAAAGAAATTAGATCAGAAAAAATATACTTCTTTACAATATCAATTCATTAATCAAATACATTGCCCTCCTATCCTACTTGCAATACAAAAAAAGTCCAACTAATGTTGGACTTTTTTTATTACTATTTTTCAGATACTCGATCATATAAGTTAACAATTACAGCAAAAACAATAATTATTAAACATACCAAGAATACTTTGTGTAATGAATCAAATAAAACGTTTCTTAATGGTTCTAATAAACGATTAGGTACTTCATGAAATGTTTTAAAGTTTACTAACTTATTTATCATATCCATATTAGCGCCATCTGTATGCAATATTCCAATGGTAAGTTGTCTATTCATAAAAATACCTAATACTGCTACGATTAATGTTTGACCAAAAATACGACTCAAGGTATTAAATGAAGTAGCAACACCTACATCACTCTTATTAACACTATTTTGAGAAATAACTGTTCCATTGGTAATGGTTATTCCAAAACCGATTCCACAAATGGCTGCAATTGCGAAGAACCATCCATATGAAACTGTAAATGGTAGTAAGAAAACCCATATTGCAGCGCCTAATACGAATAATAATCCTATCATTGTGGCATAGAAAGGCTTCATCTTAGTTAATAACCAACCAGAAATAAATGAACCTAATATCCATAAAACTGAAGTTGGTGTTATAGCGAATCCCGATATAGTAGCCGGATATCCAAAAATCCCTTGCGTCCATACTGGTAAGTAAACTTCCAATGCCATTAAGAATCCACTAACTAAGAATGCAATAATATTTTGCACCACAAAAGTTCTATTAGATAGTAATTTCATTGGTATTATAGGATCTTTAGCACAATGCTCGTTTCTAACAAACAAAATCAATAACATTATGGATGCAAATGTACAATATGAAATTGGTTGCCAGGTATGTGGCAAATCACTAATCATTTGAATGATATACATTAAGGATAATAATAATAACGATAAATATATCATTCCTCTATAATCAATAGATTGTTTAACAGAAGAATATTTTTCATAAAAATTAAATGAAAAAATTGCTAATGCAATAATTCCAATAGGAATATTAATGAAAAATATCCAATGCCAACTTAATTTATCAACTATAATTCCACCTATTAAAGGTGCAATAATTGAAGCTATTCCCCAAATAGCCCCATTAAGGCCTAAAATCCGTGCTCTATTAGCGTCTGAATATATATCGGCAACAATGGTATATGATAGTGGCATAATTACTCCAGCACCCATTCCTTGGATAGCACGCCAAATTATCAAACTAACCATGTTTGTAGCCAATCCAGATAATACTGATCCAATTAGAAAAACAATAATTCCGAACATAAAAATTTTCTTACGTCCAAATTGGTCAGATAATTTTCCATAGATTGGAGTAGAAATAGCATTAGTTAATAAATAAACTGAAAAAACCCAGTTCATCAATGAAACACCATGTAAATCTCCTACGATAGTTGGCATAGCAGTTGAAACTATTGTTCCTTCTACAGCACTCATAAAAGTTGCTATGAACAAAGCAATAGTAACTAACAGTACGTTTGTTTTCTGCTTTCGTATATTCATTTTTCCTCCATAAAAGAAAAAACGATCTAATTGAACTAACAAATAAATCGTTTTCTCTTTGAATCCAATTTTAAATTATTTAAAATAATTCTTTAAATCGTCAACTTTATCTAGATGTTCCCATGGTAAATCAATATCAGTTCTACCAAAGTGACCATAAGCAGCTGTTTGTTTGTAAATAGGACGCTTCAAGTCAAGCATCTTAATAATACCAGCTGGTCTTAAATCAAAAATTTCTCTGATAGCTTTAATTAAATCACTTTCTGAAACTTTAGCAGTTCCAAAAGTATTAACTGAAATTGAAACAGGCTTAGCAACACCAATAGCATAAGCAATTTGAACTTCTACACGGTTTGCTAACTTAGCTGCAACGATGTTTTTAGCAATGTATCTTGCAGCATAACTTGCTGATCTATCAACCTTAGTTGCATCCTTACCAGAGAATGCCCCACCACCGTGGTGAGCAGCACCACCGTAAGTATCAACAATAATTTTACGACCAGTAAGACCGGCATCACCTTGTGGTCCACCGATAACAAAACGGCCTGTTGGGTTGATAAAGTACTTAGTTTTGTCAGTTAACAATTCAGCAGGAATAACTTGCTTAATTAATTTTTCAACCATGTCTTTTCTGATTTGATCTAATGAAACATCAGGATCATGTTGTGTACTGATAACTACAGTATCAACAGAGACAGGTTTATCATTATCATCATATTCAACAGTAACTTCAGCTTTTGCATCAGGTCTTAGATATGAAATAGTACCTTCTTTTCTAAGTTGTGCAATTTTTCTCATTAATTTGTGACTTAGAGAAATAGGTAGTGGCATTAATTCAGGTGTTTCGTCAACAGCGTAACCAAACATCAAACCTTGGTCACCAGCACCAATCTTGTCTAAATCATCTTCACTGCTGTCTCTTGTTTCTAGTGAATCATCAACACCTTGAGCAATATCAGGTGATTGTTCATCAATAGCAACTAAAACAGCACAAGTATTACCATCAAAACCATATTGATCATTGTCATAACCAATGCTCTTAATAGTATCTCTTACAATCTTTTGAATGTTTACATAAGCCTTAGTAGTAATTTCCCCAAAAACTAAAACTAAACCAGTAGTTACTGAACATTCACAGGCAACTCTGGAATCAGGATCTTGTTCTAGCATAGCATCCAAAATAGCATCACTGATTTGATCAGCAATTTTATCAGGATGTCCTTCTGAAACAGATTCTGAAGTAAATAAATGTCTTTCTTGCATTTTATTTATTCCCCCTATTTATTTGGTTACAAGGCATCTTCACATCAAGGTGAATCCTATCGGGAATACGCTCATAACTCTTAAAATAATATCACAACTTTAAAATTTTTTAAAGTACACCCATAGAAACAAAAAAAGACCATCAACAATGGTCTTACAAAAGTGATACCGGAGGTGGGGTTCGAACCCACACGATCTCAACGATCACTGGATTTTGAGTCCAGCGCGTCTGCCAATTCCGCCACTCCGGCATAATATTGAACTAAAGGCGGTAATCGGATTTGAACCGATGATAAAGGTTTTGCAGACCTCTGCCTTACCACTTGGCTATACCGCCATTTTTTAATTCGAATTCAACTGGGCTAGCTGGATTCGAACCAGCGCATAATGGAGTCAAAGTCCAGTGCCTTACCGCTTGGCTATAGCCCAATTAAAAAGGGCGGTAGGTGGGAATCGAACCCACGCGTGTCGGAACCACAATCCGATGTGTTAACCACTTCACCACTACCGCCATAACAACACTAAAACAGGGATAGCAGGAGTTGAACCCGCACCAACGGTTTTGGAGACCGTTGTTCTACCATTAAACTATATCCCTATGGTGGAGGGGAGTGGATTCGAACCACCGAACCCGAAGGAGCGGATTTACAGTCCGCCGCGTTTAGCCAGACTTCGCTACCCCTCCATAAATGGCGCGGGACAGAATCGAACTGCCGACACACGGAGCTTCAATCCGTTGCTCTACCAACTGAGCTACCGAGCCATACCATTTATGCATTGCTATAGATATTAAAATAATGTTGCTATGTTGTTAATTAACAACAACGGTTCGTACGAGACTCGAACTCGTGACCTCCTGCGTGACAGGCAGGCGTCCTAAACCAACTAGACCAACGAACCAGTCTTTTATTAGATGGAGGATACAGGGCTCGAACCTGTGACCTCCTGCTTGTAAGGCAGATGCTCTCCCAACTGAGCTAATCCTCCAAATAAAATGACCCGTACGGGATTCGAACCCATGTTACTGCCGTGAAAGGGCAGTGTCTTAAACCACTTGACCAACGGGTCATATAAGGTAACGGAGAGTAAGGGATTCGAACCCTTGAAACAGGCATTCACCCGTTTACATCATTTCCAATGATGCTCCTTCGGCCAACTCGGACAACTCTCCAAGACCAATGATAACTCCGAATGTCAGACTCGAACTGACGACAACCTGATTAACAGTCAGGTGCTCTACCAACTGAGCTAATTCGGAATAATAAGCGCGGCGACGTCCTACCCTTGCAGAGGGCGATCCCTCAACTACTCTCGGCGTTTAGAAGCTTAACTTCTGTGTTCGGCATGGGAACAGGTGTGTCCTTCTAGCTATCGCCACCACACTATTTTATTTGAAAGAACTTCGTTCTCTCAAAACTAGATATTATTTATTTCTCCGATACTTACCTTACTTGGTTAAGTCCTCGACCAATTAGTACTAGTCCGCTCCATACATTGCTGCACTTCCACTTCTAGCCTATCTACCTAATCATCTCTTAGGGGTCTTACTTCCATAAAGGAATGGGAAATTTCATCTCGGGGTCGGTTTCACACTTAGATGCTTTCAGCGTTTATCTCATCCATACATAGCTACCCAGCGGTGCCCTTGGCAGGACAACTGGTACACCAGCGGTATGTCCATCTCGGTCCTCTCGTACTAGAGACAGCTTCCCTCAAATTTCCTACGCCCGCGACGGATAGGGACCGAACTGTCTCACGACGTTCTGAACCCAGCTCGCGTACCGCTTTAATGGGCGAACAGCCCAACCCTTGGGACCAACTACAGCCCCAGGATGCGATGAGCCGACATCGAGGTGCCAAACCTCCCCGTCGATGTGAACTCTTGGGGGAGATAAGCCTGTTATCCCCAGGGTAGCTTTTATCCGTTGAGCGATGGCCCTTCCATGCGGAACCACCGGATCACTAAGCCCGACTTTCGTCCCTGCTCGACCTGTCTGTCTCGCAGTCAAGCTCCCTTTTGCCTTTACACTCGATGAATGATTTCCAACCATTCTGAGGGAACCTTTGGGCGCCTCCGTTACTGTTTGGGAGGCGACCGCCCCAGTCAAACTGCCAATCAGACACTGTCTCCCGCCACGTTCAGTGGCGCGGGTTAGAGTGTTAGCACAGCGAGGGTAGTATCCCAACAATGCCTCCACCGAAACTAGCGTTCCGGTTTCCACGGCTCCTACCTATCCTGTACAAGCTATGTCAACACCCAATATCAAATTACAGTAAAGCTCCATGGGGTCTTTCCGTCCTGTCGCGGGTAACCTGCTTCTTCACAGGTATCTCAATTTCACCGAGTCTCTCGTTGAGACAGTGCTCAGATCGTTACGCCTTTCGTGCGGGTCGGAACTTACCCGACAAGGAATTTCGCTACCTTAGGACCGTTATAGTTACGGCCGCCGTTTACTGGGGCTTCGCTTCTGAGCTTCGCCGAAGCTAACTCATCCGCTTAACCTTCCAGCACCGGGCAGGCGTCAGCCCCTATACTTCATCTTACGATTTTGCAGAAACCTGTGTTTTTGATAAACAGTCGCCTGAGCCTTTTCACTGCGGCTACACTTGCGTGTAGCACCCCTTCTCCCGAAGTTACGGGGTCATTTTGCCGAGTTCCTTAACGAGAGTTCACTCGCTCACCTTAGGATACTCTCCTTGACTACCTGTGTCGGTTTGCGGTACGGGTAGTTAATTACTCACTAGAAGCTTTTCTCGGCAGCGTGACATGGCCCACTTCTCTACTTTATTTCGATCCTCATCATGACTTGTCAACACGCTGATAAGCATTTCACTCATCAACTGACTTATCACTTGAACACACATATCCAACAGTGTGCATGGGTTAGCCTTCTGCGTCCCTCCATCGTTCAAACATAATTAACTAGTACAGGAATCTCAACCTGTTATCCATCGCCTACGCCTCTAGGCCTCGGCTTAGGTCCCGACTTACCCTGGGAGGACGAGCCTTCCCCAGGAAACCTTAGTCAATCGGTGGAATAGATTCTCACTATTCTTTCGCTACTCATACCGGCATTCTCACTTCTAAGCGCTCCATCAGTCCTTGCGGTCCAACTTCGTTGCCCTTAGAACGCTCTCCTATCACATGACTACGTCATGTCCACAATCTCGGTAATATGCTTAGCCCCGGTAAATTTTCGGCGCAAAATCACTCGACTAGTGAGCTATTACGCACTCTTTAAATGGTGGCTGCTTCTGAGCCAACATCCTAGTTGTCTATGCAACTTCACATCCTTTTCCACTCAGCATATATTTAGGGACCTTAATTGGTGGTCTGGGCTGTTCCCCTTTCGACGGTGGATCTTATCACTCATCGTCTGACTCCCGGACATATAAATCAATGGTATTCGGAGTTTATCTGAATTCAGTAACCCATGACGGGCCCCTCATCCAAACAGTGGCTCTACCTCCATGATTCTAAGTCCGAGGCTAGCCCTAAAGCTATTTCGGAGAGAACCAGCTATCTCCAAGTTCGTTTGGAATTTCACCGCTACCCACATTTCATCCCAGCACTTTTCAACGTACACGGGTTCGGCCCTCCGGTGCGTTTTACCGCACTTTCAGCCTGAACATGGGTAGATCACCTGGTTTCGGGTCTATCTCAACATACTGTAACGCCCTATTCAGACTCGCTTTCGCTACGGCTCCGATCTTTCCGTCTTAACCTTGCATGTTAACATAACTCGCCGGTTCATTCTACAAGAGGCACGCCATCACTCATTAACGAGCTCTGACTGCTTGTAGGCACATGGTTTCAGGAACTATTTCACTCCCCTTCCGGGGTGCTTTTCACCTTTCCCTCACGGTACTGGTTCACTATCGGTCACTAGGGAGTATTTAGCTTTGGGAGATGGTCCTCCCGGTTTCCGACGACGTTTCACGTGTGTCGCCGTACTCAGGATCCTGAACTGAGGTTAATTGATTTCGTCTACGGGGCTATCACCCTGTATCGCTTAACTTCCCAGATAATTCGACTATCAATTAACTTGGTAACTCAAATGTTCAGTCCTACAACCCCAAAGAGCAAGCTCTTTGGTTTGAGCTGTTCCCCGTTCGCTCGCCGCTACTTAGGGAATCGAAATTTCTTTCTCTTCCTGTGGGTACTGAGATGTTTCAGTTCCCCACGTCTGCCTCTAATTAACTACTCAGTTCATTAATTAGTAATAATCGATTAAGATTATTGAGTTTCCTCATTCGGAAATCTCCGGATCAAAGCTTACGTACAGCTCCCCGAAGCATATCGGTGTTAGTCCCGTCCTTCATCGGCTCCTAGTGCCAAGGCATCCACCATGCGCCCTTCATAACTTAACCTATTCATCACTACGTGATGTTTGGTTAATTGAGTATTACGAATAAACTATATTTTAAAACTCAAAATAACGCGGTGTTCTCGGTTGAAATTGTATTAAATACAAATTCAATATAGAAATTAAATAATATCTAGTTTTCAAAGAACCAAGTTAGAGAGGTAAACCTCTCAAAACTGAATAAGATTGATACATTCTAATGTAAGTTTCCGAAATTTTCCTTAGAAAGGAGGTGATCCAGCCGCAGGTTCTCCTACGGCTACCTTGTTACGACTTCACCCTAATCATCTGTCCCACCTTAGACGACTGGCTCCCGAAGGTTACCCCATCGTCTTTGGGTGTTACAAACTCTCATGGTGTGACGGGCGGTGTGTACAAGGCCCGGGAACGTATTCACCGTGGCATGCTGATCCACGATTACTAGTGATTCCAACTTCATGCAGGCGAGTTGCAGCCTGCAATCCGAACTGAGAATGGCTTTAAGAGATTAGCTTGACCTCGCGGTTTTGCGACTCGTTGTACCATCCATTGTAGCACGTGTGTAGCCCAGGTCATAAGGGGCATGATGATTTGACGTCATCCCCACCTTCCTCCGGTTTATCACCGGCAGTCTCACTAGAGTGCCCAACTAAATGCTGGCAACTAATAATAAGGGTTGCGCTCGTTGCGGGACTTAACCCAACATCTCACGACACGAGCTGACGACAACCATGCACCACCTGTCATTCTGTCCCCGAAGGGAACGCCTAATCTCTTAGGTTGGCAGAAGATGTCAAGACCTGGTAAGGTTCTTCGCGTAGCATCGAATTAAACCACATGCTCCACCACTTGTGCGGGCCCCCGTCAATTCCTTTGAGTTTCAACCTTGCGGTCGTACTCCCCAGGCGGAATGCTTAATGCGTTAGCTGCGGCACTGAAGGGCGGAAACCCTCCAACACCTAGCATTCATCGTTTACGGCATGGACTACCAGGGTATCTAATCCTGTTCGCTACCCATGCTTTCGAGCCTCAGCGTCAGTAACAGACCAGAAAGCCGCCTTCGCCACTGGTGTTCTTCCATATATCTACGCATTTCACCGCTACACATGGAGTTCCACTTTCCTCTTCTGTACTCAAGTCTCGTAGTTTCCACTGCACTTCCTCAGTTAAGCTGAGGGCTTTCACAGCAGACTTACAAGACCGCCTGCGCTCGCTTTACGCCCAATAAATCCGGACAACGCTTGCCACCTACGTATTACCGCGGCTGCTGGCACGTAGTTAGCCGTGGCTTTCTGGTTAAATACCGTCAAAGCGTAAACAGTTACTCTTACACTTGTTCTTCTTTAACAACAGAGTTTTACGAGCCGAAACCCTTCATCACTCACGCGGCGTTGCTCCATCAGACTTTCGTCCATTGTGGAAGATTCCCTACTGCTGCCTCCCGTAGGAGTCTGGGCCGTGTCTCAGTCCCAATGTGGCCGATTACCCTCTCAGGTCGGCTACGTATCATCGCCTTGGTGGGCTTTTATCTCACCAACTAGCTAATACGGCGCGGGTCCATCCAAAAGTGATAGCAGAGCCATCTTTCAAATTAAAACCATGCGGTTTTAATTCATATGCGGTATTAGCATTTGTTTCCAAATGTTATCCCCCACTTAAGGGCAGGTTACCCACGTGTTACTCACCAGTTCGCCACTCGCTCCGAATCCAAAAAATCATTTATGCAAGCATAAAATCAATTTTGGGAGAGCTCGTTCGACTTGCATGTATTAGGCACGCCGCCAGCGTTCGTCCTGAGCCAGGATCAAACTCTCATCTTAAAAGATGAAAAGCTTAACTTAGCTCTTCTGAATAAATTGTTATTTTATAAGCGAATTGACTTCGCAATGTTTAATTCTTATAACTTTGTTATAAGATTCCTTACACATCATCGAATTATCAATCTTGTTCAGTTTTCAAAGATCTACCTTATCAGAAATGATAACTGCCGATTAGCAACCGACTTTTATATATTATCAAATCATTATCAATCTGTCAACAACTTTATTTTTTAACATATCGCTGTTAACAGAACTTTTTAATAATAACAAATTGTTAGGCAATAAGTCAACAACTTTTTTTATTATTTTTAATTTGCTGATCAAATCTGTATCACTCAATCAACAACAATATTTATAGTACCAAGAAGTCATTAATAGGTCAAGGCCTAATTAAAAATTTCTATTTTATTAACTGTAACTTCTTGTAATGGTTTGTCATTATCGTCTACTTTTGCATCTGCAATTTCATCAACAATTTCCATACCTTTAACTACTTGTCCAAATACAGTATGTCTAAAATCAAGCCATGGTGTTCCCCCACGCTTAACGTATTCGTCAATAATTTCTTGTGGGAATTTAGCTTTCTTCATTAATTCAACAAGATTATCTGGAAGATTCTTATTTTGAACTATAAAGAATTGACTTCCATTAGTATTTGGTCCTGAATTAGCCATTGATAAAGCTCCTCTAATGTTATATAGATACTTAGAAAATTCATCGTCAAATGGACGGTTCCAGATACTTTCACCACCAGCACCTGTTGCTGTTGGATCTCCACCTTGAATCATAAAATCTTTAATAACTCTATGAAAACTTGTATTATCGTAATATCCAACTTCAGCTAACTTAGTAAAGTTTTCTACAGTTTGTGGTGCTTCCTTTGGAAATAGCACAAGTTGAATATCCCCATAGTTAGTTTTAATAATAGCCATAGGTTTACTTTGTTCATTTACATTTAATTGTGGATACTGAATCATAGTTTCCCCCATAAATAAATTTATTTATATTCTTATTATATTATATCGAAATGAGATGAAATGATAAGTGGTTTTACAAAAAAATCTTAAAAAAATTCATATTATTTGCATAAATTTGGTAGAATATAGGTAAATAAATAAAGGGAGTTTAATATGCAAACTTTAATAGATTTTATTCTTCACATTGATCAGCATATTATTAACTTAGTTAATTTTTTTGGTGATTGGACATACTTACTACTTTTTGGAGTCATCTTTGTAGAAACTGGTGTTGTTATAATGCCGTTCTTACCCGGTGACTCACTATTATTTGCTGCTTCTGCTATTGCCGCAAATTCACAATATAATTTAAGTATAACTATCTTTATTATATTGTTCCTTGCTGCTTCTATAATTGGTGATTCACTAAACTTCTATTTAGGTGAAAAAATCGGATACCGATTAACTCAACAAAAGTTCTTTGGAAAATTCATTAAACCAGAACAGATGGAAAAATCTAAGGAATTCTTTGATAAGTATGGTGTTCTAGCAATCTTCATCGCAAGATTTATGCCAATTATTAGAACCTTTGCTCCTTTCATCGCTGCATCAAGTGGTTATAAATATAAAAAATTTGTTAAATACAACGTACCAGCATGTATTACTTGGGTATTACTTTGTTGCGGTGGCGGTTATTTCTTCGGAAACATCCCCTTCGTACAAGAACACTTCTCATTAGTAATTTTAGGAATATTACTTGTTACTTGTATTCCAGCAATCGTTGCTCTATTTAACAAAAACAAATAATAAAAAACCTCTTAGAATACATTTCTAAGAGGTTTTTATTTGCTTATTTTTTATTTAAATTACGCTTACTTAATATATACATTACCATCATAGCTATAGATATCATTGCATATATAAATGCCCCACAAAATATAAAGTATTCAGAGGGAAAGACTTTGATTATAGGATTAGTTTTTACATCAAAGATCCAATCCTTGTTTCTAAACATTACATTGTGGAAGAATATAAAGAAGTCATTAAAATCTATCACACAAAATACAAAGATTGCTGTAATTAGATAATAAGCGTATTTTATATCTGTATACATTATCCAATACAATCTCTTTTTATTTAAATATATACATACCTTGCATAATAAAAGACTAGTAACTGTACATAATAAATTATTAAAAATCATTAAATTCTTTACATCAGAAAAATGCTTTCTACCGTAATCGTCAATAGCTATTAAATTGTTGAAGTGACGAACAAACGGTGATTGTAAATACAATACCAAATTATTAAAATTATCAGACATTATATGCCTGCTGATTCCACTCTTTTCTGGCAAGTTAAAGCATTCTATAGCGTAGTTATATAATACGGGAAAATTTAGTAATAACAATATGGATGCAGATATAGCCCAAATTACTATTAACCCAACAAGCAACTTTGATTTAATAGATATATTGCTAAACACTATACTGTCCAATCATCTAATGAATCTACTTCATGGGTAGGTTTAATAGATTGTTCACTAACTTGTTCTTTAGTAGACAACCCTGTATATACTAGAAGAGTATCCATATCAAAATTAATTCCAGCACTAATATCAGTAAAGTAATTATCGCCCACCATTACGACGTCTTTCTTTTGTAAGCCTATCTTATTCAAAGCATTTTTCATGATAATAGTTTTAGGCTTTCCGATTAGTACTGGTTCTTTTTGCGTAGCATATTCCACTAGCTTAATTAATGAACCTGCTCCAGGTTGCATCCCTTTTTCAGTAGGAATATTACTATCAGGATTAGTACCAATAAATCTAGCGCCATCTCTTACTAACAATACGGCAGTACTTAATTGATCATAGGTAGCTTTATTGTCCAAACCTACTACCACATATGATGGATGATCATCGGTAATAGTAAAGCCCTTTTGTTGTAAAGCAGTGATCAATCCTTTTTCACCGACTACGTAAACAGTTTTATCTACTTTGTTAGTTTCGGCATCATTTGATACATAATCAGCAGTAGCCAAACCAGCTGTGTATACATTACCTTCACTTACATGTATATCATGGTTTTCACTAAGATTTTTTACAACATCTATTGGCATCTTAGTAGTGTTATTAGTCACAAACAAAAAGTCAATTGAATTTGCTTGTAATCGTTCAATAAATCTCTTAGCGGCAGGTATTCTTTTACTTCCTGCGTACATAGTTCCATCTAAGTCAATGAAATAACCCTTGTATTTACTCAAATATTACACTCCTAGTCTTCTCGTTGTTTAATTGTAAAATGACGTTTCCCATGTCCTTCAGATTTAGTAACAGTTAATCGTTTTCTCTTATTTAATGGTCCTTTATCTGTAGTTACCTTTTCTTTTATAAATGGACGTCGATTATTTTTGCGATTTCTACGGTGTCTCTTTTTAGTAGCAATAGGCTTACTCTTTACTTCTAAATTATGCAAGACAAAGTAGTCTGCACCCATATTAGCATATTCATACAAATAATCATTAATAGCAGAAAATTGATTTTGCAAAGGTGTATGGGTCCCATCTTCAGAAAATCCTTTTAATCTAAGTACTCCATAGCCATAATCTCCTACTATATAGCTATATCTGCTAAAAATAGGATTATATTGTCTAGAAAAATCATCCAAATTAAAACAATCATTCTGGTTATCCATGATTTCATAATCATGACCATTGATTAAAATATTATTTTGTTCACCCATTTTAATATGAGCTAACGGTTTAGCATTTTCTCTTTTCTCTTCTACTAAATCCTCAATACTCTTTCGATCCAAATTAATCTCTCCTATCTAAGGGATATTTTTCAGATAAATAACTTGCAAAAACTTCTCTTAGAGTTTGGTCATATAAAATATGATTTTCTCCTTTTATTGCAACAGTTGGGAAAAATGGAATGAAAATATAATGATCTAACAAAGCAATGTCATATTTTTTATTGAAGTCAATTTTTTCTCCATCAAAATAAACATCATTTGTATTTTCATCCACTTTTATGCCGTCATAGTTTAATTGTCCAAAATATTTTCCTCTAAATCCCATACCTTTTTGTTGATATTGAATCAAGAATTTCCAGTTTTTCTTCATTTCCATCATCAAGCGCCATAGTTCAGCACCAGTAAATGTGCTCTTAGTAACATGCATTGAATGTGGCAAAATTTTATGCAATTGATTTTTATCTACTATACCTTTAGGCAAAGTATCTAAGAATAGTCCATTATTTACTATAGCAGCTTTAGTATGTGCTTTTTGCTTCATAGCGGATAAAAATTCTTTAACGATTTGTGGTGTATCCACTAGTCCATTTTCCATGTCATGAGGTATATTAGCTACTTTATGTTCAGATAACATAGCTTCTCCCTTGTGAGCAAGTGATTCAATCCATTCGTCATCACCATCTTCCACTGGTAAATCACTGGTTTTAACCACTGATGCTTCACTAGATACCACCTTATTATCTTGTACATTCATGGTAATTTTACCTACATAGTAACCATATTTACCGGCAGCAGCTAAAAGTGAATGATTATCTCTTTCACCATGAAGGAATAAATGGTGTGTATGACTACCAATAATTATATCAAATTTAGGAAATTTACTAGCAATCAATCTATCTTGGGTTACACCTAAATGTGATAATAATACCGTTACTTCGTCTTCTGGATGATTATTTAACATGTCTGGAATAATCTTTTGGTCATCTACAGGATTCCATCCCTCTAATTCATAAGTTGAATGATATGGTGCTGTTAGTCCATACAAGCGTAATTGATTACCACCAGGTGTCTCTATTAATTTATCTGGTTTAACCCAGTCAGGTCGCTTATTATCATCCAAATTAAATAAATTACCTAAAACTACATCAAAGTTAGCATTATCGTAAAGATGGTCTAATTCGTTTTTACTATTAGTTAGGCCTTCATTGTTACCAATGGTAACTGCATCATAATGAATTTGGTTTAATAATTCTACGTTTGCTTTTCCGTTAGTAGATTCAGTTAATGAATGAGCACGATCCATAGCATCACCTAAATCCACAGTTATAACAAAATAACCTTGTTTTTCTAACTTGTTCTTTTCGTTAATTAAATATCTCTTGATTCTTGGCCAATTCTCAAAATGTGAGTGAAGGTCATTAGTATGCAAAATTGCAATTTTTTCCAATCTTATATCCCCCTTATTGCCTTTTAGAAAAATCAATTGATTTTTGTTTTACCATTTTAAAAATATCATTTTCTGAATATGGTGATCCAAATGGTTTATCATATCCCAAATAATCTCTTTCTGGGCTATCTACCCCTACATTTATATTTTCCTTTAGAGGTACAGAATAATTATGAATGTGACCGTGTAAATTGATTATTTGACTAACTTTACCCAACATTATTGGGTAATGAGTCATATAATATTGCGCATGATTCATTTTAATTAACACGCCTACATCATGAAATTCAAATTTATTGCGGCCATTTAATAAATAGTTATGATTAGCTAAATACTTAAAAAGGCCTCGACTATCGTGATTCCCTTTTATTAGTACTAAATGTCCATTTAATTGTCTTAAAACATTAAATACATATTCATATGCCTTTTTCTGCGGTTTTATATGGCACACCGCTATATCACCTAAATGGTACACAACATCATTATCAGTAATTTCATCATTCCAATTTTTTATGATATTGTCATCCATTTCCTGAACCATAAAATATGGTCGTGGTGCAAATCTTTGATTGCCAATCATACGTTTATCAAAAAAATGAGTATCAGCAACAAAATATTTCATAATAATTTACACCTCTTATCATCACTTATTTATAGCATAAACTATTATTTAAAAAATGAAAAATAAAAAACAGTTTCCATACAGAAACTGTTTAAAATTTATATTTTATCTTTAACAATTTTGAATATAAATAAGAATATTATCCAAATTATAGATCCTACTAACGCCACTAATGTATCAAATCTAAATAGTAATACAACAGCAACAAATGCTAGGAAGATAATTACGAAATAGTCAGAAAATGGGAATATAGGCATTTTAAATGTTAATTTATTTTCATTATGACTACGTTTTACCGATTTTCTGTATCTAATATGAGCAACAACTATTAGCCCCCAGATAAACAAGAAACATGTTGTAGCAACGCTTGAAATTAATTGGAATACACCATCAGGCATGAATGCATTCAATATCAATGAAATAGCAATTATTATTGTGGAGAAGATAATTCCATTTGAAGGAATTCCATGATGGTTTAAAGAACCTATCTTCTTGCCAAATTTGTTTTCAGTACCGTAACTTAATGAATATGCCATTCTACCAGTAGTAAAAATAGCTGAATTACATGCTGATACAGCAGCTGTTAAAACAACAAAATTAATAATAGATGCTGCTGCTCCTACTCCAATATTTTGAAATACTTGTACAAATGGACTGGAATTAGCATTAATAAAGTTCCAAGGATATATACACATTAAAGCAATTAATGATCCTATATAGAATATAAGAATTCTTGAAGGAACTTCGTTAATAGCTTTAGGAATAACTTTTTCAGGATCATTAGTTTCTGATGCTGTCATTCCAATCATTTCAATTCCAGCAAAACTAAAGATTACCATTTGAAAGCTCATAAGAAATCCTGAAATACCATGTGCAAACATGCTGTGTCCAAATAAGTTTCCTAAACTAGCATGTCCTACTGGGGTTGGATAATGAAGAATTACCAATACCACTCCAGTTAAAATTAAAGCAATAATAGCAACTACTTTAATTAGTGCAAACCAGAATTCTGTTTCCCCGAAAGCTGAAACATTAATCGAGTTTAGCAATAATAATATAATTATTAAAACTAATCCTGTTACCCATTGCGGAATCGATGGGAACCAAAATTTCACATATAAGCCTGCTGCAGTGATTTCTGCCATGGCAATCGTTATCCAACATGCCCAGTAAGTCCATCCGGCAACAAATCCAATTCTTTCACCAAGATATTTTTCAATGAATTCAATATATGAATGACAATTTACATCAGATAATAATAACTCACCTAATGCACGCATAATAAAGAATCCGGCAATCCCAGCAATTAAATATGCCAAAACAATGGAAGGACCAGCAAATTTAATAGATTCACCGGCACCTAAAAACAAACCAGTTCCAATTGTTCCACCTAAGGCAATCAATTGAACATGTCTATTTTTCAATCCTCTGGATATTTGTTCGTTATCTGTATTTGGTGATTTATCCACTGAACATCACCCTCCTCTAAATTGTTCTATGTTTTCTATTATACATAATTCCTATGAAATAGGTATCTGTGCCTTATTCGCACGAATATATGTTAAGTGAACAAAGTCCTATATATCAACATTTTTTCATGTTTATTTACATTACATGAATTATTTTCATCGAACCATGAAAATAAAAAGAGAAACTGTATTAGTCTCTCTTTTTAATCAATTATTATTTTCTTAAACGTTCAATATCTCTAACAATCATTAATTCTTCGTTAGTTGGAATTAATAATGTCTTAACAGTTGAATCATCAGAACTGATATCACGTTCAACACCACGGATATGGTTCTTTTCAGGATCAACACCAATACCGAAGTAACTTAATTTATCAGCAACTTCTTGACGAATACCAATATCATTTTCACCAACACCGGCAGTAAATACAATAGCATCTACTCCGTTCATTTCAGCAACGTATTGACCTACGTATCTAACAATACGGTTCATGTACATGTTACGTGCTAATTCAGCTTGGTGGTTGTGGTCTTTAACAGCTTCCAAGTCTCTCATATCAGCTGAAACTTCAGAAACACCTGCTAAACCAGATTTCTTGTTTAGAATATTAATCATTTCATTAACATCTTTGATACCATCTTTTTCCATGATGTATGCAAGTAATGAAGGATCAACATCACCAGATCTAGTTGCCATCATAACACCAGTTAATGGTGTGAAGCCCATAGAAGTATCTAGTGACTTACCATGATCAATAGCACAAATAGAAGCACCAGCACCTAAGTGCATTACAACTAATTTTAAGTCTTTTAGAGGCTTGTTTAACATTGCAGCTGCTCTACCTGAAACGTAACGGTAACTAGTACCGTGTGCACCATATTTTCTAGCTTTGTAATCACGGTAGTACTTGTATGGTAATGCATACATGTAGTTTTCTTCAGGCATTGAAGTATGGAATGAAGTATCGAATACAGCAACACTGATAACATTAGGTAAAATCTTCTTAAATGCTTTAATTCCTAAAATGTTAGCAGGTTCGTGTAATGGAGCTAATTCAGATAATTCTTCTAGTTTCTTCAATACATCATCAGTAATAACTACAGAATCAGTAAAGTATTCACCACCGGCAACAACACGGTGACCAACACCTGTAATTTCATTGTAGTCACTAATAATGTCTAGACTTAATAGTTTATCAAGAACTAACTTAATAGCTTCTTCATGATTTTCAATGTCCATGGTCTTGTGGAATTTCTTTCCATCACCATATTTAATTGCAACATCTGATTTTGTTAAACCAATTCTATCAATTGCACCACTAGAAATTAGTTTTTCTGATGGCATTTCAAATAATTTAAATTTTAATGTAGAACTTCCTGCGTTAATTGCTATTGATTTTCCCATAATTGTTCTCCTAACCTTTTTTAGATAATAAGTCTTTTTCTTCCCATTCAACAATTTCTGCTAAGAACTTTTGGAATGCAGAAATATTCTTAAAGGATGGAAATTCACCTATCATAACTTTTTCAGCTTGATGAGCATCCCCACCATGTTTTTGTAGAATAAGCACGGCTTTTTGTGCATTAGCATTATTAAATAATTCTTTAGGTAAATTTAACAATGCTTGGAAATATGAACTGTCTTGAGTCCATTTTAGTAACCCTTTAGATTCTTGCGTATTAAAAATGTTACTTGGAACTAAGAAAAATCCATATCCACCATCTTTAACATGGTTCATAGCTTGCTCTATCAATAAATGATGGGCAAAAGAATGACCTTGCGTAGATCTAGTCTTGTAATTAACTGTATTTTCATCAATTGGATAGTATCCCACTGGTAAATCTGCAACTACTAAATCCACATCATCAACTAAAATATTAGCAACTGAATCTTGATGAAGTAAATCAATATTGCTATCAATTTTTTCCATCTGAGAATCTAAACTTGCCACTGCAAGCATTGAATCATCATTATCAATTCCAGTAGCGCTAACGTTTACATTCTTTAGTGAATCCTTTAATTGATTCATAACAGTAAATAGTAAATTACCAGTACCCACTGAAAGGTCTAAAATATTTAACTGTTTTACACCTTTGTAAAGTCTGATAGTTAAATAACCCATGATATAAGCGATAGTATCAGGAGTAATTTGATGATTTGCTTGAATAGCATCTTCTTTAGTTGCTTTGATCATGCACATCTGAATAGCCTTTCTAATTGATTCGGCATCCATAGTTGTATAATCAATCTTTTTATATAAATCTTCTAACTTAGAAACTGTGTCTCTATCTGGCATATCATCTTCAACATGGACTTCTCCATTGTTAATTAGATTATCTCCCGTTTCAATGAATGCATCTAAATAGGAAATGTCCAACTTTCCTTTTAAAGTCTCGGCTGAAGAATTTAGAACGTTAAACAGAGTTTCTGTATCTTTTTCACTCAGCACTCTCAACTCCTTTAAAAGTATTATCACTTTATAACAACTTTCATATTACCAGATATTTATTACATAATTCAAGATAAACCGTTAATTACTTTCATTTAATTACTGATATTTATAGGTTTCGGTAATTTTATGAACCAAATTCATTTCTGTATGATAATTTTCATATTTAAATACAATAGCAGCAGACAAAATAGTCAAAATAACAATAGCAATTAATGTAGCAGATCCGTCTCTATTTTTCATAAGGAATCACCAAATTGTTGGTATGCTTTTCTCCATTTTTGAATATAACCGATATTTTCAAATGTTTATTAACAATTTTTGAATCTAATTCATCGGCATTATTTAATAAAGGAACATACCCTTTTGAAGAAATATTTCTTAGATAAATAATATTATTTCGTTTTTTAATTGTATAAAACTTACTTTTCTCTTTACTATATAACTTAATATTTCCATTCTGAGCACTTTTTATAGTAAATCGATAATTATCACTTTCTAAAGTATTCAAAAACAAATGATAATTAATCAATGTGTCATTACTGTATTTTGCTTTCTGTATTGCAGGAATATACGTCACAATAATTGCAATCATTGAAATTACTATCAATGACATTAATGATTCAATCATTGTAAACCCCTTTTTTCTTTTCATAATTAATTCGACTTTCTATCATATTTTTCCTTGATTTATCTTCGTTATGATTAATAGTACTAATACTATTAAAATAAAATATAAATCCCAGACTAATTAAAATTAAAGCCACTATAGCATCAACCATAACGAAACCATTTTTACTCTTCTTTAAGTTGATATATACCCCATCCTAATTGAATAGTTTGTACATACTTAATATGCTTTTTATTTGATTTCCACACAATCGTACTAGGAGAAATATAGCCATCACTATTTATAGTTAAATTAAAATTACGGGTAACTTCCATGGTATCAGGAATGTTTAATACGGATTTATGAGTCAAATCTCCAAATATTACTAATTTTTTGTCGGATGATAAATAGATATGTGATCTTTTGTGATTACTTTTTGAAATCATAATAGTTTCATTCCAATAATTTTGAAAACTATACCAAAAACCTTTCTCATCACTCTTGCTTGCAAAAGAAATATTATGAAACATATAAATCGTTAAAAGCATAAAGCTTAACACTATCAACATAGTGATAATCATTTCTATTGTAGTGAAAGCTTTTTTATTGTGACTTAACAGCTTCATTATTTACAATTTTTATTCCTTCTTGTTGGGCTTGATTAGCTTGTCGACTAGTTAGATATCCCTTGTCTACTAATGTATTCATGCTAAGGCCATCACTTGAATTGTCTGACAAATAAGCATCTACTTGGCTTTGTATAACGGTAGTCATTGCATTTACATGAATAGATTCAGCATGTTTTCGCTGACCAGATATATTAGGCACAACGATTAAAATTAACAGTGAAATAATAAATAATACAATCGTCATTTCTATTAAAGTAAAAGCAGATCTCTTTTTGATATTTTTCATAGTTATTACATCCCCTTAATTGAATTATATATAGGCATTAATACACTCATATATGCTATTACAATACCCAATCCTACTAATAAAAACAGTATGGGCTGTATAAAATTAATTAAATGATTTATTTTTCTCATCATTTCTTCAAACTTAATTTTCTTAAATGCATTTAAATTTCTAGATAGCTCATTTTCATCACTACCACGCTTAAAAAAGGCAATAAACTCACTAGGTACAAATTTGTATTTCTTAGCTATCTGCACCATATTTTGCCCATTATCAGCTGCATTTTTCAATTCAGCGCCTAATTCAGATAAAACAGTTCCAGATTTAAATTCTTGCAATATTTTCACTATTTCTCTATTTTCCATACCATTGCTTAACATTAAATGTAATTGCATAGAAAGAAAATATGCCATGTATGATTTATACACTTTCCCTATAATAGGTAAGCTGGCTATTAAATTCCTTCGTTTTAGTAATGGTAGCCACAAATACAACATTCCCAAGATTAAAATTAATGAAAATAATAAAGGAATAAAGAAATACATCTTATCCAATAAACGAGTATGAACGCTTCCCGTGGTTCCTAATTGTGGTAATACTAATTGATCAATAGCAACTATAGCTATAATTAGAATCATGAGTAAAAATATTGGATAAAATAATACATCTTGAATTTTTCTTTTATTTTTTATCTTAATTTCGATAAATTTACTTATTTCCACTAAACAATTAGTGACATCTCCATGTTCTTCACTAATCTTTATTTGATTATAAAAATCATTATCAATATATTTTTCTAAAACTGAGCTTAATTCATATCCGGCTATTAGTCTTTCTTCCATATTTTGGATAAAATTTACATTATTCAAATCTCTCAAAAAGCGAAAAGCTTGTTTAACACTAAAACCAGCATTAAACATATCACTCAAATTTTTCAGCAAATAATATTGTTTATTAAGCGACAGCTTTTTCATAATTCACATCCCAACATTAAGATTAATTAAACAACTTTTCGTAATCGGTAATCTTCATATCTGCAACCATACTTTCATCATCGTCAATTTTTAATTGTTGAAATACCACTGCTGCAATTGATTGCTTTAAATCATCGTAATCGCATCCCAATTGTTTTAATCTTGTAATTGTTCCACTAGTACTTTTCGAATGAACTGTAGTTAACACTAAATGTCCCGATAGTGAGGCACGTATCGCTGCTTCAGCAGTTTTATAATCTCTGATTTCGCCAATAATAAATATATCAGGATGACTACGTAGTCCTACTTTAATCAAATCGTCATAGTAAATGCCTGCTGATTCATTTACTTGTAGTTGTAAAAAATCTTCTTCAATTATTTCTACCGGATCTTCAATAGTCATAACAAAATTTTCTTTTTTCATTTTATTAGCTAATTGATAAATAGAAGTAGTCTTACCTGAACCAGTCTTTCCAGAAAATAAAATTAATCCACCGTTTTTAGATAAATTAATAAGATTGTCTAAATTATCTTCATTTTTTTCATCTAATTTAATTTTATTTAATGGATAAATTATCCTAATAACCATAGCTTCCTGATTTTGAAAATTTCCTACAGACGAGAATCGCAAAAATACTTTATCATCACCATATATAAATTCTAGTGATCCTATCTGTGGTCTTCTTTTTTCGCTAACTGACATTCCGCTAATAAACTTGCAATAATTTATTAGTCTTTGTGTAGGTACATAAGAACTATTCAAATCATCTATACGAACGCCATCATTACCTTTTAATACAAAATAATTATTTCTAGGCAATATATAGATGTCATTTATATATTTTTTAATAGAATTTTTAATTATTTCGTTAAAAATTCTATTCATATAAATCCCCCCTACTAATATATTCGTAAAATTTTTTCGAAAATACATTTTTTACGGAAATTTTTTTATTTTTATGTATTAAATAGAAATATTAATCAATATAAAAGCAAAAAAAAATACCAATCTTCCTAAAAAAGGAAAATTGGTATTTTTATTAATTATTTAAAATTTATTATTCAGCGTCTTCTGGTAACTTAGCTGCTTCGTAAACGTCTTGAACGTCATCGTTTTCATCTAGTTCGTCAATAAGACCTGTGTATTGTGATACTTTATCACTTGGTACTTCAGTCTTGTTTTGTGGGAACATAGTAACTTCAGCAGTATCTAAGTCATACTTTTCTTGTAGAGCATCTCTAACAGAAGTTAAATCTGAAGGTTCAGTAAAGATTTCAAATCTGTCATCGCTAGTCTTCATGTCTTCAGCACCAGCATCTAGGATATCCATTAACATGCTGTCTTCATCAACATCAAGTCCGTCACGTAAGATAACAATGTATCCTTTACGATCAAACATGTATGAAACTGAACCATTTGAACCTAGTGAACCACCATGATGAGTAAATGCTGAACGAACGGCAGCAGCAGTACGGTTCTTGTTATCAGTTAAGCAAGAAACCATAAGAGCTGTACCAGCAGGTCCGTATCCTTCATAAGTGATTTCTTCATAGTTAGCACCACCGACACCAGTAGCCTTATCAATAGCACGTTGAATGTTATCTTTAGGCATGTTGGCAGCATGTGCTTTATCAATTACAAGACGTAATTGTGGGTTTCCATCAGCTTCTGCACCTCCAGCTTTAGCAGCTTGGTATAGGTCACGAGATAACTTTTGGAAAATCTTACCACGTTTTTTATCTTGGGCGCCTTTACGTCCTTGAATGTTATGCCATTTTGAATGTCCTGACATAATCACAGCACTCCTCTCAAATTCTAAATTATCGTTAGATTACAAACATAATAAATTATATCAAGGCCACGATAATTAATCAAGTATTCATAAATTATACTTATCTAGTAGACTTTCTTTCTACGATTCCGTATCCTAAAATAACATTTCTATCGTCTACTTTTTCTTTATTCATAATTTTAGTCAATAGTCTCATTGCAACGGCACCAATATCATATAGCGGCTGAGTTATAGATGATAGTTGTGGACGAACCATTTTTGCAATTTTAGTGTTGTTACTTGTAAATAATTCAAAATCTTCTGGAACACTAATATTACGGTCAGTCATACCATTTAAAATACCAGCTGCCAACTCATCATTAGTTACAACAGCAGCTGTTATCTTTTGTTTCCAAAGACTTTCAGCCAAATTATAGCCTGCATCATAAGTTCCTTCTGTTTCAAAAACTAATTTATCATCAAAATCAACACCATTATCTTTTAAGGATTCTTTATAACCTTTTAGACGATAGTCTTTATTAATTGCTTGTCTTAAAGAACCAGATATAAAGGCAATCTTATTATTGCCGTGTTCAATTAATCTATTAGTTTCATCTTTAACAGCATCAACATAATTGATGTTAACACTAGGAGATGTATAGCTTGTATCTACTGATCCAGCCATAACAATTGGGCAACTAGAACGCTTAAATTCAGCTCTTAACTTATTGTTAATTTCATTTCCCATAAATATAATTCCATCAACTTGCTTACTTTGTAAGGTATTTAAAACAGTCGCTTCTTTTTCTGGATTATCATCTGAGTTAGCTAAAATGATATTGTACTTGTACATAGTAGCAATATCATCTATCCCCCTAGCTAGTGATGAAAAATATCCGTCTGTGACATCTGGAATTATTACACCTACAGTTGTGGTTTTCTTGCTTGCCAATCCCCTAGCAACTGCATTTGGACGATAATCAAGCTCATTTATTACTGCCAATACTTTATCTTTAGTAGCTTGTCTAACATTACTGTTACCATTTAATACTCTGGATACCGTAGCCATGGAAACACCAGATTCTCTAGCAACATCATAAATTGTTACGTTTTGTTTTTCCATTCTTCCAACCCCTCTTTTAGTTAGCCTGGCAAGTTTTCATAGCGCTTTCATTATGTAAACATAATATATCAGATTGTACTAAATTTAACAAGAGGGGTCTCTTTTTATAAATAAAAAAGACCGGTATATAACCGGTCTTTCTTAGCAATAATTACTTTTCAGAATCTTTTTTGGAATCCTTTAAAAAGTCAGGTGTAATAACGACATCTTCATCGTTGCTTTCATTATTTCTTACTTGGCTTCTTAAATTGTCAGCAGCTTTGTGGAATTGAGTACTACCTTCATCATAGTAATATTGTGCTTTGTTAACAACATTGTCATTAACCTTACCTGCAGCATCCTTTATTTTGGACTTTGCATCTGATGTCTTGTATTGTAATGAGTCTTTAACATCATCAACTGAATCTAAAGCGTAGAATGCATAATCTAATGCACGATCCTTTAAATCATTTGCAGTCTTAACTGTGTTATTAACTAATTGCTTTGTCTTTTCATCATCCATCTTACGGTATGCTACATATGCAGCAGCTGCTGCTCCTGCACCTAAACCTAATAAAAATAGTCCTGCTTTTTTCATCACAAACACTCCTTTTTGTTTAATTATTTTTTAAACATTTTAAAGCCAGCTCCAGCAACTTTTTCCATAAAAGATTTTTTATTTCTGTTTTGGAATTTTTTGGTTAAGTTTTGAGTTGCTTCGTTTAAATCACTAACACTTTGACCAACATCAGCAGCAGCTCTATAAACTGGATCTAAAACATTAACTTTTTCATCAATATCTTTGATTAAAGAATTTGAGCTAGCCATGATGTCTTCTGCTTGTTTAGATATTACATCAACATCTTGTGAAATGGAATTAATATTTCTATTAACTTCATCCACAGTTTTTGATAATTTAATAAGCACAATCGCTAAGCTAACTGCAATAATCAAAAAGGCAATTGCAGCAATCATACCTGCTAGTTCTCCCATTGTCATGCAACTCCTCCTTACTTGTTTACTTACTTATAAGAATAGCATTTTAACCCTAATTTGACAATTAGTTGCATCTTAATCTTTCCACCATTCATCAAAACGGTCATATAAATTTTTGATTGCGTTTCCTCGATGGCTAATTTCATTTTTTTCATGTTCAGACATTTCTGCTAAAGTTTTACCTTTGGATTTAACAAAAAATAATGGATCATAGCCAAACCCATTTGCTCCTCTTGGGGAATCTAATATTTCACCTTCAATAGTTCCATAAACCACCAATTTATCCTTTTGATGATTTAATAAAACTAAACAAGTAACAAATCTAGCAGATCTATCATCTTTGCCTTCAAGATTCTTTAATAATTTTATATTATTGGCCTTATCATCATGATCACCTGCATATCTTGCTGAATGAATTCCAGGTTCTCCATTTAAGGCATCAACTTCTAATCCAGAATCATCAGCAAGAACTGGTAATTTAGTCTGTTCATAAACAGCCTTTGCTTTGATAGTCGCATTTTCCTCAAAAGAATTACCATTCTCATCTATTTTGTTAATTTCTGGAAAATCAGCTAAAGTTTTGAAAGTAATGTTTTTTGCATCAAACATTTCCTTAAATTCTCTAGCTTTATTCTGATTGTTAGTTGCAATTACTATAGTATTAGACATTAGGATTCCTCCAATTTGTTTAATGCAATGTGTTCAACATTTACTTCTCTTTTCAACCAATCTTTAGCTACTAATTTAAATTTATCTACATCCCCTGTAGTATAAAATTCATATTTAGCTACATTATCTTTTTTATTAAATAATTTTTGTTCAGATAAGGTGTTTTCTATTTGTTTAACTGTTTCATATCCAGGATCAATTAAATTAACATCGTCACCCATAGCATTTTGAATTAAATGACGCATGATAGGAAAATGTGTACATCCCATTATCAAAGTATCGATATCATTTTTCTTCATGTCAGATAAATCATTATCTACTTCTTTTTGATCCTCTGCTGTCTTATAATGTTGTGCTTCCACCATGGGAATAAATTTAGGACAACCTTCAGAATATATCTTAACTTTATTATTTAATTTATTAATTGCTTTATTGTAAGCACCACTTTTTACAGTTCCATTTGTGGCTATTATTCCAATTCTATTAGTTTTTGTTGTTTTTAATGCTGCAATACTACCTGGCTCAATCACACCAATAACTGGAATATCTAAATTATCACGTAAATAATTTAATGCATGCGCCGTAGCAGTATTACAAGCAATTACTAACATTTTAATTTTTTTATTCATTAGGAACTTTGAAATTTGCTTAGAATATTTTCTTATCTCTTTAGGAGTTTTTTCACCATAAGGTAATCTAGCTTCATCCCCAAAATATATGATATTTTCGTTAGGCATTTGTTCCATAGCCACTTTGGCTACTGACAAGCCACCTACACCTGAATCCATGAATCCAATCGAACCATTATTCAAAGCTTAATCCTTCTTTCCTAATTAACGCTACTATACATATTATCATTATTTTACCCATCTATCATAATTTATGAACCATATATTTTAAATTTTATTTTTTACTATATATAATTTA
Source organism: Apilactobacillus bombintestini (assembly GCF_003627035.1). Lineage (GTDB taxonomy): Bacteria > Bacillota > Bacilli > Lactobacillales > Lactobacillaceae > Apilactobacillus > Apilactobacillus bombintestini. Next base: position 867,977 of record NZ_CP032626.1, read on the forward strand.
TACTAAAATTATAATATAATGAATTTGTAAATTATGAATTGAGGTTAATGACGTATGGATAACAATCTTTACAATAAAATAATGGGAAATACTTCAACTAGTTCATATTGGGGTCAAGAATTTTTACGTGACGTGTTACTTACCGATTTACTTGGTAGTGATACTCATAGCATTCTTTACTGGGCTGGTAAAAAAATGGCCAGAAAATTTCCTCTTAAAGATGCTCTAGATACTACAAAATTCTTTAAGCAATCTGGATTAGGAGAATTAAGTTTAATTTCCGAAAACAAGCATGAAATTAAGTGGAATTTAAGCGGTGAAATTGTTGCATCCAGAATTGAAGCTAATCCAGATGCAGACTTTATGTTTGAAGCAGGATTCTTATCTCAAATAGCACAACAACAATTAGGAGTAATTGCTGAAGCTGAAATGAATCCAAAAGAAGAAAAAAATGGTAATGTGTTGATTCGTGTTCACATGGATCCTAAGCACGCTGCTCCTATGTATGATGATCTCCCAGAATTTAAGTTAAGAAAATAAAAAAAAGCACTAGATTAAAAATCTAGTGCTTTTTATTTATCGTTATAGGTATTGGTTTAATACCTTAGCTAATTGTTCTTTACTGTGGTATCCTACAATGCTGTCTTTAACTTCTCCATCTTTCTTAATTAATAAAGTTGGAATACTCATGATACCAAACTTTTGTGGAGTTTCAGGATTTTGGTCAACATCCATCTTGTTAAATGTAACCTTGTCACCCATTTCTTCTGATAATTGTTCTACAACAGGTGATTGCATACGGCATGGACCACACCATGTTGCCCAAAAGTCTGTTAAAGTAACGCCTTCGCTAGTGTCTTTTTCAAATGTGTTATCTGTAGTTTCTGAAACCATTTATACTACCTCCTAGTTATTGTGATTAAAATCATATTTATAATTCATGATAATTATGTTTTATACAAAATAATTGTACATTAACATGATATTTATCTCAATTATTAAGCTTATCTTTTATAAATATTCATTTAAAATAGTGTTTAATTGATTTTTTGTATGCATTCCCACGATAGTATCTACTACTTCACCATCTTTTTTAATTAATAAAGTTGGAATACTCATAATGCCAAATTTTTCAGCTGTTTTCTCATTTTTATCAATATCTATTTTATTAAAAGTAACTTTGTCCCCCATCTCTTCATCTAGATCTTCAATGATGGGAGCTTGCATTTTGCATGGTGCACACCATGTGGCATAAAAATCGGTTAATACTAATCCTTTTTCGGTATCTTTTTCAAATGTATTATCTGTAGTTTCTTTAATCATGAAAAATACCTCCTTGTTTTCTTATTAAAAGTAAGTGTAACATATAACAATCGTAATTCAAGAATTATATCTTACACAAACTAATTTTATTATGAAAAAAGATTTATATTAATAAAAAGACCTCTAAATAGCATTTAGAGGTCTTTTATTGTATATAATCTATCTCAATTTAACAACCGTAGAACCATCTCCACCAGCATTTGCTGGAGAATATCCAAAACTAGCCACTCTACGATCTTTATTTAATAACTTAGTAACTCCTTCACGCAAAGCACCTGTTCCCTTTCCGTGAATAATAGTTACTGAAGGATATCCCGCTAAAACAGCAGAATCTAAATATTGATCTACTTCATGCATAGCTTCTTCATAGCGATGTCCACGTAAATCTAATTTCGTTGATAATCCACTAGATGAAGTTCTTCTTACCTTAGTATTAAAGCGTTTTTCATCATTATCCACTTTAATTTTTTCTAAGTCACTTTCTGGTATCTTCATCTTCAAGATACCTAATTGAACTTCCCAGTTATTATTATCCAACTTTTTAACTAGCACACCTCGTTGTCCATAAGATTTAACTTTAACATCGTCACCCTTATGAAAATTATGTTGTGCTTTAGCTCGCTTGAGAACACGATTATGTGTAAGGTCCACATCATGTCGTAAGGCATTTAATTGTCCTTGGGCATCAATTAATTCATTTTCCTTAACTTCAACCTTACCAATAGCTTGTTGTTTCTTACGCAAATCTTTAATAATTGCATTTGCTTTTTTCTTAGCACTTTCTGCAATTTCATTGGCTTGTTCTTTAGCTGAAGTAACTAAACGATCTTTTTGTTTTTGATATTTACCAAATTCTTCGCTTAATTCAGAATGAATTTCTTGTGCAGCAGACAAGTTCTCTGCTAGAGAATCTGCTTCTTCACGAGCTCGTTTAGTTTGATCTGTTAATTCTACAATCATATTATTCAAATCTTGACTATCTTGATCAACTAATGATCTAGCTTCATCAATTATTGAACTATCCAAACCTAGTCTAGATGCAATATTTAATCCATTACTTTGACCAGGAACACCCATTAATAAATGATAAGTGGGTTGTAAAGTTTCTGAATCAAATTCCATAGATGCATTAACCGTTTTTTCGCGATTATAGGCATAGACTTTAAGTTCTGGGTAATGAGTAGTTGCTACGACTTCTGAGTCCACAGCGCCTATTTTATCCAGAATAGACATAGCTAATGCAGCACCTTCTTTAGGATCAGTACCTGCACCCAATTCATCAAGTAAAATCAAACTCTTCTTAGTTATAGAATTTAAAATATCAACAATATTATCCATATGAGAAGAAAATGTACTTAAATTCTGTTCAATTGATTGTTCATCACCAATATCAGCGTATACATTATCAAATACACCAATAGTTGAACCTTCATTAGCAGTCACAAATAAACCAGATTGTCCCATTAATTGTAATAATCCTATTGTTTTAATAGTAATAGTCTTACCACCAGTATTAGGACCAGTAATGATAACTGCTTTATTATCTTCACCAATGTATAAATCGTTAGCAACGACTTTATCCATACTAATTAATGGATGTCTTGCTTTTTTTAAATATACTTTATTTTCCACGGAAATAGCTGGCCTAGTAGCTTCAACTGCTCTTGCGTACTTCGCCTTAGCATTGATCAAATCCAAGTGACCTAGCAACTTAGCGTTATTAATTATTTCCGTTTGATAAGGACGAATTAAATCAGATAATTCGGCTAGAATTCTTCTTTCTTCATGACGTTCTTCAATTTGTTTTTCTCTTAACTCTGTATTCAATCCAACTGTGGAAGCTGGTTCAATATACAATGTTTGCCCTGATGAACTTCTATCATGAACAATACCACCAAATTTGTTTTTCTTTTCTGCCTTAACTGGTAATACCATTCTATCTTCACGAATGGTAACAATTGGATCAGTTAAATCACTGCTATACTTTTGAGTGTATTTGTTCATAATAGAACGAATTTCTGATTTAACTACTTCCATTCTGCGACGAATACTATTTAATTCTTTTGATGCAGTGTTTAAAATACGACCATCGTCATCAATAGAATCAGATAAACGACGAGAAATTGTAGGAACTGTTTGAAATTCATTAATAATTTTGTAAATACGTTTTAACAGAACTTTGTCATCTTTTAATCCATTAAAAAATCTAACTAAGTAAGTAGTAGCTTTTAATATTTTATTTATTTTAGATAATTCAGTACCATTTAAAGACGCATTAATGCTCAAACGTTTCATATATGGTGTTACATCTTCTAATTTTTGGATACTAATTTCTTTATCCAATCTTAGAATATGTGCCCCATCATCTGTTTCGTCTAACCACATTTCAATAGTTCTAGGATTATCCACAGGTTTTAATTCTTCTAATTCTTTTTTTCCATTTTGGGTTGATAAATAACCTGAAATAGCTTGTTTTATTTTTTCGTATTCTAATGTTGATAAAACCTTTTCATTCATTAATTAATCACCCTATCTTAACCATTTTTTAAATAATTGATGTGAAATTAATGGTGTTTTATGAACGATAAATTCAGAAACATTAGATTGATTATATTGTTCCTTAATTTGATTGTTGGGTAATACCGCAATAACGTTCAAAATAAATAATACAGATAAATATGCAATAAGGAAGCCAATAACTGCTCCTCCAAAAGCATTAACTTCATGTACCAAAGGTATATAAGTAATCTTATCTACTAATGAAATAATAATTCTAGCTAGTACTCCGGCTAGCAAAAATAAGATAAAGAAACTAATACTATTACATAACAACGGATTATTTACCAAATTTGAATTAGCAAAAATAGCTTGCCCGAAATCTCTTGCATAAAAAAGAGCAATTAACAAACTAAACATAAATCCAACTACTCGTAAAATTTCATGCGCTAATCCAAGACGATATCCATCATAAATACCATACAAAAGCAATAAAATAATAACAATATTAAAAATCATTAGTCTCTATTTTCCCTCTCATTATTTTTGGCATTACCATTTGTTTCATTTAACTTTTCTTGCATTTTTAATTGTTCAGAAAAAGCATTAAAAGCTAATAGAATTGCAGCATCTTCATTTTCAATGTCTGGTGAAATTTCTTTTAATTGACTCAATCTTTCATTCATCAATTTAGTCACTGTCTTCATATGTTCAGCAGAACTTTTACCTACAAATGTGTAAGTTTTATTTCCAATACTTGCTTTAAAGCGTTGATTAGTGTCGTTCATTTTTAATAAACCTCCAATGATTTCATCACTATTTTAGCATGAATATAATAATTAAAACAGTAAGGACCACAAAAAAGGACGCCCTTTGAGGCATCCTTTTTTTGTTGTTCTTAGTCCTTTTCATCAGTTGAATCATCAGTATCCACTAATGTGTTTAGTACTGATTCAACCATATCCCATTCTTCATCGGTTTCAATACTTTGTAAATCTCCACCTTGAGGATCAGTTGGATCATCACCTTCTGGTAATGCAAAAGCTTGTATATCAACTTCTTCATCATCATTGCTTCCAGTTGGGTATACCAGAATATATGATTTATGAAAATCTTCAGAATCAAAAGTAAATAAGATATCATATAATTCTTCGTTTCCATTCTCATCTACTAAGGTGATTCGTTGTGGTTCTTCTTCGTTATTCACTTGCGTACCTCTTTTCTAAAGTGTTTGCTGTGTTAATTTTCCTTTTCTATCTAGATATGATTGTAAAATCAACTCAGAAGCTATCTTATCAATAACTTTTTTTCTCTTTTGTCTGGAAGTATCAGCTTTTTCTATTAACATTCTTTCCGCTTCAACCGTAGTTAAGCGTTCATCTTCAAAATCTACTGGTAATCCAAATTTTTCTTTTAAAAGATCTCCGTAGTGCTTAGAAGCATCCACTCTTGGGCCAGAAGTATTATTCATATTCTTAGGTAAACCTAATACAAATCCAGTGACTCCGTATTTTTCAACTAATTCAGAAACGCGATCTAGACCAAATTGTTCTTCTTCTTCATTTATTGGAATAATTTCCACACCTTGTGCAGTCCAACCCAATAAATCACTGACTGAAATTCCAACTGTTCTAGAACCAACGTCCATTCCCATTAATCTCATATATTACTTTTCCTCATCATTGTTATTTTTATCCAAGTAAAAGCGAACTAATTCTTCAATAATTTCGTCTCTTTCATGACGACGTATTAAATTTCTAGCATCATTAAATCGAGGAATATATGCTGGATCACCTGATATTAAGTACCCTACTATTTGATTATATGGATCATAACCCTTTTCCTCTAATGATTTAAACACTGTTAATAGTGTATCATGTACATTTTTGGGAGTATTACTATTTAAATCAAAATACATTGTTTTGTCTGAAGTACTCATTTACAACACCTCTAAATATATGACGTAGGTTTATTATAAAGCTACTTGAATAAAATTAAAACTTATTTTAATTGTTTTCTAACCAGTCAGCAGCAGCTTTCATTGCTGAAGGTAAACCAGCTGGGTTTGCACCACCAGCTTGGGCCATGTTTGGACGGCCACCACCGCCACCGTTAATTTCCTTAGCGATTGACTTAATAATGTCACCGGCTTTTACACCAGCTTTTACTTTATCATCACTAACAGCAACAATTAGGTTAGCTTTACCACTGTTTTCTGTTCCTAATACCAAGACATCTGATAAGTTCTTAGTTCTCCAAGTATCAGCAAGTTGTCTTAATTGATCCATACCAGAAACATTTAAGACACCGGTAATTAGTTTAGTACCATTTACTTCTTTTACGTCATCAAATACTGAATCAGCTTGTTGGCTAGCAATCTTGGATTCTAGTTTTTCTTGCTTTTGTTGTAATTTCTTAATTTGATCTTGTAATTGAGCAACTTTACCAGGAACTTCTTCAATTTGGGAAGTCTTAACTTGTCCAGCAATCTTGTTCAATAAAGCTTCCTTATGGTCTAAGTATTCAAAAGCAGCTTTAGAAGTTACGGCTTCAATTCTTCTAACACCTGCACCTACACCTGATTCAGAAACTATCTTGAATAAGCCAAGGCTGCTAGTATTCTTAACGTGGTTACCACCACAGAATTCAACTGAATAATCACCAGCGCTAACAACACGAACTTTATCACCATACTTGTTATCAAATAAGGCAATAGCACCCATCTTCTTACCAGTTTCTTGGTCAGTTTCTACTGTAGTAACTGGTTCAGCTTTAAAGATTTGTTCATTAACTAAATCTTCAACCTTTTGTAAGTCTTCATCAGTAACTGAACCAAAGTGTGTGAAGTCAAATCTTAGATAGTTTGGTTCAACTAATGATCCAGCTTGTTGAGTATGATCACCCAATACGTTACGTAATGATTGATCAAGCAAATGAGTAGCAGTATGGTTGTTTTCAACTAATCTATGGAATTGTTCATCCACTTTTAGATAATACTTATTACCCTTTTGTAATGGCTTAACAACATCAATTGTGTGTAAGTTTTGACCATTAGGAGCATGTTGAACATCAGTAACTTTAGCAACTACTTCACCATTTTCATCTTCAATGACACCTTTATCGGCAACTTGTCCACCCATTTCTGCGTAGAATGGAGTTTCATCAAAAATAACTTCGGCAACGCCATCGTTTACTGAATCTACTAATTTTTCATCAACAATAATATCTAGAAGTTCAGCATCTTTAACTTCTAATTGAGTGTATCCAACATACTTACTTGGAGTTTTAATTTCGATTAATAAATCTCTTTGTACACCCATAGATTTATCATCACCACGTGCGTTTCTTGCACGGTCTTTTTGTTTCTTCATTTCAGACTTGAAACCATCTTCATCTACTGAGTAACCAGCATCTTCTAGGTATTCTTTAGTCATTTCAAATGGGAAACCATAAGTATCATATAGCTTAAATGCATCCTTACCATCAACAGTGTCTTTATTGGATTCTTTTAAGTTGTCAATTAATTCATTTAATAATTGTAATCCATCAGATAAAGTTTCATTGAAACGTTTTTCTTCAGAATGAATAACTTTAGCTAAGTAATCCTTTTGTTCCAATACTTCTGGGTAGTATGATTTCATGATTTCACCCACTACAGGAACTAATTTATACAAGAAGTTACCCTTAATTCCAAGACGGTGTGCAGAAACAATAGCTCTTCTGATTAATCTTCTGATTACGTAACCTCTACCAACATTGGATGGTAATGCTCCATCACCAATTGCAAAGGTAATAGCTCTAGCATGGTCAGCAATAATCTTGAAATCAACGTCATCTTGTTTGTTAACACCATATTTCTTACCATTACTGAATTCTTCAGCTTTTCTAATGATTGGCATGAATAAGTCTGTTTCAAAGTTAGTTGGTGCATCTTCAAAAATTGAAGTAACACGTTCTAGTCCCATACCAGTATCAATGTTTTTTCTAGGAAGTGGTTCGTAAGTATCATCAGGCTTGTGGTTAAATTGTGAAAATACAATATTCCAAACTTCTAGGTATCTTTCATTTTCACCACCAGGATAATTTTCTGGATCATCAGGTGCTAAATTATCGTATTTTTCACCACGATCATAAAAGATTTCAGTATCAGGACCTGAAGGACCTTGACCAATATCCCAAAAGTTATCATCCATATCTACTAAATGATCTGGTTCTACACCAGCTTCTTGCCAGAATTTTTTGGCATCAGTATCTTTAGGATAAACAGTCATGTATAACTTATCTTTATCCCAACCAAACCATTTTGGAGAAGTTAATAGTTCAAAGGCCCATTTGATAGCTTCTTCTTTGAAATAGTCACCAACAGAAAAGTTACCTAACATTTCAAATAATGTGTGGTGACGAGCAGTTTTACCAACATTTTCGATATCATTAGTTCTAATACTCTTTTGAGAACTTGTTAAACGATGGTTCTTTGGAACCACACTACCATCGAAGTATTTCTTCATAGTAGCAACTCCAGAGTTAATCCAAAGTAATGATGGATCATCCTTTGGTACTAGAGATGCACTTGGTTCAACTGTGTGACCATGTTCTTTGAAAAATTCCAAATACATAGCACGAATTTGACTACTATCTAATTTTTTCATCACAATTTCCTCCAATAAGCACAAAAACACCGTTGCTAGTAAAGACGCTTACACGCGGTACCACTTTACTTGCAACGATGTTTCTTATTTCGTATACCTCTTAAGTCTCTATAACGCTGAGAAGCGATTTAATTAATTTCGAGATAGCACCATAATTCATCCTGTCATCTTTCTCACCAACCAAGATGTCTCTTTAATCATGATAAATCTGGCATGTTCTCTACTCACATAATTAAATTATATTGTTTCTTAAAACTGGTGTCAATCTTTATCTATAGCGTTGTGAACTATTCTTTCTGGACTTTCTTCTTCTACGTCCTGCTTCACGTTGAGAAATACGACGATTCATTTCATCATTTCTCTTCAATTCACGCTTAATCTTGTTCTTGTAACCAGGTTTAACATTACGTTTTTTCTTTTTAATCATACCAATCATTGTTGGGTCTAATTTATCATGACCCTTACGATGAGTCTTACGACGGTTACGATCATAAGTATCTACAACTCTACCATTCTTTATAGTCTTAGGCTTAAATGAAATTCCCATATTTTCTAATGCGTCAATTTCATCTTCTTCATCAGGTGAATATAAAGTAATAGCAGTTCCTGGTAAGTTATTACGACCAGTTCTACCTACACGGTGAATAAAGTATTCCAAATCATCAGGTATGTCATCATTAATGACATCTGATACACCTTCAATATCAATTCCTCTAGCTGCTAAATCAGTTGCAACAACAAATTGAAAATCTAGGTTTTGAATTTGCTTCATCATTCTCTTACGTTCACGAGGAGTTAATTCACCAGAAACAATTCCAACTTTTAATCCTTGATTACGTAAGTATTCATATATTTCTTCAACACGTTTACGGGTATTAGCAAAAATAAGAACTAAGTATGGTTCACCCATTGTAATTAAACGATAAATTAAATCATTCTTGTCATTACCCTTAGTAGAAATCAACCAATTATCAATAGTTGGACTGATAATAGTACGGTTAGGAATGTTTTCTACGTATGGATTTTCCAAATATTTCTTTAAGAATGGCTTTAATTTTTGTGGAATAGTTGCAGAGAATACCATCATTTGTAGGTCTTTTCCAAAACTTGCTGCAATGCTATCCACTTCATTTAAGAAACCTAAGTCTAATGTCATATCAGCTTCATCAATAACTAATTTATTAGCTGTATGAACCTTTAAATGTTGACTCTTAATTAAATCCGCGATTCTTCCTGGAGTACCAATAACGATTTGTGGTTGTTCATTTTTCAACTTTTCAATTTGTCTTACTTTATCAGTTCCACCAACATAGTTAGCAATATGAATAGTTTTATCACAATGTTTAGCTAATTGTTTAGCATTATCGTAGATTTGGTATGCTAATTCACGACTTGGTGTAGTGATTACTGCTTGAACCTCTAATTGTTCAATGTTTAAATCATCAAAAATAGGTAATAGAAAAGCATGAGTTTTACCACTACCAGTTGCTGATTGTCCTACTACACTACGTCCCTTTCTAATTTCAGGAATTATTTTTTCTTGAATAGGTGTTGGGTTAGAAAAATGTAGTTCGTTTAAGGCATCCATTAGGAATGGCTTAAAATTATATTGTTTAAATGTACTTGGCATCTAATTATCTCCTTTGTAATCGGCAGCTATCTCATTTAGTTTGCTAATTACTGACTTAATTTCATCATCATCTTTAGCGACCGCACCACTAGCAAGTGCATGTCCGCCACCACCAAATTCTTTTGCTAATCCATTTATAGCAGGTCCTTTGGAACGTAAACGAATTCTATAGCTACCATCTTTTTGTTGTACAAAGATTGCCCATGATACTACTTGATCAATATTTCCAGGCAAAGGAACTACAGCTGATGTGCTTTCATCCTCTAAATGATATTGTTTTAAAATTTCTTCAGTTAATACTAAATATGCGGCACCACTAGTTTCGATATTTAAATTTTCATAAACATATGCTGCTAATCTTGCCATTGGTAAATCAATTGATGATTCAATGGTATTAACTTTACTAGTAGAAAAATCAAGTTCTGCTAATTTAGAAGCAACTCTAAATGTATTAGCAGAAGTTGCTGGGTATTTGAAACGACCAGTATCTCCTACAATTCCGGCATATAACAATCTACCGGCTTCTGCATTTATCTTTAATTTATGTGATGATTCATATAATTCATAAATTAATTCAGAAGTACTTGATGCTTTAGGATCTACCCACATAATATCTCCAAATTGATCATCATTAGGATGGTGGTCAATTTTTATCATCATTTTTCCTTGAGTATATCTACTGTCATCTACTCGAGGTTGATTAGCCGTATCACAAACGATAACTAATGCATTTTTATAAACGTCATCATCAATTTCGTCTGTACTTCCTAGCCAATCAAAACTACTATATTGTTTTCCCACAGCATAAACATGTTTCTTAGGAAAAGAAGCTTTTATAATATTTGCTAATCCTAATTGTGATCCATAAGCATCAGGATCAGGACGTTGATGTCTATGAATAATAATTGTATCAAAATCACAAATTGCTTTAACAATCTTTTTTTGAGTCGATAAATTTAAAAAATTAAAAATTTTATTTTTCATGGTTATCCTTCAATCTTTGTTTATTACTAGCATAATTATATCATACGAATAATTACATTGTTTAGTATCAAAAAAAGACAACTTTCAGCAATGCTGAAAACTGTCTTTTTCCAACTAACTTTTAGTCTTTTTTAGTTTCACTATCTTCTTTTGAAGTAGTATCTTTTGATGTTTCTTCTTTTGTATCTGAAACACGTGTTGTTACTTTAGCAACAGCATTTAAATCAAATACTAAGTAAATACCATCACAATCTAAAGTAACTGTTTTTTCTTCTTCGTTAATGTCATCTACAATTCCGTGAAGACGACCAATAGTAGTAACATGGTCACCTTTTTGTAATTGTTTTAATGTTTGTGCATGTTTTTGTTGTTGTTTCTTTTGAGGTCTGATAACCAAGAAATACATAACAGCAAAAATTAAAATTAGGACAATAAATCCACTGTATTGACTGTATTGCATAAATATATCACCGTACTTTCCAATCTTAGTAACTTTAGATTATCAAATATATAGTCATTAGTCCAGTTATTATTTTAAATCGTTTATAGGATAATGCAAATGTTCATACCCATCAGCAGTTACTACTCTTCCCCTAGCAGTACGTTTAATAAAACCTATCTGCAATAAGTATGGTTCGTACATTTCTTCAATTGTATCAGTCTCTTCACCCACATTAGCAGCTAATGTAGCCAAGCCAACTGGACCTCCATTATAATATTCAATCATCGTTTTCAATAATTTAATATCAGTAGCATCTAATCCTCGATCATCAACACCTAACATCTTAAGTGCTTTATCTACGATTTCTACATCGATATTATCCTTCTCAGATACTTGAGCAAAATCTCTAACTCGTTTTAACAATCGGTTAGCAATTCTTGGTGTTCCACGTGAACGTCTTGCAATTTCGTGAGCCCCTTGGTCATATATTTTAGTATTAAATATATCGGCAGAACGAATTACAATATCTTGTAAATCATCAGTATCATAATATTTCATATGTTCAACAATACCAAAACGATCACGGAATGGAGCCGAAAGTAATCCTGCTCTGGTAGTTGCACCAATTAAAGTGAATGGAGGAAGTGGAAAATGAACAGGATGAGCTGTAGGGCCTTGTCCTACCACTATATCCACATAGAAATCTTCCATAGCTGAATAAAGCATTTCTTCCACCATTTTAGGTAGTCGATGAATTTCATCGATAAAAAGTATATCTCCTGGTTGTAGTTCATTTAATAATGCTACCAAATCTCCTGGCTTTTCAATTGCAGGTCCACTGGTGGTTTTTATACCAACTTCCATTTCATTTGCAATTACCATTGCCAAGGTGGTTTTACCTAAACCTGGAGGTCCATAAAGCAAAACATGATCCAAAGATTCTTCACGTTGTTTTGCCGCTTTTATATAAACCGACAATTCTTTTTTTAAATCTGATTGTCCAATATATTCTGATAAGTATTGTGGACGGAGAGATTTTTCTAATGATTCTTCCGCTTGTCCTTCACTATCTCCTGAAATGATGCGGTTATCGTCCATCTAGATTTTCCCTCCTTAAAATTGTGTTAATATTCTCAATCCATTACTTAAGTATTCATCTGTACTCATTGGATCTTTAGCTTCTAATTCTTTTCTGACTTTCTTAACGTCACGACTAGTATATCCTAAAGCTGCTAATGCTTGCAATGCATCTTCTAATTCAGTATTAGTATCTTGTTTCTTGGCTTGCTTTTCAATGCTATCGAAATCATCAAATAATGATGGAGCGATATCATCCAATTTACCTTTCAAGTCCAAAATAATTTGCTTAGCTGTCTTTTGGCCCACTCCAGGAAACTTAGTTAAATAACTTACGTTTTCTGAATTAATTGCGTTTAGTAGTGATTTAGGATCATTACCGGCCAAAATAGCTAAAGCACTCTTAGGTCCAATACCAGAAACATTCAATAATTTTTCAAAAATGCTCTTAATTTCTTTACTAGCGAAGCCATATAAAGTTTGTGACGAATCTGTGACAGATTGGTGAATAAAAACTTTTACCTTTTTTTCACTATCAATATCATATTGATATGGATCAGCTGTATAAACTAAATACCCGACTCCATTAACATCAATAACGATATATCCAGGTTCTACATCTTCTATAATTCCTTTTAAATATTCAAACATATCTTTTCCTCATTTACATAAAATTATTATGACTGTGTGGGTCTTGAATTCTCTTAAACATTTTTTCCATATCTGTATTAGAGAATGAAACTAAAACAGGACGACCATGTGGACAGTTAAATGGATTATTAACTGTGGATAGTTCATCAATTAAATGCACTGCTTGTGCTCTATCTAAATGATGATTTGCTTTAATAGCACGTTTACAGCTCATCATAATAGCTGTTTGTGCTCTAAATGATGCAATAGAAATGTTCTTCTTTTGAATCACCCAATCAATCATTTCTTTTATAGTTTCTTCTTCCTGTCCCTCGGGAATCCAAGTTGGATGTTGTTTAACTACAAAACTATTTTTTCCAAACGGTTCAATATTAATACCAACATCTTTTAATACATCTATATTTTCTTCAATAATTAGTGCATCCCTATTAGGGTAATCTAAAACCAACGGAACTAGCAACTTTTGTTGGTCGTCAGATACCTCACCAATTTCAGTTCTAAAACGTTCATAGTTGATTCTTTCTTGCGCCGCATGTTGATCGATGATGTACATTCCATCAGCTGATTCTGCCAACAAGTAAGTACCATGAAGTTGTCCTATATATACTAATCTAGGAAATCTTACAGTGTCAGTATCTTCTTGAACCTCTTTTTCAGTATTCTGATTTCCAAATGGCAATGCTTCTTCTGTATATTTATTCTTAAAATTAATAACGTCGGAATCATTTAATTGATCGGAACTAGTAATCTTAATTACATCATCTACATTTTCTAATTCAACATCATTTTCATCATTATGATTAAACTCATCATAATTATTTTCATGATTTTCGTTTAATAAATCATTATCACTAAATGATTCATCCACATAGTCCGATTTATTTTCTCTAGAAATCTGATTAAGTTGAAATTGTAATTGTTCGTTACTGTATCTTGGCTTAACAGCACGATCTCTTGTCATTACTTCCGGAATCAAATTTTTCTTGAATATAGTGTTATAAATAGTATTAGAAATCAAATCGCATAATTGTCTTTCCTTACTTATACGGACTGTTTGCTTAGTTGGATGTACATTTACGTCGGTTAATGTAGGATCTAATTTTATATTCAATACTGCTATAGGATATCTTCCAACCATTAACTTAGAACCATAACCATCTATGATAGATTTAAAAATGGCATTACTTCTAACATATCTACCATTTAATGTGATAGTAACGTAATTTCTGGAAGCTCTAGTTAATTCTGGCAAACTAACATATCCATCTATTTTAAAATCATCGTCTTGATTATCAATTTTGATAATTCGTTTTAAATTTTTTGCACTATATATATCACCAATAACTTGTTGCAAATTATTACGACCAGAAGTTCGTAATATTTCCCTATGGTTGTGAACTAAAGAGAATGCAATATCTGGATGACCGATTGCTAATCGATCCACTATATCTGAAATTTTAGACAATTCAGTTTTAATGGTTTTCATGTATTTCAATCTTGCAGGTGTATTAAAGAAGATATCCTTTACTAAAATACTAGTACCTCTTCTTGCTTCGGCAGGTTTAACTTCTAACGTTTTTCCACCCCGAATATGAATTTCGGTACCTTCATCACCAGTAGAAGTCTTTAATAATACATCTGAAACGGATGCAATAGATGGAAGAGCTTCACCACGAAAACCTAGAGAATGTACTCTAAATAAATCACGTGGATTACTAATCTTACTAGTAGCATGTCTCTTAAATGCTAATTCCACGTCATCATGAGCTATACCTATTCCATCATCAATAATTTCAATACTCTTTAATCCTGCATCTTCGACGTTAATATCTATTTGTGTACTATTAGCATCAATAGAATTTTCTACTAATTCTTTTACCACTGAAGCTGGTCTTTCTACCACTTCTCCAGCAGCAATTTGATCAGCTAAGATTGAAGATAATTCATGTATTTTATGCAAGATTAAAACCTCCTACTTATTATCCATTTCACGTTTCCATTTATAAACTTCATTCATAATTTCCATAGGAGTTTTAGACATTAAATCTAACTCTTTAATCTCTTTTAGGATTGGATTATTATCATGAGGTTTTTTATTATTTTTTACTGGTTCTTCGTCCTTAAATAAAGATAATTGTTGTTCTTGATTATCATCAGTATATAATTCTGCTGGCTCAGCATTATTAGTTAATTCCACCGTTTTATTTTCTTCTGCAGTGGTATTTTCTGTATCATAATCATCTTTAACTTTATCATTGCTAATATTTTTGCTTTTATCAGCATTTTCTAAATCATTTAAGATGTTGTCTGCACGATTTAGTAGTGAATCTGGTAATCCTGCTAGCTTAGCTACGTGAATCCCGTATGATTTATCAGCAGCTCCAGACTTAACCTTGTGCAAGAATACTAATTCACCATTCTTCTCAACTGCCCCTACATGAACATTTTTTAGCTCTGGCAATGATTTAGAAAGTTCTGTTAATTCATGATAATGAGTAGAGAAAAGTGTCTTAGCATGAATATGATTATGAACATATTCAATGATAGATTGTGCAAGTGCCATTCCATCATAAGTAGCAGTACCTCTACCAATTTCATCGAATAAAATTAAACTATCTTCAGTAGCATTTTGAATAGCATTGTTAGATTCTTGCATTTCCACCATGAATGTACTTTGACCAGAAATTAAATCATCAGCAGCACCAATTCTAGTAAATATTTGATCAAAAATAGGCATATTTGCTGACTTAGCAGGAACAAAGCAACCTATTTGCGTCATAATAACGCTTAAAGCTAATTGACGCATATAAGTACTTTTACCTGACATATTAGGCCCGGTAATTAAAAGAATATTGGTCTTAGGATCCATCTTAACGTCATTAGGAACGTATGATTGATGTCCCATTACTTTTTCAACTACTGGATGACGTCCATCGACAATTTCTAATTCATGATTTTCATTTAGTTTAGGTTTTACCAAACGATATTCATCGGAAACTGCAGCAAAGCTTTGCAAGACGTCCAAACTAGAAACTGCACTAGCCACTGTTTGAAGTCTTTGAATGGCTTTCTTTACTACTTCTCTTATCTTACTAAAAATTTCGTATTCTAGTGTTTTAGATTTTTCTTGTGCTTCAATAATTAGTTTTTCTTTTTCTTTTAGTTCAGGAGTAGAAAATCTTTCTGCATTGGTTAGTGTTTGTTTTCTTTCATATCTGTCTTCTGGTAATTTACTTAAGTTTGCCTTAGAAACTTCAATATAGTAACCAAAAACGTGATTATAACCAATTTTCAAGTTATTTATACCAGTAGCTTTACGTTCTTTATCTTCTAATTCTGCTATCCATTGCTTACCGTTATTCATGGCATCTCGATATTTATCTAAGACTTCATTATATCCATCTTTGATTATGTCTCCATCAGTAACAGAAAGTGGTGGTTCATCAATAATGGCATCTTCAATTAAATCAGCTACATCCTCTACTGGATCTAAATCAGCATCAATATCAGCGAATGAATCTGAACCCATTTCATCCAATACATACTTAATTTTAGGAATTTGACGTAATGATGTTTTTAATTGTACTAAGTCTCTTCCATTAACGGAGCCAAATGAAACTTTACCAGCTAAACGTTCTAAATCATATACCTTAACTAATAAATCAGCTATTTCACTACGTTCATAGTAATGATTCAATAAATCATCTACAGAATTTTGACGCGATAAAATTGTATTTTTATTTACTAATGGATGATCAATCCATTCTTTTAACTTACGGCCACCCATAGCGGTTTTCGTTTCATCAAGAAGCCATAATAGACTGCCTGATTTTTTATTAGTTCGAATGTTTTTAGTTAATTCAAGATTGTATTGTGAATTATGATCTATCTTTAAGAATTCAGCAGGTTGATAAGGTTGTGCTGCTTTCATATGTGATAGACTACGTTTTTGCGTATCAGTAATGTAAGTGGTTAAACGATGAATAACAGCTTTTTCAATGTCACTTTGTAAATTAGCAGAAAGGTATTCCATTGATTCGACAGATTTGCTGTCTTCTTGATGAGATACTAAAATACCCAACTTCTTAATAATTTTTACATCGCGATCTTTTATTTGATCATTTACAATAACTTCCTTAGTTTGTAGCATCATTAATTCATTTACAACGCTATCAATACTAGATAAAACTGTAGTCTTTAATTCACCTGTGGATAACTCTGCATAAGCAAAACCGTATTTTCCTTGTGTATATTCAATAGCGGTCAAATAGTTATTATCCTTAGCATTTTCGGCACCCATAGTAGTTCTAGTACCAGGAGTAATTAATTGAGTAACCGCTCTTTTAACCATTCCCTTAGCCAACTTAGGATCTTCCATTTGTTCACAAATGGCTACTTTATACCCCTTATCAATCAAGGTATCGATATATGTTTCTACTGCTTTATGAGGGACACCACACATAGGTATAGGATTTTTAGCGCTTTTACTTCTAGATGTTAAAGTTAGCTCTAATATCTGTGCACCTTTTACGGCATCATCATTAAACATTTCATAAAAATCACCTAAGCGGTAAAAAACAAAGGCATCCGGATACTTATCCTTCACCTTTTGATATTGTTCCATCATTGGTGTCAATTTTGCTGTTTTAGTCATTTAATTCACTACCCCTCAAATTAGCCTTGATATGGATTATTAGGATTAATTAAAATTTTCTTGATAGATCTAGCAGTTCCATCATCTCGTAAATCAATTACACAACCGGAAATAATTCCATTTCCAGAAGTTTCTACTTCAAATCTAGTTGGACGTTGTGTTAAGAAACGATGAATAATATTTTCATATTTCATTCCTAACACACTATCAAATGGTCCACACATTCCGGCATCTGTAATAAATGCAGTTCCCTTAGGTAAGACTTGATTATCATTAGTTTGTACGTGTGTATGGGTACCAACCAATGCAGAAATTCTACCATCAAGATACATAGCCATCGCTCTTTTTTCACTGGTAGTTTCCGCATGAAAATCAACAAAAATATAATCAACTTCATGATTTAATTTGTTGACTAATTCATCTACTTCAGCAAACGGATCATCAATAGGATCCATAAAAATACGGCCTTGTAAATTAATAACAGCCAATTTCTTACCGTTAATATTAACAATAGTATAACCTCTTCCCGGAACATTTTTTCCTGGGAAGTTTAATGGACGAACCAATTTTTCAGTATCATCAATAAAATCAAATATTTCTTCATTATTCCATGCATGGTTTCCCAAAGTAATAACATCGGCTCCAGCATTCATAATTTCTTTATAAACTTTTTTATTAATACCACGTCCAAAAGATGTCGCATTTTCTCCATTAACAATTGTTAATTGTGGTTTATAATCTCTCTTTAAAATAGGTAAATATTGGCTAACCTTATCTACACCTATATTTCCTACCACATCACCTAAAAATAGAATCTTCATATTTTTCCTCAATTCGTTAATATTATACTTATAATTTTACACCGTTTTAACTAAAATAAAAAAGGCCCAAGGCCTTTTTTTATTTTGCATATTCAATTGATCTAACTTCTCTAATAATTGTAACCTTAATATGACCAGGATATTCCATATCCTCTTCAATCTTATTCTTAATATCTCTAGCTAAAACAACTGCTTGAGTATCAGAAACTTTTTCTGGTTTAACAATCACTCTTATTTCACGTCCAGCTTGAATAGCATAACTCTTTTGGACTTCATCAAAGCTATCACTAATAGCTTCTAAGCTCTCCAATCGGTGAACAAAGCTCTCAAGAGATTTACTCTTTGCACCTGGTCTAGCATTTGCAATCTTGTTTGCAATATTTACTAACTCAGAAATAATGTATTTAGGTTCATTTCCATCAATATCTGATGAAACTGAATCAATAACTACAGGGCTTTCTTTAAACTTCTTAGCTAAATCTACCCCAAGTTCAATATGTGAACCTTCAATTTCATTATCAGCAGAGCGACCAATTTCGTGCAATAATCCTGCGCGTTTAGCTAGTACGACATCTTCACCTAATTCGGCAGCTAAGACTCCTGACAACTTCGCAACTTCAATAGAATGGTTCAAAACATTACGACCACGATAAATCTTAAACTTCAATTTACCAATCATCATAATCATTTCAGGATTCATAGAATGAATTCCTAAATCGAATACAGTTTCTTCACCAATTTCTTGAATTTTTTCATCAAGTTCTCGACGACTTTTTTCCACCATCTCTTCAATTCTAGCAGGATGGATTCTACCATCCTTAATTAGACTTTCCAAAGCCATCTTAGCAACTTCACGTCTAATTGGATCAAATCCACTCAATACAACCGCTTCAGGAGTATCATCAATAACTAAATCAATTCCAGTTAAAGTTTCGAAGGTTCTAATATTTCTACCTTCTCTACCAATAATTCTTCCCTTCATGTCATCATTAGGAAGATTTACAACTGAAACTGTAGTTTCGGATACAATATCTGCAGCGCTTTGTTGAATAGCTTCAATCACCAGATTCTTGGCGTTTTCAGATGATTCTTTACGAGCGAGATTATAACTATCCTTCACCATCTTAGCACGTTCATCAGCTAATTCATTCTTAGTTTCGCTAATAATTAAATCTTGTGCTTCTTTTTGTGAAAGTGAAGAAATACGTTCTAACTCTACTTGACGTTGTTTAACTAGCGCATCGGCTTGCTGTTGCTTTTGTTCAAGTTCTTTTTGGTTGGAATTAAGCTTTTCTTCTCTACGATTCAAAGAACCTTCACGTTTATCAAAAGCGTCGTCTTTACGATCTAAAGAATCTTCTCTTTGGATCAAACGATTTTCTTGACGTTGTACTTCAACTCTTCTTTGCTTAATTTCTTTTTCAATGCTAGAACGATAACGGTTACTCTTTTCTCTAGCTTCCAGAATTGCTTCTTTAGCTGAAGTTTGAGCTTGTCGCTTAGCATCTTCCAAAATATCTTGTGCACTCTCGTGAGCCTTTGATAATTTCTTATCAACTATCTTTTTATTAGATACTGTACCCACAAGAATTCCAATCACAAAAGCAGCGATGATTGCGAGGATTATAGGTAATAAATAAGTCATAGGCTTATTGCACCTCCACATCATCTTATTGTAATTAAATTGTTCATTAAACAGTACTAACAAAGTCAGCACTACTATATTTTAAATTTTACTAGTGAAAGTGTCAACTCATCTATACCGTTTAGACAAATAAAAAGAGCCTTTCGGCTCTTTCTTATTTGTCTTCTTTAGACTTATCTTCAGTTTCTTCTGACTTGTTTTCGTCATCATCATCGCCCATACCATAAGCAGCACGGACCTTCTTATTGATTTCGTCCATTTTATCAGGATTTTCGGATAAGTATTTCTTAGCATTTTCACGACCTTGACCAATACGTTCATCACCGTATGAGTACCATGAACCTGCTTTATCAATAATATCCTTTTCTACGGCCATGTCGACAAGTTCACCAGTTTGGGAAATACCTTCACCGTACATAATGTCAACTTCGGCACGTTTAAATGGAGGAGCTACCTTGTTTTTGGCAACTTTGATCTTAGTACGGTTACCAATAATATTAGTACCGTCTTTAATTTGTTCAGCTCTTCTAATTTCAAGTCTAATAGTTGAATAGAACTTCAAAGCTCTACCACCAGGAGTAGTTTCAGGATTACCAAACATAACCCCAACTTTTTCTCTAATTTGGTTAATAAATAATGCAATTGTTTTAGTCTTGTTAATTGAACCAGAAAGCTTACGAAGTGCTTGTGACATCAAACGTGCTTGTAAACCAACGTGAGCGTCACCCATTTCACCTTCAATTTCAGCTCTTGGAACTAATGCAGCAACAGAATCAACAACTACAATATCAATAGCACCACTGGAAACTAAAGCATCACAAATTTGTAATCCTTGTTCACCAGTATCTGGTTGTGATAATAGTAAGTCATCAATATTTACACCTAGATTAGTTGCGTATACTGGGTCCAATGCATTTTCAGCATCAATATATGCAGCAGTTCCACCTTGTTTTTGTACTTCGGCAACTGCTTGTAGAGCAATAGTAGTTTTACCAGAACTTTCAGGTCCATAGATTTCTACAATTCTTCCACGTGGAAAACCACCAACACCTAGAGCATTATCTAGTGCAAGTGAACCAGTAGGAATTGTGGAAATTTTGGTATCTCCACGATCACCCATTCTCATGATTGAACCTTTACCGAATTCTTTTTCAATTCGTTTTAAAGCTCCATCAAGAGCTGCTTTACGTTCATCAGCCATTCAATGACCTCCCTTTTCTTATCAATCTATATTTATACTATACTAATGTATTTTGAAAAAAGCAAGCTAAAACAGAACAAAAGTTCGTATTATTTTTTATATTCTGCTTCAATCATTTTTAGTGCCATAGCAACAGACTGTTCACGAACAGATTCTCTATTTCCATCAAACAAACATTTTTTAGCAAAAGTTTTATGATCTAAATAATCAATTCCTATATATACAGTTCCTGCTGGATTTCCTTCTAGACTATCTGGACCTGCGACACCGGTGAATGATACACCGACGTCTACTCCCATTTTCTTCTTAGATTGTTTTGCCATCCATTCAGCAACTTCACTAGAAACTACCCCGTAGGTATTAATAACTTCAGTTGGTATATCTAACAAACTAGCTTTAGCTTCATTTGAATAAGTGACAAAGCCACCAGAAAAGATAGCTGAAACTCCAGGTACACTACCTATGGTAGATTGAAACATCCCTGCTGTTAAGCTTTCTGCACCAGTTATAGTAATGTCTTTATCAATTAATTTGTTAACTACAGAAGTATCAAATTTCATAAATAATTCTCCTCTTCCAAACTAAGTAAACGAAATTTTAGTTTATTCAAAAGAATCAGAAAAGATGGAACGACTCTTAATAAAGTATTCAGCACCTGAGTAAACAGTAAAGAACAAGCATACATATAGTAAAACAGTTCCTATACCAACGCCTACAAAAGGAATGTATAGAAAATCGTTTAGTAGTAATAATATGATAGATAGCATTTGGCTAAATGTCTTAATTTTACCAGGCCATGCAGCTGCAATTACCTTTCCATCATTTTCAACAACTATCAATCTTAAACCTGTAACTGCCAATTCACGACAAACAATTACTGCTGCAACCCATGCTGGGACATAACCAAATGAAACTAAAATAATGAAGGCAGACATAACAATCATCTTATCAGCTAAAGGATCAGCAAATTTACCAAAGTTCGTAACTAAGTGTTGTCTTCTAGCTATTTGTCCATCCAAGAAATCAGTTATACATGCAGCTGCAAAAATAACTGCAGCAACAATTCTAGTAATTTGGATAGTAGTTCCTAGCCAAACTACAACTCCCATATTAATAGAACATGATAACAATAAAATAAATAGTGGAATCATGCAGATTCTAATAAGTGTCAATCTATTAGGTAAATTCATTATTTTTCCTCCAAATTCAATCAAAAAAGGGCTTATAAAGCCCTTTTATTATTTATTAAAGTTCAATGTTAATTGAGCTGTTAAAGGTGTGTTCTTGTCTAACTTCAATTCAGTACCGTTAACATCAATCTTAGAACCTCTAACATTACCAAGTGAAATAACTACCTTTTTAGCATTTTCAGGTAACTTGATATCTTTCTTGTTACCAGCCATTAAGGAGCCTTGGTATATTTGCTTGCCATCAACTGTTACTGATGACCATGCTCTGTCAGAAGCCTTTAAGTTAACTGTGTTGGCTTTTTTTGCACCCTTAACATTGTATTCAGTAGCACTAACTTCTTTAATTGTTGTTTTGGCTTTCTTGCTCTTTTGTTTTGCTGGTTTCTTATTCTTCTTTACAGAACTAGAAGTTTCTGAAGAACCAGTAACTGAAACTGAGCTGCTACTGATGCTAGTTTGTGATGAATTATTTGTATGTACGACTACACCCCAAACTACGCAAACTACAATAATTATTCCAATTACAATTCCAGCAGTTGGAATTAATTTACGCAATGAATCACGCTTTTGTTCACGATTGCTGTCAGCAATACGTCTACTAAAGTTATCCCCTGAAACAGTTTCTTCATATTCAGGACTTTGGGTATCTGGCAAATCTTCATCATGTTCGTTCAACAATTCTGTACCGTCAACTCCAACTGTATCAGCGAATTGTTTAATAAAAGCACGAACGTAAAAATCACCAGGAAGTTCATCGAAGTTTTCTTGTTCAATGGCTTCAAGATAATGCTTTTGAATTTTGGTAGTCTTTTGAATGTCATCTAAGGATAATCCTTTAGCAACACGTGCATCATGTAGTGACTTACCAATTTCTACTTGTTTTCCTTTATTATTTTCCATAAAAATTACTCCACTTATCATTATTTTTACGTTTCAAGTATATCATAATTCTCATTATAAACTAAATTTATCTCTAATTATTTTTAGGTAAAATCATATTAACTACTGTGTTGTCAACATTTATGAATTTTTTACCGAAATCAATTAAATCATTTAATGTTAATGACTGTATAATCTCAATTTCATCATATAAATTAGCATAATTATGATCAGAACTTCCAATATTATTAGCAATGGTTTCTATCGAATTCATCATTGAAATATGTTGTCCAATTTCTTCTTTTTGCATTAATTCGAATTCTTTTTGTGAATGACTTAATAGTTCTTCGAAATCTGACAAAATATTTTTAATGTTTTTCACAAGTAAATCTGCTTTATCAGTTTCACCTGCGATGATAGCAAAGTTAAATTGATCTTCACAATCAAAATCAAACCCAAATGAATCATCAATAATTCCTTGATCATAAAGTTTTTCATAAATTGGAGAACCTTCTGTAAATAATAGTTCCAGTAACAAGGATATAGCTAATTCATATCTTAAATTGCCATTATATTTTGAACCACCTTTAATTCCAATTGCTACCTTAGGTCTAATCACGTCCATATGATTTATAACACTTGGATTAATTTGATTAGATGAAATTGTATATGGTTCAACTGGTTTACGGTCCTCAAAAGTTTTCTTATCTTGATTGTCTTTTGTCCATTGATAAATTTCTTCTGGTTTTACATTTCCCACAACTGTAAGTTGCATATTACTTGGTTGATAGAAATGATTATATGAGTCATATAAATCTTGAACTGTAATTTTATCGATAGAATCAGCTGTACCTGCAATATCTACATTTAATGGTGTGTCAGGAAACATGTTCTGAATGGTTTTAAAATACAACACCGCACCTGGATCATCATCGTACATGCTGATTTCTTGTCCTATAATCCCCTTTTCTTTTTCCACCTTTTTGGCATCAAAATAAGGATCTTGCACGAAATCTAGTAATACATTTAAATTCTCTTTTACTTTGTCAGTAGTAGAAAATAAATAACTAGTTTTGTTAAAACTAGTAAATGCATTTGAAGAAGCACCATATTCGGAGAATAAATCCATGGCATCATAATCTTTTTTATCAAACATCTTGTGTTCTAAAAAATGTGCTATACCTGCTGGATAAGTCTTATCTCCAATATTTCGATTAATGGATCCATACTTAGTAGATAATGTGGCAAAAGTTTTATGAAAATCTTTCTTCGGAATTACTGCTATCGAAAGACCATTATCTAATTCATCAGTATAAATACATTCATTAAACTTTTCATACTTAGTAACTTTCATTTTACATCCGCCCATCTAAAAAGAATACTGAATTTAGTTGAACTTTTTTGGCAACGTTAGCAATATCATTTATAGAAACTGCTTTAACTCGTTCTACCCATTGTTGATAATCAGAATTTCTGCCTAATAAGCTGTTTACAAATGATTGTTCCATGCTTTGTCTTGGACTATCTAAGACAGCCATTTTTGCATTGATCATCTCTGATTTAATGTTATTTAAAGTTTCTAAATCAACAAGAGCATTACTAATATTTTCTAATTCTTGGTTTACTATATCTATGACCTTGTCTTTGTTCTTATAATCTATACCAGCACTAACCATCATAAAACCATTAATGGAATTATAAATACTATTTGCATAATATGCCAAGCTATTCTTTTCTCTTACATTTTTAAATAATTTAGATTGTGGAGTACCACCAAAAACAGCATTAAATATTATTGCTGCCATAAAATTATCATCATCAAAGAAAACTGGTAAATTATATCCCAAGTTAAGGTAACTTTGTGATGAAGTAATCCTTTGAGTCACACTTTCAACTTTTTTAGTAGATTGGTTATTTCTTAATGGTTCAATTTCATAAATATCTTTTCTATTAGTTATTTCAAAATTGCCGAATAATTCATAAATTGAATTAACATCGACATCCCCAATAACTGAAACAATCATATTGTCATTGTTTATACAATTTTGATAATAATCATATTCATTAGAAGAAGTTAGTTCATCATAGTCACTAACTTTTCCAAATAAGAAATTTCCTCGGCTAGGACAATTTTTAAAATACATTTCCTTTAATTTTATAGAACCCAAATATTGTTTATCATCAGGAATAGATGCAACATATTTTTTCATGTTAGCAAGTTGAAGATTAAAAGTCTTATCGTCAAAATGATCATCGTTTGCTAAAGGTTTAAAAACTACACTATATAAAAATTCAATAGCATGTTTTAATAAATCATCTTGACCATCTACATAACGAGGATTAGGAATACTTAGATTAATTCTTAAAATAGATAAATTACCATATCTTAAAATATTGGTTCCAAAGCTAGCTCCATACATTGCTGACAAGTGACGAGCCAATTTAGATTGGGAAGGATAATCAGAATTGCTAGTTTCTAATAATTGAGCTAAAACTGCTCTTTTTGCGAAATTTTCCTCTTTAACCGGACTAATTAAATCAAACGTAAACGATATTGTTTTAAATTTTTGCGTAGGAATTACATTAATTCCCACACCATTTGATAGTTTTTTAAACAAAACATCCACCTCTAATTTTTCTTGTTAGTTAATTTTAACAATGGTGTTTTATAACGATTTCCAAACCATTTTTGACAAATCTTCTTTAGTTCACCATTTTTAGCTAATCTATCTAGAGATTTGTTAATATAATTTCTTAGTTTCTTATCACCTTTACGCACACCAACACCAAATTGTTCTTGTGGGAATTTACCACTTATTACTTTGTATATATTTGGATTAGGTTGATGAGCAATATAGTAATTAGCATAGGTACTATCAATTAATAATCCACTAATTCGCCCATGATTTAAATCAATGAAAGCATTAGTAAAGGAATTATATAAGATTGGAGATTGTTTTTTAATATATTGCTTTAAAACTTTAGGTTGGTCATTTATGTCATTTAAACCAGATGATCCACCTTGTACACCAAGATATTTACCTTTCATATCCTTAAATTGATTTATATGTGATGATTTTAAAGATACTAGTTCTTGGTCATTAGAAAGATATGGTTTGGTAAAGTTAACTACTTTTTTTCTTTCTGGAGTAACAGAAAAGCCATTCCATATTAAGTCTATAGTGGTATTACGCAATTCAGTAACGTTCATTGACCAATCTATAGGCTGAAATACTGGTTTAATACCTGATCCTTTAAACACTGCTTTAGCTAAGTCCACATCAAAGCCGGTAATATTACCTTGTTTGTTTTCATATCCCATTGGAACAAAAGTTACATCCAAACCAATAACTACATTCTTTTTCTTTTGTATAGTATTCCAATTATCATGAACGTCTGCTTTCTTTGTAACGGAGGTACAGCCAGTTAAGATAATTGATAATATCAATACCACACCCGCAGCTTTTATAATGCGTGGCAACTTAAAGTTCATTAATTATTCCCCCTCTTTAAAAGGTTTAACTTCCTTCACTTTGTCAGATACTTGTTTTGCAAATGAGGTATCATGAGTAACTACTAATTGAGTTATATGTTGTTTCTTCAAATCAAGAATAATCTTTCCTACTTCTTCACTTAATCTAGGATCAAGTGCTGATGTAGGTTCATCATAACAAATAATTTTTGGATGCATTGCCAAGGTTCTCACGATAGCAACACGTTGTTTTTGACCACCAGATAATTGGTATGGGTACAAATCTTCTTTACCAGTTAAATCCAATTTATCTATTAATACTTGGGCTTCTTTTTTAGCCGCTTCTTTACTTTTTTTCAAAACTAATTGGGGAGCTAAAATTATATTTTCCATTACAGTTAAATTAGGAAATAATCCAAAATCTTGGAATACTACACCAATAACTGATTGTGAATCATCAGTAGGATCAAACTTCTTGCCATCAATATAGAATTCCCCAGAATCAGCTATTTCTAACCCAGTTATACATCTTAACAATGTAGTTTTTCCGGCTCCGGATGGTCCAACTATCCCTAATATTTCATCATCTTGTACTCGTAAACTAGTGTCCTTGATGATAGTTTTACCTTGAAAACTTTTATTTAAGTTTTTAACTTCAAACATATATTTACCCCCTATCTCCAGTAGTCAAAGTGTTGTTCTACTTTCTTCAATACCACTGTTAATACAGCTGTTAATGCTAAATAAAATACAGCTACTAAAATTAGTGGAACCAATGTAACATCACGTGCTGTTGCAATATTTCCTGCTTGTAGTAAATCACCTATACCTATTACGTAAACCAAAGATGAATCCTTTACTAAGTTGATTACTTCATTTCCAATTGATGGTAAAACAATCTTTACGACTTGTGGAATAACCACTTTAGTTAAGGTTTGCCATTTACTTAATCTAAGCATCTTAGCACTTTCAAATTGGTTGTCAGGAATAGATTGAAATCCACCTCTGAAAATTTCAGCAAAATAAGCTGCGTAATTTAAGGTGAATGCTACTAAAGCAGCTTCAAATCTTGGGAAAACAATTCCAATAATTGGCAATCCATAAAAAATGAAGATTAATTGTAATAACAATGGAGTTCCACGCATAATCCATACGTAAAATTCAAAAATTACTCTAATAAGTTTTTTTGCAGTTAATGCTAATGAAACTAATATTCCTAAAGGAATAGATAATATGATGGTTAAAATAAAAATTTCTAATGTTGTTACTACCCCCGAAAACAATGACGGAAGTATCTCTAAAATATATTGCATCTAACTTTCCTCCCTATGTAAAAAAACGTCCTTTCAGCAATATGCCAAAAGGACGTTATAAACGCGGTGCCACCTAATTTTCTACCTTGCTCGCGCAAAATAGCTCAGTGAGTCAAAGACTCGAAGATAACGGATTACACCGGAAATTCCTATTTACGTTCAGAATAACAACTCACAGGCGTGAATATTTAAAATAAATGCTTAAATCTCACCAATCTTAAGCTCTCTTTGATTTATAAATAAATACATTCCTGATCAATGTCTTTAATATTAATATATAGAATAACTTAATTTTACAATTAAATCAATCTATATTAATTATGTTTATGACTAAATAAATGTTTAAATCTTTCCCAGAAGCTTGGTTTAGCTAAATCAATCTTCATTAATGGGACAGTTCCGCCCTCTAATCTTCTAGCGACATTACGGTATCCTTGCGCTGTTGGATTATCAGGATTCATAACAATAGATTTACCACTATTGGAAGTACTAATTACTTTATCATCATCTAAAATAATTCCTAATAAATCAATTCCTAAATGAGTAGTAATTTCATCAACATCCATATAACTGTCGTCTTCCATTAATGACTTTCTAATACGGTTAATGATTAATTTTGGTGATTCTTGCAATGGATGTTGTTCTAATAATCCAATTACACGATCAGCATCTCTAACCGCAGATATTTCTGGAGTTGTAACTACAATAGCGCCATCAGCACCAGATACGGCATTAACAAATCCTTGTTCAATTCCCGCTGGGCAATCAATAAATACGTAATCAAAATCAGGCTTTAATTCATCAACAATTCCTTTTACTTGTTCTTCATTTAAAGCAGTTTTATCAGTATTTTGAGCGGCTGGTAATAAGTATAATAAATCATCAAAGCGCTTATCTTTAACTAATGCTTGAACTAATTTAACTCTTCCAGTTGCCACATCAACAATATCATACATAACACGATTATCAAGACCCATAACAACGTCTAGGTTTCTTAAACCGATATCTAAGTCGATAAGACATACTCTCTTACCCATCATTGCTAAAGCAATTCCAATATTAGCACTTGAAGTTGTCTTTCCAACTCCACCTTTACCAGATGTAATTACAATGGCTTTTCCCATTATTCAATGCCTCCAATTCGATTAAAGAATTTTGGATTAATCTCTTTTAGATTGTTTATTTTACCATAACTTAAAACATGTAAATCATTTACATAAATAACCGTCTTCGCGGAATCTTCAATGGGCTTGTCATCAACAATATCATATTGTTCTCCGACACGAACTTGTTGTGCAGTATGTAAATTTCCGATAATTAATTTGTTTTCATTATCAGGAAAACCAGCCTGTACAATTCCTTCAATTGTTCCCATATTAAAGATGTTTCCGGTAGCAAATAATTTACCACCTTCATGAATTTTACCAAAGAACAATACATCGCCATCGACGTTGACTTCTTGACCATTTCTTATAACACGGCTCATAACTTCAACGTTTCTTTCAGCCATTATCTTTTTAGATTCTTCTTTAGTAATTACATTAGATAAGAAACTACCTACTGATAAGTTATCATGTTCATTGACTAACTTAATAATATCATTTTTATCGTCTTGTGACATTATACGGTTACCCATTTGAACATTTAATTGTAATGTTTCGTCACTATTACTGTTTTTTTCAGACAAGCCATCTAGCAATTGTTTCAAATCTACTAGAATTTCTCGAATGCTTGCATTTTCTTTTATAATTAATTCATATCCCGCTTGGGTTCCTTTAAGTACTACAGATTGCATTAACAGATACTCCTCTTATCTTCTATCTCTTCTTACTCAATTCGATCAAACATAACGCCAATAGGCACATATAACAGCAAAAATACAACTAGATTAAATGCTATCGTAGGCAAAAATGCATGCGATAAAAAGAAGCTTCCAGCCATATTTGTAACACTCATCAATCGATTTAAAGCAAATGCAAAAAAATTAATAAATGCAAAGCTAATCACAAATTCTAGCATTGCTGTCAATATATTATATGGAAGATATTTATATAAAAGCTTTCCAATATAAATAGCTAATGGGAAAGCTAATACATAAATACCAATAATTCCACTATAATACCAATCATATAATAAACCAGCTAAAGCTGCCCACCATAAAACATGAATATCCATTCTACTAACGAAATACATATTATAAAATAACCAAATAAATGTAATATTAGGAACGAATAATAAGTGTCCGAATAAAAGATGACTAAATATTAATGATATGGATCCATCTAAAAAGAAAGATATGAACAAACCTATAATAAACACATATTTAACTGGAGAATGTTCTATCATAATATTCACCCCTATGACATCTTATTAATTACTGTAACGGCCTCTAAATCATTCATATTAGCAGGAATTTTTACAAATATTTTGGAAGCTGTACCATAATCGTCTGTAGTTACTTTGGATACCTTTCCTACATATAATCCTTTAGGTGTTACTCCACCTAAACCATTAGTAGATACAGTATCGCCGACTTTAATTTTAACTTTAGTATTCAAATGACCCATAATTAATTGACCCTTTTTACGATCATAGCCATTAATAATACCATTTACAGTATCGCCATTCTTATTAGTAATTTCTACTGAGAACTTATCATCAGCATCTACAGTATCAGAAATTAATTCAACTTTACTATTTGAATTGTTAACTTCGATAACTCTACCTACTAATCCTTTGCTAGCTAATACTGGCATATTCTTTGCTACTCCAGCAGATTTACCCTTATTGATAACAAACTGGTTTTGCCATGCGGAAGGAGTTCTAATCAATGCTTCAGCAACGATAGGATGATAATCAGTTAAACCGTTTTTTATATCCAATTCACGTTTCAATTGAGCATTTTCACTTTGTAGTGCTTGATCTCTAACCTTGGTAGTAGCAATATTTTCAACTTGTGTCTTTAGTCTTTGATTCTCTTTATAAGTGTTAATCAAATTGTTTATTGTTTCGCCGCCATGTCTTAACGCATTTGCTGGGGTTGCAATAGTCCAATTAGCTATTCCCACTACATCATTACCAAAGCGTTGAATAAAAGGTGGCATTGATTTCTTATTTCTAGTAGAAACTGAAAGAGAAATAAATCCCAAACATACTATGACTACTAGTATTACAGAAAACCACTTCTTTTTGGAGAAAAATTTACGCATTATTCAACCCTCCAACTAGCAAATAAGCGGGAAGCTAAACTCCCCGCTTATTTAAACTATTTTCTCTTCATTATATCAATACTTTTTAGTGATTCACCAGTTCCGATTGCAACACAATCTAGCGGGTTCTTAGCGATAGAAACTGGAACTTTAGTTGCTTCTGAAATAACTTGAGGTAAGTTCTTTAGTAAAGCTCCACCACCAGTTAATACGATACCATGATCAATTACATCAGCTGAAATTTCAGGAGATGTTTCTTCTAGAGTTTCCTTAACAGTTCCAATAATTTCTTGAATTGGTTCTGCAATAGCTTCAGCAACATCTTCAGCTGAAATTTCAATACTCTTTGGTAAACCAGTTAATAGATATCTACCACGAATAGTTACGTTTTCAATATCTTTTGCCGCTTCAATAGAAGCTGAACCGATATCCCACTTTAATTTTTCAGCGGTTCTTTCACCAATTAATAGGTTGTACTTCTTACGAATGTATGCAGCAATAGCATCATTCAAACGATCACCAGCTACACGCAATGATCTGCTTGAAACAATACCACCTAATGAAATAGTAGCAACATCAGTAGTTCCACCACCAATGTCAACAACCATACTACCAGTTGGATCCATAATTGGTAATCCTGCCCCGATAGCTGCAGCAAATGGTTCTTCAATGACATAAGCATCTTTAGCACCAGCTACACGTGTAGCATCAATAACAGCTCTCTTTTCAACTGCAGTAATACCACTTGGTACACAAACCATAACGTATGGCTTACCAGCTGCATGACCTACTGTCTTATTAATGTAGTATTTCAACATAGTTACAGTAGTTTCGTAGTCAGCAATAACACCATCTTTCATAGGTCTAATTGCTGAAATAGATGCTGGAGTACGACCAATCATATCTCTAGCTTCTTGTCCTACTGCTACGATTTCTCCAGTTTTAGTGTTTTTAGCAACAACTGAAGGTTCTCTTAATACAATTTCTTTACCGTCAACGTAAACAATTGTATTAGCAGTACCTAAATCAATTCCAATGTTTTTAGTTCCAAATCCAAACACAATTTTTCATCCCTTCATAATACATTTGGTGGGCTAATTTTATAAATTCACCATTTTAGTATAACATAGTTATTTTCTTATTTTAATAACATTATCTAGTGTATACGATTTTTGTATAATTATCATTAATCTTTTAAAAATTTAATCAAAAAGTTGTTACTTTGTAACAAAAAGTTTTCTTACATCTGATATGAAATATAATGAACCCGTTATCAACATCATATCATCATCTGACATTTCGTTGGCCACTTTGGCAACAGCCATGTGCCAATCACTTTCAAAAGAAACTGGGTTAACAGATTGTATATTCTTAATAATTTTAGGCATATCAACCGCTTTCCTATTTCCATATGCTTGAAATTCAGTTAATGTCATATGAACATTAGACAACTTACCTAAAGTGTTTAGCATTTCCATATAATTTTTATCAGACAAAATAGCAATAATTATATGAACATCTATATTTCTAAAGTGTTCAGTTATTAACTTACTAATCTCTTGGACAGCATCAATATTATGTGCTCCATCTAATACCACTATCGGTGTATCATTAACCCTTTCAAAGCGACCGGCCCATTGCGTATTTAACAATCCATTTGAAATAGCAAAGTTATTAACATCTTCGCTATTTTGTAGTTGATATTCAATATAAGCTTTAATTGCACAAGAAGCATTATCTATTTGATAATCACCGACCATTTTAATTACTAAATGTCGAATTAATCTATCTTCATCTTCGTAATCAAATTCTTGTTTCCATCCCGTATTAGTACGGTGGCTGGTTGTTTTAAATTGTTGATTCAAAATTGTTATAGGAGCTTGCTTACTAGAAGCTTGTTCTTTAATAACATTTAAAGGTGATGGTGCAATATTTCCTACAACCACTGGAGTTTTTTCCTTAATGATACCTGCTTTTTGAAAGGCAATTTTCTCTAAAGTATCCCCTAAAATTTGCATATGATCCATTCCAATAGTAGTAATAACTGAAACTTTAGGATTCAATACATTAGTTGAGTCTAGTAAACCACCAATTCCAACTTCTACAATTACTACATCAACTGGATGTTTAGCAAAATACAAAAACATCATTGCAGTAACTACTTCGAATTCAGTAGGTGCTCTACTCTGTAATTGTACATCTAGTTGCTCTACTATGGGCTTAATTTGTTCTACTAATTTAATTAATTCGCTGTCAGATATCGGATTACCATCAACACTTATTCTTTCATTAAATCGAATCAAAAATGGTGAAGTAAATGTCCCTACTTTTTTACCATCTGCTTGAAATATATTTCTTAGATAGGCAACTGTAGATCCCTTTCCATTAGTTCCGGCTACATGAATGGCATTTATATCTTCCTGTGGATTATCCAGTTTACTTAGTAGCAATTTCATGGTTTCTAAATCTGGATTTTTCTTAAATCGATGGCGTCCATGAATAAACTCTAAAGCTTGTTGATAATTCATTTTTGCCTTCCTTTCAAAAAAGCCGAGCTAAATGCCCGGCTTTTTTATCTATTGTTGACTTTTAATTTCTTCAAGTCGTTCTTTGGCAGCATCTAACTTAGATTGATTATCAGCTTTCTTTTCTTTTTCAGCATCAACCACTTGTTCAGGTGCGTTTGCCACAAACTTTTCATTAGAAAGTTTCTTTTCAGCACGTTGTACTTCAAAGGTATAATTTTCAATTTCTTTTTGAATACGTTTGATTTCTTCATCTAAATCAACTAATTCAGCTAAAGGAATGCTAATTTCAGCATCTGTAATAATTCCAGTCATTGATAACTTAGGTGCTTGTACATCAGAACCAACACTTAGTTCTTTTGGATGACAGAAACGATCAATGTAGTGTTTGTTTTCTTCAAAGATATTCTTTAGTTCATCATTATCAGTCTTGATTAATAAATCAATTGATGATGACATTGGTGCATTAGCTTTTGCACGAATATTTCTAACAACCTTAATCAATTCAATTAAGGCTGACATATCTTTTTCAGCTTTAGCATCATTAAATTCATCATGATTTACTGGGTATGGTGCAACCACAATGGATTTACCTTCATGAGGCATTGTTAACCAAATCTTTTCAGTAACAAATGGCATCATTGGGTGCATTAACTTCAAGATTTTGTCTAAGACATATGCTAATACATTACGAGTATTTTCTTTAGCTTTTACATCTTCACCGTTTAAAGTTTCCTTACTCATTTCAATGTACCAGTCACAGAAATCATTCCAAATAAAGTCATAAAGTGCACGACCAGCTTCACCAAAATTGTACTTTTCAAATAAATCAGTAACTTGGTTAACTAAGTTATTTAATTTACTTAGAATCCATCTATCAGCTAAATTCCATTCTGATGAATCAGGTAATTCAGGCTTTTCCATGTCCCCTAAGTTCATAATTACGTAACGACTAGCGTTCCATAATTTATTGATAAAGTTCCATGCGGATTCAATCTTTTCATAACTAAAACGAACATCTTGTCCAGCCGTATTACCAGTAGCTAAGAACCAACGTAATGAATCAACACCATATTTATCAATAACATCCATAGGGTCAATACCATTACCTAATGATTTACTCATCTTACGACCTTGTGAATCTCTCATTAAACCGTGTAGTAATACATCTTTAAATGGACGACGTTTAGTAAATGTTAAACTTTGGAAAATCATTCTTGATACCCAGAAGAAGATAATATCGTAACCAGTAACTAAAGTATTAGTTGGGAAGTAACGTTTAAAGTCTTCTGAATCTTCATTAGGCCAACCTAATGTTGAGAATGGCCATAATGCTGATGAGAACCAAGTATCTAGGACATCATGATCTTGTTCCCAGTTTTCAGCATCTTTAGGTGCTTCCATTCCAACGTAAGTTTCACCAGTTTTCTTGTTGTACCATGCAGGAATTCTGTGTCCCCACCATAGTTGTCTTGAAATTACCCAATCATGAATGTTTTCCATCCATTGTGTAAAGGTATGTTCAAAACGTTCTGGAACAAAGTTAACTTTATCATCTGTTGATTGATTCTTAATAGCTTTTTCAGCTAATGGTTTCATCTTAACAAACCATTGGGTAGATAATCTTGATTCTACTTGTACACCAGTTCTTTCTGAGTGTCCAACAGCGTGCACAATTGGTTCAATTTTTAGCATGTAGCCTTGGTCTCTCAAATCGTTAACCATAGCTTTTCTAGCTTCAAAACGATCCATACCTTCATATTTTCCAGCATTTTCGTTCATAGTTGCGTCACCATTCATGGTGTTAATACGCTTCAAATCATGGCGGTTACCAACCTTAAAGTCATTAGGATCATGGGCTGGAGTAATTTTAACCATTCCAGTACCAAATTCAGGGTCTACATATTGGTCAGCAATGATTGGAATTTCTCTTTTAACTAGAGGAACCATAATCTTTTTACCAACAATATCTTTGTATCTATCATCATCAGGGTTAACGGCTACAGCAACATCCCCAAACATAGTTTCAGGACGAGTAGTTGCAATTTCGATGTAATCTTTACCGTTAAATTTAGTTCCATCTACGAATGGGTATTTAACATGGTAAAAAGCACCCTTATCATCCTTATGGATAACTTCAATATCTGACAATGCAGTTTGTGCTTGTGGATCCCAGTTAATGATGTATTGACCACGGTAAATTAATCCTTGTTTGTATAAATCAACAAAGACTTTACGAACAGCTTTAGATAATCCATCATCTAGAGTAAATCTTTCACGACTGTAATCTAATGAAAGACCCATCTTAGCCCATTGTTTCTTAATGGTAGCTGCATATTCATCTTTCCATTCCCAAACTTTTTCAACAAACTTTTCACGGCCTAAATCATAGCGTGAAATACCTTGTTCACGTAGTTTAGCTTCCACTTTAGCTTGTGTAGCAATACCAGCATGATCCATTCCTGGAACCCATACAGTATCGTAACCTAACATTCTCTTTTGACGGATTAACATATCTTGTAATGTTGTATCCCATGCATGTCCTAAATGCAATTTACCAGTAACATTTGGTGGAGGTAAAACGATTGAATAAGGTTTTGCTTTTTTGTCTCCACTAGGTTTAAAAACATCTTGTTCCAACCATTTGTCATAACGGCCTGATTCAACGGCATTATGATCATACTTGGTTGACATTTCGGTTTCTTTTGCCATTTTTTCTCCCTCCAATAAAAAAGCACTTCATCCTTAATAGGACGAAGTGCTCGCGGTACCACCTAATTTAAAGTATAAATATACTTTCTCTTATACCAGTTAACGATGGCCCGTTCATATCTAAATTAATAATATCAATATGAATGCTAACAAGTTACTTTCTTTCATTTGATAGAAAGGTGTTTCACCTATTCACCTTTTCTCTGTGACTAATCAAGAATGAAATACTCTCTTGCTCTCTGCATTTAACTCTATACAGAATATATTAGACAATTTTAGATGAATCGTCAACACTATTTATTTAACTTTTCAGCAACAGCTTCAGCTTTTCTGTAATCTGGTTGTTCACCAATTTCACTTACAACTTCTCTGTAAACAATTTTTCCTTCATTATCAACGGCGAAAACGGTTCTAGCAAGAGCATCTAAATCTTTAACGTATGTTCCAGTTGCCTTACCAAAAGAAAAATCTTGATCAGATAACAAGTTCATACTTTTTACACCCTTAGCTGCACACCAATTCTTTTGATCTTCAACAGTGTTTTTAGATACTGTATAAAAATCAACGTTCTCAAATTTATCAGCACGGCGGTTAAAGTGTTTTGTTTCTAAACTACAAGCTCTAGAATTTACATCAGGAACTGTTAGTATCAATGCTGGTTTATTCTTTAAATTATCCTTGGTAAATTCATTACCATTGGCATCTAGTACTTTAAAATCAGGTAAAAATTCTCCTTCATTAATTGGTTCTTTGTTTGTTTCTACTGGTTTTCCAATAAATGTTAATTTCATTTTTATATTCTCCTTAACGATATTTCTATTCATTAAAAATACAACTTACACGATTAAATTGCAAGCAAAAAGATATTCTAAAAAAAGAGACTAACTAAAATAGTTAGTCTCTCTTTTCTTATAGTAATTCAGCGAAAACGTCTTCTTGAGAATTTAAGAATTCTTCACCTGGTTTAATGTCCATTACTTTAACATTATCCAATGAACGTTTCATAAGTCCTTCTACATCGATTAGTTTTTCGCATTCTCTTGTCTTTTCTAAGTTTGGCTTAGTTTTTGGTGCAGGTGGAGTAAATACAGTACAACAATCTTCAAATGGTAAAATTGAAAGATCATAAGTATCAATTTTCTTAGCTACTTTGATTATTTCAGTTTTATCTAAAGAAAGAAGTGGTTTTAAAACAGGAACTGTAGTTACATCATTAATAGCCATCATGCTTTCCAAAGTTTGAGAAGCAACTTGACCTAATGATTCACCAGTAAATACACCCTTACAATGTCTACTCAACGTTAATGCCGCAGCAATTCTTAACATCATACGACGTTGAATAGTCATTAGGTAACCTTCAGGAACCTTTTGCTTAATTTCTTCTTGGATTTCAGTAAATGGAACTTGAATAAATTGAATATTTCCACCAAATCTGGTTAATTTAGAAGTTAATTCCTTAGCCTTAGCTAAAGCTTGTTGACTAGTATATGGAGGACTGTAAAAGTGAACCATATCTAATTTAACTCCACGCTTCATACCCATGTATGCAGCAACTGGAGAATCAATACCACCAGATAACATCATGGTTGCTCTACCACCAGTGCCAACAGGTAATCCACCAGCACCTTGAATGGTTTCACTAGATAGAAAAATACCGTTCATTCTAACTTCTACACGAATAGTAATGTCAGGATTCTTCATCTTTGCCTTGATGCCTTTTACGTTATCGATAACGCAACCACCTAATGCATCGTTGATATCATGAGTATCTAACGGAAAGTTCTTATCTTGTCTTCTGGTGTCAATTTTGAATGTCATTCCATCTTTAAATTGACTCTTTACCATATCGACAACAGTTTTCTTTACATCGTCCATATTCTTTTCAACTTTAAGTGAAGGTGAAAAGTTTTCGATGCCAAATACATCTTTTAGACGATCAATAACTGCATCTGAGTCATCACCATTCAAAGTAACATGAAGGCGATCTCTTTTAGCACTCACTGTTAGATTATCAAAATCATGCAACACATGGCGGACATTTTTGCCTAATTGTCTTATAAAGTCCTTACGGTTTTTACCCTTTGTGGATAATTCACCGTATCTGACCATTATTTCAGTATATTGCATCAATGAATTCCTTTCTATGAATTAATCTTCTTAAATTTTTCATAAAGTGTATCAAATACTTCATTAAAACGTTGTGCTTCCTCCATGGTGTTATGATCATCCAATGAAATACGAACAGCACTAGTTGCTTCATCTTCATCAACATTCATAGCAGTTAGTGTACCAGAAGCTACATGACGTTTTGAAGAACATGCACTAGTTGTGGAAATATAAATTCCATAACTTTCAAAAGCATGTACGATAGTTTCCCCTCTAACACCTAAAATTGCAAAACATAAAATATGTGGTGCAAATTTTTCGTCATTTCCAGAGAATAACTTAACTTTATCAAATTTAGAGATGTGCTCTAAAATATTTTGCTTTATTTTACGTTGTTTTGCAACCTTTTTATCTTGATTGTCTAATAACAAACGTAATGCTCTTGCCATAGCAGCAATGGCTGGAAGATTTTCAGTACTACTACGAAGATTTCTTTCTTGCCCACCACCAGTAATTAGTGGAGCTATCTTCTTACCTCTTCTTTTATACATAAATCCTACACCACGTGGTGCATGAAATTTGTGACCAGAGAAAGTTGCAAAATCTACACGATCATTAAATATTAAATCTTGAATACCTTTACCAATACCTTGAACTCCATCAATATGGTAAGCAATATTTGGATAATCTTTTAAGAGATCACCAATCTCTTTAATCGGTTGAATAGCACCAATTTCATTATTCACTGCCATAACAGACACTAAAATAGTATTAGGTTTAATGGATTTCTTTACGTCATCCACAGATACTCTTCCATTTTTATCCACAGGTAGAT
Source organism: Apilactobacillus bombintestini (assembly GCF_003627035.1). Classification (GTDB taxonomy): domain Bacteria; phylum Bacillota; class Bacilli; order Lactobacillales; family Lactobacillaceae; genus Apilactobacillus; species Apilactobacillus bombintestini. The sequence goes on from NZ_CP032626.1 coordinate 907,791, forward strand.
AAGTAACTTCAAATCCTAATTGTTTTAATTGTTCTACTGAGTTTGCAACTGCAGGATGTTCTACTGAGCTAACGATAATATGATTACCGTATTCTCTCTTTTCCATTGCAGTTCCTTTAATTGCCCAGTTATCCCCTTCAGTGCCACCACTGGTGAATAAAATTTCACTAGGTAAAACACCTAATAACTTTGCAATTTGAGATCTAGATTGTTCAAGCAGATTAAATGCTTCTTCACCAAATTGGTGCAAACTAGATGGATTTCCCCATATTTTTTCGCTAACTTTATCATATGTTGCAACTACAGATGGCTCTGGCTTAGTAGTTGCACTGTTGTCAAAGTATATCATTATTACCCTTCTTATAAATGTATTTTCCGAAATTTTATATGACTATTATAACAGAAAAAAAGAAGTAACGTATTGATATAAACCAATGTTGCTTCTTTTTAAAAGTTAATTTTTCTTTTCGTTATAATATTCTTCTTCTATTTGTTTATATGCACCAGGATTAACCTTTTCAATAGCTGTAGCAATTGTGGATAAACTCTTTTCATATTGATAATCATTATCGAAGTACTTTTTAGCTTGTGCACATGCACTATCGATTTCATCGTTACTATTACGGTAACGGTTTGCATATTGCATTAGACGTTCAACTAACATGGCACTATCGATAATCTTATCAGTATCAGTTAAGAGCTGATTCATAGTATCTTGAATATCAACCAATTGTTTATTGATTTCATCCATACTTATCTTAACTTGATTAATGGAAGAAGATAGTTTTGAAACCTTATTATATGCATAATCATATCTTTCCAAGAAATCATCAGTTAAACCAGGTAGATTCAAATTATCAATTTGTCTACGAATATTTAATAATTGTAAATCAAATTTTTGTAAATTATCACGAGCTACCTTTTCTTCATTATTTAAATCAGCAACTGAATCATTAATATCTTTTTGATGCTTTTCAATAGAACTAAGCTTGTTTTTAGCATCTTGTTGATGTTTTTGAATTACTGAATATACTGCTTTTCCATCGGAAACTAATTGATAATCTTGATTATAAGTATTTTCCACAGTTTCAATTTCGTCAGCTAATTTAGTAGCATTTTTAATTTCATCATGTTCTAAGTTATAGTTTTTACTTAGTCTATCTAATTCGTCTAATAAAATACGATTTTGATTTTTAGCATGAAAAATAAAATCAGAAATTAAATTCATATTTTGTCTAACTTTACGTTTAGAAACTATTTCTTTTTCCATGATTGCATACATCTTATCGATGCTATCTTCTATTTTAGAACTAGCTACTTTAGTTTCATCTACATCTAAATTAGCTAAGTTATCTAAACTATTCTTACATTCTTTTTTAAGATTTGCTATTTCATCATCAATATTGTCTTCTGAAAAATTATAACCAGTTTGTAGCATGGTACGATGTCCACGTTCAATTTCATCTAGTTGTTTGGGAATCTCTTTAGACAAAGCAACATAGTCATCAGGTATTTGTTCAATTAAATAATTCAATTCATCAATTGACTTATAAATGCCCTTTAGTAATTCCTTAGCAGCGCCTTGATCACCATTAGATGTATCATCAACGAATTGATCATATGAACTTTTAATATCATGCAATCTATCTTCTAGTTTTTCACTACTTGGTCCAAAAGCATAGTTTTGTGACAATAAGTGTTGATTAATTTCACGAATAGTATTGTCTACACTTTCGATTGCTTCATGATTTTGGTTGTCAACGTTTTGGAATTTAACCAAGCCATCACGAATATCATTTAGGTGCCCTTCAACTAATGAAAGGCTTTGAAATACATCATCTAATACATCATTAGCTGACCATAGTTTAAAACTATTTAATAAGTTTTCTGCTTCAACTAATTTTTGTTGGATTTCAGGTATTTCTTTCTCAGAAATATTCTTATAAATATCACTATAACTATTAAATTCTTCTAATACGTCACCATTTAATTTAATTTTGGAAGTTGCCTCAATTTCGTCCCCTACTGGCATCTCCAAGATTTGATCTTTTTTATGGTCTGCATCCTTTAAGCGATTCAATACATTTCTACGATAGAAAAAAGACGCCAATAATAATACGACTACTATTATTATTGCAGGAATAACCAAATCCATCATTATTACACCTATCCCCTTATAATTAGTTTTTAATATTCAGTATTAAACATTTGTATTTTTCACATTTTAATAATAAACTAACTTACTAAATATAATTATATCATACGTGATAATTATTAAAATACCAAATTATACGATACATGAGGTGCCTTTTATGACTGAAGTAAATTCTATGCTAGCAAAACAATTAGATGCATTATTATTTAATGAGAATAATAACGTAGCAAATATGGCTAATGCTTCTGCTTTGCTCATGCAAAGTTTGGAAAATGTTAGTTGGGTTGGATTTTACACATACGATAAGAAAAAAGATGAATTAATACTTGCTCCATTCCAAGGAAAGGTAGCTTGTGTTCATATTAAGAATGGTAGTGGTGTTTGTGGTACTGCTCTCAATGAACAAACCATTCAACGAGTTAAAAATGTAAACGAATTTCCTGGACATATAGCTTGTGACTCAAATAGTAAATCAGAAATTGTACTACCTATTACAAAAGATAATGTTAAATTTGGAGTATTAGATATTGATGCTCCAATATTCGATAGATTCTCAGAAAAAGATCAAGAAATTTTAAAAGAAGTAGTGGACGTCTTTACTAGCCACTTAAGCATTGACAATTAGGTTAATTAGCCTTAGAATATTTCTTGTGTAAAATAATGCAGCAGTACACGGTAAGCTCGTCAACATATTGATGCCGTTTAGGTTCAATGAGTACCCCCACGGCTGCTGGGGTGAAAATTGCAAAGCAATATGCACGAATACTAAATGTACAGATGATTATTTTACTCCAAATAAAATTTTTATTGGAGGATATTTTTATGTCTAGATATACAGGTCCAAGTTGGAGACTTTCACGTCGTCTTGGTATTTCACTTTCAGGTACTGGTAAAGAATTAGCTCGTCGCCCATACGCACCTGGTGACCATGGTCAAGGTCGTCGCGGTAAGCTATCTGAATACGGTACTCAATTGAAAGAAAAGCAAAAGTTACGTTACATGTACGGTTTAACTGAACGTCAATTCTCAAAATTATTTGTTCGCGCAGGTAAGATTAAAGAAGGACGTCACGGTGATAACTTCATGGTATTACTAGAACGTAGACTAGACAACGTTGTTTACCGTTTAGGTTTAGCAACTACTCGTCGCCAAGCTCGTCAATTAGTTAACCACGGACACATTACTGTTGATGGCAAACGTGTTGACATTCCTTCATACGAAGTTAAGGTTGGTCAAGTAGTTTCTGTTCGTGAAAAATCAAAGGAACTACAAATTATTAAAGACGCCGTTGATGCTGTTGTTGGTCGTCCACAATACGTATCATTCGATGCTGACAAGCTAGAAGGTTCTTTAACTAGACTACCTCAACGTGATGAAATGAATGCTGACATTGATGCATCACTAATCGTTGAATACTACAACAAGCTATAATTTTTATTATACTTGTCGTACAAAAAGCGCTTTGCATTTATTTGCAAAACGCTTTTTTTCTACCCTCTTTTAATTAATGATAAAATAGAATCAAAAAGCAAAAGGAGTTTTATTATGAGTGAAGATGATGTAAGTAGTCGTTTAGAACAATCATCAATGGGAGGTACTCCCAAAATCAATCCTGATGAACAAAGAAAATATTTAGGAACTTTTCGTGAAAGAGTTTCTTTAGCAATACAAATAAAAGATCTTGATAACCCTAATGCTATTCCCGCACTACAAAAGGAATTTTCAGAACATTCAGATTATCAATTAATTATTAACGGTAATTTAGATCATTCTTTAGTAGCACCATTTATTAGATTAGCTTCTCAAGAGAATGTAAAATTTGTTATTAAAACTGATTCATTTTATCGTACTGCCCCAGATAACTACGGAGTGGTTTATGCTAACAAGCAATCTATTAATGTAAATCCTGTTGATTTTAGTGAAAAATATCCTAATAATATTTCAAACCAATCTAATGATAAAGATGAATCAAATAACGATTCCAAGCCTTCTTTTCTAAGTAAGCTTAAAAACATTTTTAAATAAAAGGTGATGATAAATTGCATCCATTAGCGTACCGTATGCGCCCTAAAAAAATTGAAGATGTTGTTGGCCAACAACATTTAGTGGGCCCCGGAAAGATTATAAATCGCATGGTTAAAGCTAAGATATTATCTTCTATGATTTTATATGGCCCTCCTGGCACTGGTAAAACTAGTATTGCTAGTGCCATTGCTGGTTCTACAAAATATGCATTTAGGCAATTAAATGCTGCAACTGACACCAAAAAGGATTTGCAAATTGTAGCTGAGGAAGCTAAGATGTCCGGAACAGTTGTTTTATTACTAGATGAAATACATCGTCTTGATAAAACTAAACAAGATTTCTTACTTCCCCTTCTGGAAAGTGGAAATATCATTTTAATTGGTGCTACCACTGAAAATCCATATATCAATATCAATCCTGCTATTCGTAGTAGAACACAAATTTTTGAAGTCCATCCCCTAACCGAAGAAGACATCAAGAGTGCTATAGACCGTGCTCTACATGATAAGGAAAATGGTTTGGGAAATTTGCCTATCCAATTGGATGAAAACGCAGCGCATTTTCTAGCTACCAGTACTAATGGCGACTTAAGAAGTGCTTTAAATGCATTGGAATTAGCTGCTAATTCCACAGATGCTAGTGAAAATGAACAAATCCACATCCAATTAAAAGATGTTGAAGCTTGTTTACAACGAAAAGCCCTTACTCAAAACAAGAATGGTGATGCACACTACAATGTAGTTTCCGCCTTTCAAAAATCTATTCGAGGATCGGATGTTAATGCTGCTTTACATTATGCTGCTCGATTAATCGAATCTGGAGATTTAAACTCTATTAGTCGTCGCTTAATGGTTATTGCTTACGAAGATGTGGGATTAGCTAATCCGGCTGCTTGTTCAAGGACCGTATCAGCTATCGAAGCTGCCAATAAAGTTGGTTTCCCTGAAGCTAGAATTCCATTAGCAAACGCAATAATTGAGCTTTGCTTGTCACCTAAATCCAATTCTGCCATGACTGCTATAGATGCAGCAATTGCAAAAGTCAGAACTGGTAATTACGGTGATATTCCTAATCATTTAAAGGATAGTCATTATTCAGGAGCTAAAAAACTAGGACATGGCGTTGATTATAAATATGCCCATGACTACCCTAACGACTGGGTTAAACAACAGTATTTACCTGATAAAATCAAAAATGACGTTTATTATCAACCTAAAGTTAATGGCAAATTTGAAACTGCCTTTAAACAACAATATGAAAAGTTGTTAAATGCTCAACGTCACTAATAGGAGAAATTATGTTAATTAAAATATTATTAGCTATAGTAACTTTAGTATTATTTACTATCGGTCGCTATTTGTACACACATTCAAATAAACCATTTATGTTATTGCATCCCGAAGAAAACACTACTCTAAGTAAAACTGTAAAATTCTTTAGTAAAGTATTTATTATTTTAACTGTACTATCATTTATTGCTATATTCTTTAGTAATGTGTTCTTTATTACTACAATAATGGTTTTAAGTTGTATAATGTTGTTGGTGATGGAATTAATTTTAGTTAATTTCATTCCTAAAAAATAAGCTGAGGTGATTGAGTATGTTAAAAGATTACAATCAAATTATGATTCCTGTCGATGGATCAAATAATTCTAAATTAGCATTTAACAAAGCTATTGAGGTTGCAAAACGTAATCATGCTAATTTAAATATCGTTCATGTAATCGACACAAGATCATTCACTAACCTTGCTAATTTTGATTCATCTATGTTAGATGACGTAACTAGTAGAGTTAAGAAAACTTTAGAAGAATATTTACAAAAAGCTAAAGATGCTGGTGTAGAAAACGTAGACTACTCCATTGAATATGGTGCTCCTAAATCAGTTATTGCAAGAGAATTAGTTGACCGCTTTAACACCGACTTGATTATAATCGGTGCCAATGGTCAAAGTGCCGCAGAAAGATTACTAATTGGTTCTGTAGCATCATATGTAACTCGTGTAGCTGCTTGTGATGTTTTAATTGTTAAATCCGATTTGGAAAATAAAGTAGAAAAATAAATAAACTAAATAAAAAAGAGCTGAATCTGAAATTCAGCTCTTTTTTAGAACAATCCATAGTCGGGAGACTTATCAATTGGTTGATGAAGTTTATCAACTGCATCAACTATTTTTTTGTTTTCACTCTTTTTAGCAATCTTTTTTAGGTAACTTAATCTAATATATTTTTGCGTTATGTGATAACACAGTGAATGTAAGTATTCTGCATAATCCAACAATTTATTCTCATAGCAAATATATATTAATCCAGCATAAAGATTATACATAACACTTCTTTCCAGGTATGAATCATCCACATACTGGGCCATTTCAACAAAGGCACTTAAATATTGAGTAGATAATATATATTTTTCAATAGAGAAATATGAAAAAGACAGTAATGCCATAGTAACTAACTGTTCAAACTCACCCTCTTTTTTATTATTCCAAAAATACAATACGGGTTGTAAACAATTAATTGCTTCTACAGAATTATCATTTAAAAAATGTCTAATGCCAGATATATAGTTATGACGAATTTTCATTCGTTGCGTTTCTAAAAACGGTTCAACTTCTGCCAATATATTCCTAACATCGTAATCCATTAAGAACATATCCTCTATAGTTATATTTTTAAATTGATGTAATTTAATATTTTTCTTACTTTTTACTACTTTATCTATATCTAACATTAATAAACTACAAATATTTTTGATCACAACTAAATTTAACTTATGATTATATTCACCATTTTCAATTTGGCAAATAACTGGCTGAGTACATACAGCTTTTCTAGCCAGTTGTTGTTGGGTGAATCCTAGTTCTTTTCTACGATTTCTTATCATAATGCCATCAATAAGCATCGTGAACAAAACCCTCCTAATCAATGTTTTCTTAAGCGAATTCTACTATTAAAATTTTTTATATTAGTTCGACTCATGATTACATCATGTCGAAAACAATTTATATCATGATCATTAATAACGCCAATGTCTTGATAATAAGCATATAAAGTATTTGGCCCCACTCTTTTAAAACCTTTATTTTTAAAGAAATCTACATAAGGAGCAATAAATAACGAAATCTCTTCTTTATTAACTGCTCTTTTATCATTATGTAAATGATCTAATGTTGTGTAGTTAAATGGACGCCAGGTTAATTCATAAAGATCAATATTCTTACATATTTGTGCGTTGTGTATTATGGCCTTTATTTTTTGCTTATTTCGAATTATTTCATTGTTGGATAATAAGTTATTCACATCTAACTCATTAAAATTGCAAACTTTATCCACAGAAAAATCATTAAATGCTTTATAAAGTGCATCCCGCCTTTTTAATATAGTTTTTCGTGATAAACCTGCCATAAAAATATTTAAAGATAACTTTTCAAAAAGCTTCTGTGAATCGGTAATAGGAACTCCCCATTCAACATCATGATAAATTAATAAATTAACATCTTCATTACTCCAGCGACATCGATTAATATTTATCATCTCCATATTTATTATTAAAGTTAATATTTTCCCCTCTACTAATAAATACGAAAGAAATGAAGCTTAGTACACATTTTACATAAATTAATTAAATAAAAAAAGGACTTCAATAAAAGAAATCCTTTTTTATTTTATGATAATGGTTTAAAGTCGTGAATAATATTATTTCTACGATCAAATTCCTTATATGCTAAGTCAATTAAACGATCAATTAACTCAGTATAACTAATACCAGAAGCATTCCATAATTGTGGATATAAACTAATATTAGTAAATCCTGGTAAAGTATTTACTTCACCTAAATATGGTGTACCATCCTTAGATACCAAGAAATCAATTCTTGCCATTCCCTTTAAGCCAAGAGCTTTGTATCCACGAAGTGCCATATCAGTAATTTCATCAGATAATTTTTCTGGAATATTAACTGGAATTTCAAATTGAACTTGACTAGCATCCACAAATTTATTGTCATAAGTATAGAACTTATCACCTTCTGGAACTTTAATAGCTCCCACTTGTGATGCAATAGGATGTTCATTTCCTAAAATAGAAATTTCTAATTCTTCTGGACCATTAATAGATTGTTCAGCTAGAATTTTATAGTCATATCTGAATGCATCAGCTAAACCATCTTCAAATTCCTTTTCATTGGTTACTTTATGAATACCAACTGATGAACCTTGGTTTGCTGGTTTTAAGAAAATGACGTCGCCAAATTCAGCTTGTAACTTCGCATAACTAAAATCATCTTTATTATCTGGAGTAATTAGATGATAGTTAGTGTTTCTAACATTTGCTAAAGTTAGCATCTTTTTAGTGATATCTTTATCAAATCCCATAGCTGATTCTAGAATACCACTACCTACATATGGTTTGTGTAGTAATCTTAATAAACCTTGGATAGTTCCATCTTCACCTAAATTACCATGAACAATTGGGAAGAATACATCAATATTCTTAGTTTTAGATAAATTCTTAATGGGAGCTAATGGATCAGAGAAGTCTAAATCCTTAGATACTTCATCTACCACCTTGTCTTCTGGTTCACCATTAAATACACGATGAGATGCATCATCATCTAAAATAATTCCGTCTTTAGTAATTAAAAATAAGCTTATATCATATTTGTCTTTATCCATAGCATCATAAATATTATGTGCTGAACGTTTTGAAACATCATGTTCGGATGAATCTCCACCAAAGATTAATGCCAAATGTGTTTTCTTAACCATTTTTCATACCGTCCTATCAATAAAACTTTGAAACCTTATTATAACATGTTTTCAAAAAAGTCGTTTGCTTTTTTTATCTTTTAACTTGTTCTAACTTGGTGAATAAATAATTTAACCCTGTAACAATTATTGTAAAAATTATCATAGTAATTATCAAATGAATTGGATTACCAATCAAATCACCTTTTTCTGTAATCCCTAGTAAGAAATATAAGAGTGAAGATATATGCAAATTATTAAAAATTTCTTTTATGGCATTAACAAAAGATTCTTTCGTTAATGATATTTGCCATGAAATATATACAAAAATGAAAATAACATAAAAAATACTTTTACCCACTCGATTAAATAATGATACAAATGTTCCAAAAGTATTCACAATCATCATTAGGAACAATAATACAAAATAATCAGTTATGAACATAAATACTACATCAATAAACGTATTATGGAAAAATCCGAAGTAAGTTTGCATATACATATATATACTAGTTGCTGCATTAAGTTTGATAGCTATGACACTAACCAAAATATTAATAATATTAACCAATAATGCCATTTTAGCCACGAACCAAATCTTTGCTTTCCAAAAGTTAGTTCTAGTAACTCCTATTTGCATAGCAAAAAGGAATCGACTGTAGTTAACACATACACCAATAAAAGCAAAAAAACTTAAAATATATGGGAATAAATATAACGTTAACATATCATTTGTACTTAACATGTTAAATAAAAAGTATACTAAGCCACTAATAAACCCCACTAATAATATTTTATAAAATTGCTCACTATATTGTTGACTTAAATATTTAACTTTTTTACTTTCTATCTTTCTCAACTGTTTATCTGTCATTACTCAACCTCCTCGCTATTCATAATGTATACTAATAATTTTTGTAGTTTCATTTTTTCCACATCTACAGATTCTGGACGAGGATTTTCAGGTAATTCATGCATAAAATGTACTGTTTCATATCTTCCTAAACGATCTTTTTCTAATATATGAATTCCTTGCACGTATGAATCTACATCTTCTGCCGGGCCACTTACACTATATGATTGACTACGTATATCATCTACTGAATTGTTAATCTTTACGCGTCCATCTTTAATAAAGACCACTTCGTTTATAATTTGATCTACTTCTTCAATGATATGAGTAGAGATAATAAAGGTGCGAGGATTTTTACTATATGACGCAATTAATTCGCGATAAAATACTTCCCTATTTCTAGCATCTAATCCTAAGGTAGGTTCATCTAGTAAGATAAATTCACAAGGTACACATAAAGAAATGATAATTTTCACAATAGATTTATATCCAGTGGATAAACTATTAAATGTTTTCTTAATATCCACATTAAATTTATTAATCAATTCCTTTTGAAGGCTTAAATCATAATCTGGATAGATATTACTAATCATCTTAAATAGTTTTTCCAATTTTTCGTGTTTAGGAAACATATCCATTTGATTCATGTAATAAACCTTGTTTATTAATGCTTGATTATTATGAATTTCTTGACCATCTAATAGTATTTCACCACTAGTGGTTTTATTATAATCGGCAATTAAGCTCATTAATGTAGATTTTCCAGCACCATTTTGTCCAAATAATCCGTAAATCTTTTCTCCATCAAAAGTTAGATTAATATCATTTAAGATGTTTTCTTTTGAGCCAATTAATCGTTTGTTTAAATGTTTAATTTCTATCTTGCTCATTATCGTATCCCCTTTTAACTAGAGTTAAGATGTCATCTTCTGACAAATGCAATTTTTTTGATTCATTAATTAAATTTAAAATATAATCATGATAAAAATGTTCTTGTCTATTTTTAATAATTATTTCTTGTGCTCCAGATTTTACAAAGGTACCACGACCACGTCGCTTCTCTAATAAATTATGATCTACTAATTGATTCATCCCTTTTAAAACAGTAGCAGGATTTATTTTAAATTGTTGAGAAATTTCAGTCGTTGAAGGAACTTGACTGCCCTCCTGAAATGCACCAGTAAAAATTGCATCTTCTATTTGTGTAGCTACCTGTATAAAAATAGGTTCTGGACTATTAAAGTCAAATTGCATCTGTGTTCACCACCTATCATTTAGTTAATTACTTATGTAATTAACTATACTTTTATATTTGAAAAATGTCAATAATAATAACCGCTTAATTAACCTATAAAACAGTATTTTCAGCACTTTTTACGCAAAATAAAAAATCAATTTCCTGGGTAAACCAAGAAATTGATTTTTTTAATTTTCAACAGGTAATACAGCACCTTTATAGTGTCGCTTAATCCATTGTTGTGTTGATTTAGATTGTAGAACTTTAACTAGTTCTTTAATATCTTTACGGTTTTGACTACCATTTCTAACAGCCACAATATTATTATATGGTGAATTCTTAGATGCCTTTTGTAAAGCAATGGCTTGTTTGTCAGGTTGTAATCCACCTTGAACTGCATAGTTAGAATTAATGGCTACTGCATCACCTTCACCATTATTAAAGATCAATGGCATAATTTTAGGTTCATAACCAGTTTGGAAAACTAAATGTTTAGGATTATAGGTAATATCACTAAAATTAGATTGGGTAATGTCTACACCCTTCTTGATTTTAATTAATCCTTGTTGTTCAAACAATTGAATAATTCTTCCATAATCTGGTGCGTTACTACTTACTAAAATATGAGCGCCATTTTTCAAGTCAGAAAGCTTTTTAGCTTTTTTAGAGTAAATACCAATAGGTTCCAAATGAACGGCTCCTACGTTAACTAAATGGCCATCATATTCATGATTCCATTGATTTAAGAATGGAACTGTTTGGAAATAGTTAGCATCTAATTGTTTTCCAGCTAATGCACGGTTAGGTAAAACATAATCTTGGAAAGTAACAATATCTAATTTAATACCCTTTTTTCTTAATTCTGGCTCAATATGACGTAATATTTCAGCATGTGGAAGATTGGAAGCTCCAATTCTTATGGTATTCTTTGCTTTATAATTACCAGGACCTAGTAATAATAAAACTACAAACAACACAATTAAGCCACCAAAGGACAATATTTTCTTCATTGTAAATCCTCCTTATAGCGTACGTTTGTCAATTTTCTTTACTAATAGGTCTCCTACAGTTTGTACAATTAAAACAATGATTAGGATAATAACAGTAGCAACAAGAGTAACAGTATTGTTATTGGATTGGAAACCATCTAGATATGCTAAGTATCCTAAACCACCAGAACCGATAGCACCAGCCATAGCAGTGTATGAAATTAATGAAATAGCAGTAACTGTTGCACCAGCGATTAATGCAGGAGTACTTTCTGGTAATAATACCTTAAAGATTACATCCCAATTAGTACCACCCATAGATTTAACTGCTTCAATAACCCCAGTATCCACTTCTCTAAAGTCAGCTTCTACCATTCTTGCATAGAATGGTGCTGCAGAAATAACTAGAGAAGGAATAGCTGCTTTAGGTCCGATAATAGTTCCAACTAAATCCTTAGTAAATGGAAGTAACAATACAATTAAGATAATAAATGGTATTGATCTAAATACGTTTACTAAGAATGAAACAATCCAGTTTACTACTTTCCAAATAATTCCTGATTTATTTCTACTTTCAAATAGTAATAAACCTAAAACAATTCCTAGGACAGCAACGATTATCATAGACAATGCTGTCATCCAAATTGTTTCCCAAGTAGCTTGTCTCATTGCACTCCAGTTAACATTATTAAATTGAAAATATGATTGAATTCCTTGACTAGCCACGGCTGATCACCTCAGTTTCTATATTTAATGCCTTCAAGTAGTCTAATGCTTTGTTTTGATCGTCACTAGTACCCAATAATTGAATAATTAATGAACCAATAGAACCACCTTGAGTTTGATGAATACTTCCTTCAATAATACTTAATTCTAATGAATCAAATTCACGTACCATAGAAGAAACTACTGGTTCTTGTGATTGATTTCCTTTAAATGTTAACTTAACAACCATTCCATTTGGATAATTACGAATCAATTCGTCAACTGTCATGTTAAGTTCATTAGCATTTGGTGTATCATCTTCGTTTACGAAGCGTTTAGTAATTTCTTGTTGTGGGTTTTGGAAGATATCATAAACATCCCCAGTTTCTACAACTTGTCCTTCTTGCATTACTGCCACTTTTTCTGCAACTTTTCTAATTGCGTGCATTTCGTGAGTAATCAATAAGATGGTTAAGTTAAGCTTCTTGTTAATTTCTAATAATAAATCCAAAATTTCATCAGTAGTTTGTGGATCCAAAGCACTAGTAGCTTCATCAGAAATTAAGATTTCAGGATCATTAGCTAATGCTCTAGCAATACCTACACGTTGCTTTTGTCCACCAGATAATTCAGAAGGATAGTCATTTTCACGACCCTTTAAACCAACTAAATCAACTAACTTAGCTGCTTTTTCTTTTCTCTTCTTTTTATCCACACCAGCAATTTCTAAAGGTAGTTCAACATTTTCTTGAATAGTACGTGACCATAGTAAATTAAAGTGTTGGAAAATCATTCCTACCTTTTTTCTTTGTTCACGAAGTGCTTTACTACTTAATTTAGCAATGTCTTTACCATTTATTTCAATAGATCCAGAAGTGGGAGCCTCTAATCCATCCAACATTCTAACTAAAGTACTCTTACCAGCACCTGAATAACCAATAATTCCATATATTTCACCGTCGTTAACCTCTAAATTAACGTCTTTAACGGCAGTTAATATACTTTTATCAAGTTTATATTTCTTATAAACATTCTTAAACTTAATCAACGCTTTCTCCCCGCTTTCTAAAATAAAAAAGCTTTCCGTCATACTGTTTTCACAGTAAAGGACGAAAAGCTTACGTGTTACCACCTTTATTCATCAACACCTCACGATGCTGACCTCATAAGTACATAATATACTCAAGCAATATAATGTTTGCTAGACATTGTTAGCTAATCTTTAAACTCACTAACAGATTTGTACATAAGACCATATTCAATAATTTTCTGCATCCCTTTTTCAGCATATACAGGGCTCTCTTTATTACATACTAATTATTTACTCATCTTATAATCGATTGAAAAAAGTATACAATCAATTTTTTTACATGTCAATTAATATGCTATGAAAAATCTCGACTGGAACTGAACATATATCCATAGTTATGGAATTGCATAGACATTATCAGACCAATTCCAATCATATTTCCAATCAGCGCTGAACCACCTTGACTTACAAATGGTAATGGAATACCAGTCAATGGTAACAATCCGATACTCATTCCAATATTTTCAAAAACATGGAATAAAATCATCATAATAATACCAGTAGAAATGTATGCATAATAAATATTCTTAGTTTCAAAAGTTACTTTAATCATACGATAAATTAAAATGAAATAAATACCGATAAGAACTAATCCACCAATGAAACCAAAATTTTCACCGATAACAGAGAAAATCATATCAGATTCTCTAACCGGTACATACACATGAGAAACGTTGAAACCAGTACCTTTAAATCCACCTGATCCAACAGCTTTAATACTTTGCCACAATTGATAACCAGAACCATTTAAATTTTCTGGATTAGAAGGATCCAACCAATCGTTAACACGATCAAATTGATATGATTCAAATCCTAGTGATTCTAGTATTTTACGTCCGCCATCAGTAATAACTAGAATCAATGCAGTTCCGCCAATTGCAGAAAAAGCTGCGATAGCTGGAACAATAATGCGCCATGTTATTCCAGATACGATGATTAATCCACCTAGAATAGCTATAAATACCAACATAGTACCAAAATCTTTTTCTAGTTTAAGAAGTACACAAATTGGTAATGTCCATAAAATCATTTTACCTAACAAAATAAAATCTGATTTAAATGTATGAATGGCATAATTACGATTATGTTCTACTATTACTCTAGCTATCATTACTACAAAGGCAGGTTTCATTATTTCAGCTGGTTGAAACGTTAAAGGACCAAATTGGAACCAACTTTTAGCACCAGTTTGAGCAAAGTAATATCTACTATATAGCACCATTAACGACGCTAATAGTAGCAATGCTCCCCAATAAATTATAGGTGCAACCTTCCATAGCTGTTCAGAATCAAATTGCATAATAATTATTATGGCAACCGTTCCGATGGTATACCAAACTAATTGTGTAATCATTTGTTTTACAATAGTTCCAGCATAAGAATCATGAGATACGGCAATAAAAATGGAGCCTACCCCTATCAAGGCTAAAAGTACTACACAAATGATAATTGTCCAATCTAAACGAGAATCATTGCTGTCGTTTTCACTATTAAACATTGCAAATCACCTCTATATAATTTTAGCCTTTGTGAAGGTTATATTGACTAATTAGTAATTCAATTCCTTCATCCATGCTTTTAACTTTAAATGTATTATCACCATCAAAAATGGCTTCAAATTTACCATTTTCAGTGGGTCTTACAAAACCAACTTCATTTCTTCCAACAGTTAAAGTTTCGCATTCAACACCGTTAATTTTTTTAGTATCTAATTTTACTTCAATATTCTTTTTTCCTTTTGACATAACTTCCTCCAAAAATAAAAGTAGTCGAATCACATTTTGATCGACTACTTTAAATTTATAGAACGACGATATCTTTCAGACGCCTTCTTATTTCTAAAAATAGTAAAATGATCAGGAACTGGATCATATCCACCTCTTATGAAAGGATGACAACGAAAGATTCTTCCAAGACCCATAATTAGGCCTAAGAAAGCTCCATGTTTCCTGATAGCATCGATCATATAAGTTGAACAAGTAGGATAATAACGACAAGAAGGTGGAAATATCGGTGATATAAGTTTTTTATATCCTACAACCATATATATAAATATTTTTCCCATATTAACACTTCTCACGCTAATTCTTACTTTTATTTTTCTTGCTTATTAATATGTTCTAATAATGCACCAGCACCCTTAGCAACATTGTCTAAAGGACTTTCTGAAATTAATACTGGAACAGTTAATTCCTTAGAAATAGCATGATCAATACCCTTAAGTAAGGCACCACCACCTGTTAACATAATTCCTCTATCAACAATATCAGAAGCTAATTCAGGAGGTACTACTTCTAACACATCCTTGGCAGCATCAACAATTTGCTTAACAGTATCGCTAATTGCTTCTTGTACTTCAGTACTCTTTAGAGTAATTGATCTAGGCATACCACCAATGGCATCTCTACCACGTACTTCCATTTCTTTTCCATCAGTATCTTCCTTATCGGCTGTACCAATGGTAATCTTAATCTTTTCAGCTGTATGTTCACCAATGATTAGGTTATGTTTGTCCTTAATGTATGAAACAATTTCAGTATTCATAACATCACCAGCAACACGAATAGATTTACTTGCTACAATATCACCTAGTGATAGAACAGCGATATCAGATGTTCCACCACCCATATCAATAACCATGTTTCCACGTGGTTGGAAAATATTCATTCCAGCACCAATGGCAGCAACTTTTGGTTCTTCTTCTAAGTAAACCTTTCCACCGCCAGATTTTTCAGCAGCTTGAATAATTGCTTTTCTTTCAATATTTGTAATGTTTGTTGGTGCACAAATCATAGTCTTTGGCTTTGACATGAAACCTTTAACACTTAATTTATTAATAAAGTAAGTTAACATTTTTTCAGTAACATCAAAATCAGAAATTACACCATCTTTAAGTGGTCTAATAGCACGAATGTTACTTGGAGTTCTACCAACCATGCGATATGCTTCAGAGCCTACCGCTAATACTTTATTAGTTTTAACATCAACGGCAACTACTGAAGGTTCATTTAAAACGATTCCTTTACCAGTTACGTAAATCAAAACGTTAGCAGTTCCCAAATCAATGCCGATATCTTTTACCATTTTATTTTTCCTCCTGAACTCATATGTTACATATTATATCATATAGTCTTTAACTGAATTAATTTTGATAAGATTTATTAATAGAAATTTCATCATTATCTTTCATGTTTACTCTCTTTATATTAGCACCTAATTTAGCTAACTTCACATGAAAATCATAATAACCACGATCTAAATATTTTAAGTTTCTAACAGTAGTAATTCCTTTAGCTACTAATCCTGCTAAAACTAATGCGGCCGCTGCTCTTAAATCAGTGGCAGCAACTTCTGCACCACTAAATTTAGTTGGCCCATTTAGAACTACACTTCTTCCATTAATTCTGAATTTAGCATTCATTCTTGCTAATTCATCTAAATGCATGAAACGATTTTCAAAAACAGTTTCTGTTAGCAAGCTACTACCTTCAGATGCCAATTGAAGCACTGTCATTTGTGGTTGCATATCAGTTGGAAAACCAGGATATGGCAATGTTTTAACATCTACTGGTTTCAATTTTTCAGGTCCAATAACAAGAATTCCATTTTCTTCTTGCTTAACTGTAACGCCCATTTCTTTCAATTTAGCGATTAATGGTTCGTTATAAACAGATTCAGCATTTTCTACTAAAACATTTCCCTTGGTTAAAGCAGCAGCCACCATAAAGGTTCCCGCTTCAATACGGTCTTGTAAAACACAATGCTTAGTTCCATGTAAACTAGAAACACCTTTGATTGTAATCTTACTTGTTCCAGCACCGGATACCTTAGCGCCCATTGCATTTAAAATGTTTGCAAGATCAACTATTTCTGGTTCTCTAGCTACATTCTCAATAGTAGTTTCACCTTTAGCTAAAGTGGCAGCCATCATAATGTTTTGTGTAGCTCCTACACTTGGAAAATCCATATAAATATTAGCACCTTTTAAGCCATCATCAGCAAAAGCTTCAACGAATCCATCATGTTGATCAATTCTTGCTCCTAATGCTTCAAATCCTTTTAAGTGAATATCAATGGGACGAGAACCAATAGCACATCCACCAGGTAAAGCAACTTTTGCATGACCTAATCGTGCCAATAATGGTCCCATAACTACAATAGATGCACGCATCTTAGAAACATATTCAAGTGGTGCTTCATAAGATATATCTCTACTTGCGTCTAATGTCATTTTATTTTCATTTGTATTAAATTCCACGTCCATGTTTAAAAAACGCAAAACTGATTCCATAGTATACACATCGGACAATAATGGAACATTACTTAAAATCGTTTCTCCATTATCAGCTAAAATAGCTGATGCCATAATTGGCAAAACAGCATTTTTTGCACCTTCAATGTGGACATTACCGGAAAGCTTTTTGCCTCCCTCAATAATTATCTTATCCACTGGTACCCCTCCAGTAAGTTTATTTTTATTAATGATTTATTGTTAAGTTTATTATCCAAATAAAGAATGAACCGGGAATGTATCCCAAAACAATTGATAACAAAATTATCAATATTCTAAATTGGTTAACATGCATTCTTACATATTTTTCTAAATGAATATCATTTAGACACCAAAAAGCTAGTCCAATAAAGAATAATTGAACTATTAAATCTAAAAAAGAATTTATATTTGACAAAACCATAATATCTCCATTCTTTTATTGCAACTATACCATAAAATTTATAATTTGTCTTTTGAATAATTCGTTCATACGTCATGTACTAAGTACTTTTATGTAAAAAAAGGCCTGCCATACGGCAGACCTTTTAATATCTAATGTTTTGCAACATGGATACGGTTAATAGCTCTCTTCAAAGCAACTTGATTTCTCAAGATTTCTTGATTATCATGCTTTTCTCTAGCTTGTTCCAATGCTTTTTGAGCACGATCACGAGCAGCAGATGCACGATCAACATCAATATCATTTTGCTTTTCAGCACTATCTGCAATAACAGTTAAGTTATTGTTTGAGAATTCAACGAAACCACCATTAACGGCAATTTCATCAACTTCTTCACCGGATTTAACTTTTACTTCGTCAACTTCTAATGAAGCGATTACGGGAACATGATTAGGCATAATTCCTAATTGACCACTTTTAGTTCTAACAATGACTAAACGTGCGTCCTCACGTTCATATACCTTACCATCAGGAGTAACGATACTAACGGTTAATACTGAATTGTTATCAGCCAATTAGAACCCTCCTTAGTTGTTTGCAGATTGCTTCATCTTTTTAGCTTTTTCTACAACGTCTTCAATAGGACCACAGTTTCTGAATGCGTCTTCAGGAAGATCATCGTATTTACCATCTAAGATGGCCTTAAAGCTTTCAACAGTCTTATCAACTGGAACATATTTACCAGGTAAACCAGTAAATTGTTCAGCAACACTAAAGCTTTGTGATAAGAAGAATTGAATACGACGAGCACGACCCACGATAGTCTTTTCTTCGTCAGATAATTCATCCATACCTAAGATAGAAATGATATCTTGTAGTTCGTGATATCTTTGTAATACTTGTTGTACTTCAGTTGCAACCTTGTAATGTTCTTCACCAACAATAGCAGGATCTAGAGCAGTAGAAGTTGATGCTAATGGATCAACGGCTGGGTAGATACCTTGTTGAGTTAATGAACGTTCCAAGTTAGTAGTTGCATCCAAGTGCGCGAAAGTAGTAGCTGGAGCAGGGTCGGTATAGTCATCAGCTGGAACATAAACGGCTTGAATTGAAGTAATAGCACCATTCTTAGTAGAAGTGATACGTTCTTGCAATTGACCCATTTCAGTAGCTAATGTAGGTTGGTAACCTACGGCTGATGGAATACGACCAAGCAATGCGGAAACTTCAGTACCAGCTTGAGTAAATCTAAAGATGTTATCGATGAATAATAGAACATCGGTACCAACTTCATCACGGAAGTATTCCGCAATAGTCAAACCAGTTAAAGCAACACGCATACGTGCACCAGGTGGCTCGTTCATTTGACCATATACCATGGCTGTCTTGTCCAAGACACCTGAACCTTTCATTTCAAAGTACATATCGTTACCTTCACGAGTACGTTCACCAACACCGGTGAATACTGAGATACCGTTATGACCTTGAGCAATATTGTGAATTAATTCTTGAATTAAAACAGTTTTACCAACTCCGGCACCACCAAATAATCCAACTTTACCACCACGAACATATGGTGCTAATAAATCGATAACTTTAATACCGGTTTCAAGGATTTCAGCTGATGGATTTAATTGATCATAAGCTGGAGCTTGTCTGTGAATTGGCCAACGTTCAGCGTCGTCACCAAATTCAGGACCACCATCAATTGGTTCACCAAGAACGTTAAATACACGACCTAATGTGTTTTCACCAACAGGAACTGAAATAGGAGCTTGAGTATTTTCAACTTCCATTCCACGACGTAAACCGTCAGTTCCGTCCATGGCGATTGTTCTTACTACACCGTCTCCAAGTTCAAGAGTAACTTCTGTAACTAAAACGCTACCGTCATCTTTTTTAACTCTAAGTGCAGTATTAATATCAGGTAATTTAGCGTCCGTTGGGAATTCAACGTCAACGACTGGTCCAATAACTTGAATAATCTTACCAGTACTCATTTTCGTTAATTCCTCCCATCATATTAATGCTTCAAAGCTTCTTGACCACCAACAATTTCAGTAATTTCAGTGGTAATAGCAGCTTGTCTTGCACGATTATATTGTAATTCCAATCTGGAAATAAGATCTGATGCATTATCAGATGCAGATTGCATAGCAGTTGAACTGGATGAATGTTCAGCAGTCTTAGCATCTAAAATAGCTCCGAATACTAAACTTTGTGCATATTGTGGTAATACAACCTTCAATACAGCAGATTCATCAGGTTCAATTTCATATTCAGCACTAATTTCTTGTGCCTTTACATCCTTGCTTGAATCTTCTTCAAACGCTTCGCTATCCATAGGAAGCATTTTTTCAGCTCTAAAAGTTGAAGAAATTCTATTTACAAAGTGTGTATAGCAAACATATAACTTATCGAACACACCATCTTCAAACATAGTGTTTGCAGTCTTAACGATTTCTTGAACTTCAGCAAATGTAGGAATATCAGAAACACCACGATATTCATAAGCAACGTTTACATCACGATTCTTATAAAAGTCAGCACCGTTTCCACCTACAGCTAAAATCATGTAATCGTCAGGATTTGGAGTATGAGCTTCAATAAAGTTATTAGTTTCTCTAATTACATTACTATTGTAACTTCCTACCATTCCACGATCAGATGTAATAACTAGATATGCAGTTTTACCAGATTTCTTGGCGCCTGCATTACTTGAGGAATCAATATTGTCTAACAAATGAGACTGAGCTAAATGCATTACAACAGCTTTAACACGAGAAACATATTCCTCATAATTACTGGTATGCTTTTGAATACGGTTTAACTTAGCAGTTGAAACCATTTGCATAGCAGTAGTAATTTGACGTGTATTTCTAGTTGATGCAATACGATGTTTAACATCATTAATAGATTCAGCCATTAGTTCTCACCATCCTTCAAGCTAGTTATTTTCTTCTTCTTCTTGCTTACTTGGTACGAATGATTTAGTAAATTCAGCAACTGCCTTATCTAAATCATCGCCTTCTGGTAACTTACCAGTCTTAACAATTTCGTCTAGTAAGTCACGGTGTGAAGCATCAAAGAAGTTGAATAGTTCAGTTTGATAACGACTAATGTCGTCAACAGCAACCTTATCTAGGTAACCGTGTGTCAAACTGTATAAGATAAGTACTTGTTTTTCAACTGGTAGTGGAGCATGAAGAGGTTGTTTTAATACTTCTTCAGTACGAGCACCACGGTTTAATTTAGCTTGAGTAGCATCATCAAGATCAGAACCAAATTGAGCAAATGCTTGTAGTTCATGATATGAAGCTAAGTCAAGACGTAAAGTACCAGCAACTTGTTTCATTGCTTTAATTTGAGCATCTCCACCAACACGAGATACAGATGTACCGGCATCAATAGCTGGACGAGTTCCTGAATAGAACATGTCAGAATTTAAGAAAATTTGACCGTCAGTAATTGAAATTACGTTGGTTGGAATGTATGCAGAAACATCACCTGCTTGAGTTTCAACAATTGGTAGAGCAGTCATTGAACCGCCACCTAATTTGTCTGATAACTTAGCAGCACGTTCTAGTAGACGTGAGTGGGTGTAGAAGATATCACCAGGATATGCTTCACGACCTGGAGGTCTACGTAGAATAAGTGATAATTCACGGTAAGCGTTAGCTTGTTTTGTTAAATCGTCATATACGATTAAAACATGCTTACCTTGACTCATAAAGTATTCACCAATAGCAGCACCAGCGTATGGAGCAATGTATAGTAATGGAGCTGGTTCAGAAGGACCGGCTGACAATACAATTGTGTAATCCATTGCACCGTACTTTTCTAGTGTTGAAACTTGTGAACGTACAGTTGAGTCTTTTTGTCCAATTGCGACATAGATACAAATCATGTCTTGATCCTTTTGGTTCAAGATAGTATCTACAGCGATTGAAGTCTTACCTGTTTTTCTATCACCGATGATTAATTCACGTTGGCCACGGCCAATTGGAACTAACGCATCAATTGATTTAATACCAGTTTGTAATGGTTCAGAAACACTTTGTCTGTCCATAATTCCTGGAGCCTTTTTTTCAATAGGACGAGATGATTCAGTCTTGATATCACCTTTACCGTCAATAGGTTGTCCTAATGAATTAATAGTTCTACCAATCATGTCTTCCCCTACAGGAACTTCCATGATTTTACCGGTACGTTTAATGGTATCTCCTTCACTAATGTGAGTACAGTCACCTAAAACAACAATACCTACATCGTTACTTTCAAGGTTTTGAGCCATACCATAAATTCCGTTTTCGAACTCAAGTAACTCACCAGACAACGCATTATCTAATCCATGAGCACGAGCAACACCATCACCTACGTAAGTTACAACCCCTGTTTCTTGAACATCAAGGTTATCTTCGTAGCCAGATAATTGTTGCTTGATTAGAGCACTGATTTCTTCAGCATTAATGCTCATAAAAGTTTCACCTCTTTGATAGATATTGTTATTAACTCAATAGAAGTTTCTTAACTTGAGCAATCTTTGTCTTGATACTTCCATCATAAATAACGTTCGATGATTTTAGAACTACACCACCGATTAAACTTTGATCAACTTTGTTATTTAAAATAACTTTGTTTGCCCCTACTCGATCTTTAAAGGTCTTAGTAAGGCTTTCCTTTTGTTCATCTGACAAAGGGACTACAGAAATGGCGTCTGCATGAACAATCTTATTCTTTTCATCATAATCATGTTCAAATTCTTCCACAATCATAGTCAATTCATCAATATTATTTGAACCTAATAATACTTTTAATAAGTTCTTAATACATTCAACTTGGGAATGGTCAATCAAAGGTTTGATTAAACTTTCTTTTTTGTCTTCTGGAAAGCTTACATCAGTTAAAGCTTGGCCTAGTCCTGGATTATCATCAAAAACTTTTTTAATTGATAATAATTCTTCGTAGCCATCTTCAACTTGATTTTGTTCTTCTAGCACTTCAAATAGTGCTTTAGAATAACGTTTTGCGAATGTGATTTTATCTAGCATTTTGCTTCCCCAACCCTTCAATATAAGAATCAATCAATGCCTTTTGATCGTCAGCTTTTAATTCTTTTTGAATGATCTTAGAAGCAATTTCAATAGATAAATTTGCCACATCATTTTTGGTGTTTGACAAAGCATCTTGACGTTCTTGTTCAATGTCTTTTTGAGCAGTAGTCTTCATACTTTGTACATCATTTTTTGCAGATGAAATAATCTTATCACTTTGTACTTGAGCAGATTGTTTAGCATTATTAATAATGTCAGTAGCATCTTCTCTAGACTTAGATAAAGCTTGTTCACGTTGTTTTGCTAAGTCTTCAGCATCTTGACGTGATTTTTCTGCAGAATTAATGTCGTCGGCAATCTTATCAGCACGCTTCTTCATAGTTTCTGATAATGGTTTCCATGCAAAGTGCATGATTAACGCAATCAAAATAATGAATACAAGGGCTGTAAAGATCATATTACCGTAATACAATCCACCACCATCAGTCATAGCGACATTTGGCAATAATGAATGTGAAAGCATCTATTGACACCTCCTTAATTGTGATTGAAGAATTACTTTATCTTTATTATTACTTAGCCATGTATACGAATGATAGAACTAATGAAATAATAGGTAAAGCTTCGACCAAACCAACACCAATAAACATGTTAGTTCTTAATTGACCAGTCATTTCTGGTTGTCTAGCCATTCCTTCGATAAATTTAGAAATAACGATACCATCACCGATACCAGCACCAATAGCGGCACCAGCCATGGCGATACCAGCAGCAATTACACCCATGGTAAATCCTCCTTAAATAATTAAAATTATTCCTCAGGTTGTACCTTTTGAGAAATGTATACAAATGTCAAGGTTACGAATACGAATGCTTGAACACTTCCAATAAACATTGAGAAACCTTCCCATAGCATTGCAACTAATGCACTAGGAATAAAACTCAATATTCCAAACTTAAATGCAAGACTGGAAAGCATGCCAAGAAGTAATTCACCTGCGAAAATATTACCATATAGACGCAATCCAAGAGTTAGAAAGTTTGCTAACTCTTCAAAAACATTCAATGGTAACCATAACTTAAATGGTTTCAAATAAGTACTTGCAAAGTACTTTTTAAAGCCAAGTTTTGAAACTCCTGAAAAGTGAGCCAATGCCAACGTGATAGCAGCCAATGTTAATGTAACGATTGGATCTGACGTTGGACTCTTAACGTAAGAGACCCCATTGTAAGCAACTTGGATGAATAACCCCATTTGATTGGAGATAAAAATAAATAGGAATAAAACAAATGCATAAATTCCGTAAGCATTAGCTTCAGAACCTTCTACAGAAGTTTTCACTATTCCATTGGTAAAATCTACAATCATTTCAAGAAAGTTTTGCTTTCCTGAAGGAATAAGTTGTAATCCTCTTGAACAAATAAATACAAGTAAGAATACAAAAATAGCAGCTACAGTAACTGATACCATATTCCCAATGTTAAAGGTTAATCCAAATAACTTAAATGTGGATACTGGATCATTCACAGATTATCACCCCTTTCACAACCTAAGTACACTATTCATTAATTTGAACACTAATGATAGTTTTTACTCTTAAGATGATGTATTTGTGTTTCAAAATACATTCAAATATTACCACCATTCGGTTTTTATTTCAAAATAAAATAATGTTTTAAACAAAATTATCAATATTTTTCTTTTTTTACTTTACAAATTACTATTTTTGTATAACTGTTTTTAGGAATTTGTTATGAATAAATAAAAAAGGCACTGATACCATTCAATGCCTTTTTTAGTCTACTTAGTGCCAAATAAGCGATCCCCGGCATCTCCTAGTCCTGGAACAATGTAACCGTTTTCCAAATGGTCATCTAACGCTGCCGCGAAAATGTCAAGACCTGGATGTGCTTTTCTTAAATTCTTAACTCCTTCTGGAGCTGCCACTAAACAGACGAATTTGATATTACTTTCATCTACCCCACGTTTTACTAATGCATCAATAGCCATGATAGCTGATCCACCAGTAGCTAACATAGGATCTACGACAAATATTTGACGTTTATTAATATCGTTAGGTAGTTTTACAAAATACTCATGGGGTTCAAAAGTTTTTTCATCCCTATACATTCCGATATGACCTACTTTAGCAGCAGGAATCAAATCTAAGATACCGTCAACCATGCCCATACCGGCACGTAAAATGGGAACTACTGCAACTTTCTTTCCAGATAATTGCTTTGCATGTGCAGTACCTTCAGGAGTTTCTACATCAACATCTTCTAAAGGCATATCTCTAGAAACTTCAAAGGCTAATAAAGTAGCAATTTCATTGACTACTTCTCTAAATTCTCTAGTTCCACAATTTTTATCACGAATTATTGTCAACTTATGTTGAATTAATGGATGATTCATTACTTCAAATTTTCCCATGATAAGCATCTCCTAATCAAAAATTGGATGTGATTGAGTTAATTTTGCAACTTCTTCTTTAATCTCATTTAATACGGACTCATCGTCGTAATTGTTAATTGCTTTTATTATCATTTTTGCAACTTTACGTGAATCTTTTTCACCAAACCCTCTAGATGTGATTGCTGGTGTACCTATTCTCAATCCACTAGTTACAAAGGGACTAAGTTGTTCATTAGGAATAGCTTCCTTATTAGTTGTAATTTTCAATGAATCTAATAATTTTTGTGTTTCTTTTCCGTTTAATGGTGTGTCTGTTAAATCTAATACCATTAAATGATTATCAGTTCCGCCAGATACTACTTTTATATTGTCGCTTTGATTAAATTCATCAGCCATTGCTGCTGCATTCTTAATTACTTGTTCACTATATTCTTTAAAAGATGGTTGTAAATCTTCAAAGAAGCAAGCGGCTTTGGCTGCAATAACATGTTCTAAAGGACCACCTTGTGAACCTGGGAAAAGTGCAGAAGCAATCTTTTTAGCATATTTTTCTTGTGAAAGAATCATTCCTCCACGTGGACCACGTAAAGTTTTGTGAGTAGTAGTAGTTACCACATCAGCTATACCAATTGGACTTGGATGTAATCCAGTAGCTACTAAACCTGCGATATGAGCCATATCAACCATTAAATATGCTCCTACTTCATCAGCAATATCTCTAAAACGATTCCAATCGATAATTCGACTATATGCTGATGCACCAGCAACAATTAATTGAGGCTTAACTTCTTTTGCTATCTCTAAAACATTGTCATAATCTAATCTTTCAGTTTGGGGATCTAATCCATATGAATATGATTTATAGATTTTTCCAGAAAAGTTTACCTTAGCACCGTGAGATAAATGTCCTCCGGCGTTAAGATCCATCCCTAAGATTTTGTCACCAGGCTTTAGAAAAGCTGCATAAACAGCTTGATTAGCTTGTGAGCCAGAATGTGGTTGCACGTTTACATATTCAGCACCAAATAATTTTTTGGCACGTTCAATTGCAAGTGCTTCAGTTTTATCCACAAATTCGCAACCACCATAATATCTTTTATGTGGATAACCTTCAGCATACTTGTTAGTCAATACTGAACCTTGTGCGTCTCTAACCGCATTAGATGCAATATTTTCTGACGCAATTAATTCAATTGTTTCTTCTTGGCGTCTTTTTTCTCCATTAATAGCATCCCATAGTTCTGGGTCTTTTTTTAAATAATCATATTTCATAGGATAAGACTCCCTTTCAATTTAAGAGTTTTAGGCTTTAAAGTGTTTTTGACCTGCTGATTTATTCAAACGGTTCATGTATGCTTCACCAATACCATTAGTTGCAAAGCCTTGTGCAAAAATTGATTTTACAGTGGAGTCATTGTCAAAATATCTTAAACCAGCAAACAATGCGTGACTTGCTGTTAAAACATCATTTCCTAATGAATAAGTTTCAACATTGTCAGGCCAATCGATAGACTTTAATTCATCATCAACAGCCATAACACCTACATTGTGATCTTGTTTTTTGGCCCATTCAGCAGCATCTTTCCAATCATCTGGAGAATCCACTACATAAACTTGAGCATTAGGTGCATAGTGTTTGTACTTCATACCTGGAGCCTTAGGAACTTGGCTATCAGCAACCTTAACTCGTTGGTCTAATACTGGTTTGTTAATAACTTTTTCAATTTGTTCTGCTGAAATGGCACCTGGACGTAAAATAGCTGGTTGATCAGTAGACATATCTAGTACAGTTGATTCAACACCATATTGGCATTCACCATCATCCAAAATACCAGAAATTTTACCATTTAAGTCATGGTATACGTGTTCAGCAATAGTTGGACTTGGCTTTCCTGAAGTATTAGCAGATGGTCCTACAATAGGTACACCTGCTTTTCTAATTAATGATAATGTAACTTGGTTATTAGGATTTCTAAATGCAGCAGTATCCAATCCACCAGTCACTGTCTTAGATAAGACATTTGGCTTCAAATTAAAAATAATAGTCAAAGGACCAGGCCAAAAAGTATCCAATAACTTTTGTGCTTCTGCAGATAATGGTTGTGCATAAGTCTTAACCATTTCTGGGCCATCAACGTGAACAATCAAAGGATTATCACTAGGTCTTCCCTTAGCAGCATAAACTTGTTTAACTGCTGATTCATTAGTAGCGTCAGCTCCTAATCCGTAAACTGTTTCTGTTGGAAATGAAACTAATTTTCCGTCCACAATATCCTGGGCAGCAGCATCAATTTCGTTTGCTTTATATATTTTTGTTTCCATAAAAAACAACTCCCCCTAATAGTTAACTTTAATCATTCTCGGATTGCCAAAGAAATCATTTCTAGAAATGACCTCAGCTTCAGGTAACAATTCAGAGAAAATTTTTTCAACATCGTGACTTTGTTTAAATCCAATTTCTAAGTACAAAGCACCATGTCTTTCCCCTGCTCTCATTCTAATATATTTGGCAATTTTTTGATACATCATTAAGCCATTATTTTTAGCAAATAATGCTTGTTTAGGTTCATATTTTAAAACGCTCTCATCCATGTACTTAATTTCATCATCAGCCACGTAAGGTGGATTGCTGATAATAACATCAAAATCATCATTGACGTTCTCAAATAAATCACTTAATACAAATTTAACATCAGTTTTATTAGCATCATTGTTTATTTTAGCCACTTCTAATGCATCAGAAGAAATATCTGAAGCTGTAATGTTCCAATTGGGCTTTTCCTTTTTCAAAGAAACGGCAATAGCACCGCTCCCAGTTCCTAAATCTAAGACTTTCAAGTTATCCACATGTGCATAATCTTTTAAAAGCCATTCCACTAACTCTTCAGTTTCAGGTCTAGGAATTAATACCCTTGAATCAACCTTAAATCGATTACCATAAAAATAAGTTTCCCCTACTATATATTGAGCAGGTTGTCCCTGTATGAACTTATCCACAGCATCAAAATATTTACGTTGATCATCATCAGACATTACATCCCTATAATGAAGTAGTAAATGCGTATTATCCCATCCAAATAGCTCCGTCATAAAGAACTTTGCCATGTTAGAATCTAAATTTTTTTCCTGTATAAACAAAGAAGCCCTTTTCTGGGCTTCGAAAAATGTTATTTTATTCATTCTTTAAGTTCTCCAACTTTTTAGCTTGATCAGAGACAATTAAAGCATCGATGATTTCTTCTAAATCACCATTCATAACCTTGTCTAACTTGTTAATAGTTAGTCCAATACGGTGATCGGTAACACGATTTTGTGGATAATTATATGTTCTAATACGTTCAGAACGGTCTCCTGTACCAACAGCTGATTTTCTTTCAGCATCATATTTATCTTCTTCTTGTTGTTGATAGTAATCATATACACGAGACTTCAAAACTTGCATAGCCTTAGCACGGTTTTGTTGTTGTGAACGTTCATCTTGCATAGCTACAACGATACCAGTTGGCAAGTGGGTCATACGAACAGCTGAAGATGTCTTGTTAACGTGTTGTCCACCGGCACCAGAAGCACGGTAAACATCTGTTTTAATATCTTTAGGATCAATATCAATATCAACATCTTCTGCTTCAGGCATTACACCAACAGTGGCTGTGGAAGTATGAATACGTCCGGCAGATTCAGTAGAAGGAACACGTTGTACACGGTGAGCACCGTTTTCAAACTTAAGTTTGGAATATACGTTTTCACCTTGAATCATAATAGCGATTTCTTTGAAACCACCTACTTCAGTATCACTTTCATCAATGATAGATGTCTTCCAACCTTGGCTTTCTGCATAGCGAATGTACATATCATATAAATCAGCAGCAAATAAACTACCTTCATCACCACCAGCAGCACCGTGGATTTCCATAATGATGTTTTTATCATCATTAGGGTCTTTAGGTATAAGCATGATTTTAATGTCTTCTTCTAACTTAGCTTTTTGATCTTCTAAATCAGAAATTTCATCTTTAACCATTTCATTCATATCATCGTCTAACTTTTCAGTTAGCATTGATTTGTCTTCGTCTAGTTGTGATACAACACTCTTGTACTTGTTGTAAGCTTCTACAACATCACGTAAACTTCCTTCTTCTTTAGAAAGTTTCATAAAGCGTTGAGTATCTGCAATAACTGCAGGGTCACTAATTAATTCGTTAAGTTCGTCGTATCTATCTACAACGGATTGTAATTTTTCAAAAATTTCGTCCATTATTTAACTCCTCACTTTCCCATTTTGTCCATTGGTGGATTGAAATAATGCTTACGACATACTGGATAGTATGATTCATTACCACCTACTTGAATTTGTTCACCTTCATATACAGGTTGATTATTATGGAAACGAAGATTCATAGTAGCCTTGTGTCCACAGAACCAACAGATGGTCTTCATTTCTTCAATCTTATCTGCATATAGCAATAATGCTCGTGATCCTTCAAATAAATTATT
This sequence comes from Apilactobacillus bombintestini, assembly GCF_003627035.1. GTDB lineage: Bacteria > Bacillota > Bacilli > Lactobacillales > Lactobacillaceae > Apilactobacillus > Apilactobacillus bombintestini. Next base: position 938,230 of record NZ_CP032626.1, read on the forward strand.
TTGGAAATCATTTTTCAAGCCAAAAGCAATTACTGGAATTGATAATTCATCTACTATTTTGGCCAATTGTAAAACATTTTCCTTACTTAAAAATTGTGCTTCATCAATTAAAACACAACTAGCGTTAGGATCTATCTTTTGAACCATGTCATAGCAATTAGTATCAGATTCAATCACATAGGCACTTCTACTTAAGCCTACACGAGATGCGACAGTTCCGCGTTCTTCTCTAGTATCTAAAGCACTAGTCATAATAATAACTGATTTACCCTGTTCTTCATAATTATGAGCAACCTTGATAATTTCAATTGATTTACCACTGTTCATTGCTCCATAGCGATAATATAGTTGTGCCATGATTAACTTTAAGCTCGCTTTCTCTAAAAAATCTCATCTATTATTATAGCTGATTTATTGAGTAATTTCGATAGTCATACACAAAGTTAGTTAATTTACTAAAAATATGCTTTTTTTCGGTCTATAATAGTAAAGTATGATAAAATTTTGAATATTAATAATCTAAGGAGTGCAAAATATGTCTCTTAAAAGCGAATTTGCGACTTTTGCTGGTAAGTCTTCATATTGGTTCTTACATACCTTTATGAACGGTGGTAGTTCACTACCTGGTAAGATTACTACAGCAATTGATCCTGCTATTTTAAAACATTTAGGAAAAAATTATGACATTGTTGTGGTTACAGGTACTAATGGTAAAACTTTAACTACCGCTCTAACCGTACAAGTCTTAAAACAAAAATATGAAAATGTGGTAACTAACCCTTCTGGTTCTAATATGGAACAAGGTTTAGTAACTACTTTCTTAAAAGCAAAGAATCCAAAAAACAAACGTCCGTTAGCGGTACTAGAAGTTGATGAAGCAAACGTTATCAAGTTAACTAAATATGTTCAACCTATTGCTTTCGTCTTTACCAATATTTTCCGTGATCAAATGGACCGTTATGGTGAAATCTATACTACTTACAAGAAAATCATTGATGGGGTTAAATTAGCTCCTAAAGCAACTATCATTGCCAACGGTGATGCACCTATCTTTAACTCAGTAGATTTACCTAACCCTAAGATATACTATGGATTTAAAAATCATGCTGATGAAGATGATATGAAGGCTGAACCTAATACAGATGGTGTGTTATGCCCTGTTTGTCAAAACATTTTGCATTATCACTACATCAGTTACGCTAACTTAGGTAGTTACTTCTGTCCTAAATGTGGATTTACACGTCCTGCATTAACCCATTCATTGAACAAATTAGGTGCATTAACTCCTAATTCTTCTGACTTTACTGTAGATGGACAAGATTTATCTATCGGCATCGGTGGTGTTTACAACATCTATAATGCTCTAGCTGCTTACTCAGTAGGTCGCTTTTTAGGTGTTGATAAAGAAGATATTGCTAAAGCTTTCACAGCTAATGAACGTGTCTTTGGACGTCAAGAATTAATCGATATCGATGGTAAAGAAACTACCTTAGTATTGGTTAAGAATCCAGTTGGTTTAAATCAAGTTATCGATACTATTTCTAAGGAAAAAGATGACTTCTCATTGATTTGTCTACTAAATGCCAACTATGCTGACGGAATTGATACTAGTTGGATCTGGGATGGTGAATTTGAAAGATTTACCAACATGCCAATTAAGAAATTCATCACTGGTGGAGAAAGATATAAAGATATTACCTTTAGATTTAAAGTTGCCGGAGTAGACGAAAACATCCACGAAGTACAACCTAACCTAGAAAAAGTAGTTGAAGAAATCCCTACTCTACCAACTAACAAAGTCTACATTTTAGCTACTTATACTGCTATGCTTCAATTAAGAAAGGACTTTGCTGAAAAAGGTTACATCAAAGGAGGTATGGAATAATGGCTAAGGAATATACCTTACACATCGCCCATTTATATGGTGATTTGATGAATACCTATGGAGATTTAGGAAACATCTTAGTTCTTAAATATTATGGAAAGAAAATGGGTATTAATGTTGAATCTAAAGTAGTTAGTTTAGATGAAGATTTTAAAGCTGATGACTATGACATCGCAGTCTTCGGTGGAGGCCAAGATTTCGAACAAAGTATCGTTTCAAAAGACTTCCAAACTAAAAAAGATGAAATTAAAAAATTCATTGATACCGATGGTTGCTTATTAGCTATCTGTGGTGGTTACCAACTTCTTGGTAAGTATTACATTGATGCTAATGGAGATAAAATTCCTGGTATCGGTGTATTAGATCATTACACCGAACAACAAGATGACAATCGTTTCATCGGTGATATCAAAATTAAGAATAAAGAAACCGGTGAAGTTTACCATGGTTTCGAAAATCATCAAGGTGTCACTTACACTGGAAATGATGAACGTCCTTTAGGTGACGTTGAACAAGGTTATGGTAACAACGGTAGTGACCATGCTGAAGGTGCTATTTATAAGAATGTTTATTGTACCTACTTCCACGGTCCTATCCTAGCCAGAAACAACATCATTGCAAAACACATCCTAATCAAAGCATTGAAGCGTCGTTACCCTAATGATGACTTCTCTGCACAAGAAAAAATTGACGTTTCAGAATCATATTAATAACTAACAAAAAAGACGGATACTTAACGTATCCGTCTTTTTATTTATCTATTTTCATTCAAATAAGTTTCAATTAAAGGTTTTCGACGTTCAATGTAATATTCATTAGGTGCAACCGGATGAACTCGATTAGAAAGAAATATCATAGCTCTCTTTAATTTAGGAATTAAAACCATAAAGGTTCCAGTATAACCAGATTGCCAAATAAATGGCATCCCCTTATAGTTAATTCTTTCAAATCCATAGCTTCTACCCAAATCATGTTTAGTTTGATCAACATAAAAGACCTTCACAGTTTCCGGTTTTAAAACTGGATTACTATCAGGATTTAAAATACATTCCACAAACTTAATCAAGTCATCCATATTACTGAATAACCCAGCCGAACCGCAGTCACTTCCTAAAACTTGTGCCTTAGGATCATGTACGCTTCCTTGCAAAAGACCATTTTGCTTGTCGTAAGTAGTAGGTACACACTTATCAGCATCTGGTTTAAAACCACTATGACTTAAATTCATAGGTTTTAAAACCATCTCGGTTATTAATTGGTGAATAGGTTTACCAGTAATTTCTTTTGCAATTAACCCTAAGAAAATGAAATTAACATCTGCATAATGCATTTTATGATTTAATTCATTTCCTACATTTAAATTCAATAAAGCTTCAATTAATTCGTCATGATTTAATTTATCACGATTAGGAATATAGCCTTCAATCCCAGAAGTATGCGTAATTAGGTTTCTAATAGTAACTTCAGGATGTTTCCAGCTACTTAAATATTTACTAATGGAATCATCTAAATTCAACATGCCCTCTTCAGACAACTTTAAAATTACCATAGTAGTTCCCACTACTTTAGTAATAGAAGCCATATCATAAATTAAATGTCCATCAGTTAGCTTTACTTTTTCTGGGACTAATTCACGGTTTCCTACTAAATATCTTTGGACACCGTCTTCATCAATAAATGCGTAATTAACACCTGGTACTACTTTATCCTCAACTAGTTTATTAACAGCTTGTTGCGTCTTTGAATATTTCATTTTATCGTCACCTAGTTATAAGTTATTACCAATAAATTGTGAGTTATATAAATCAGCATAGAAACCATTTTGATCCATTAATGATTTATGGTTTCCTGTTTCAATAATTTGACCATGATTCATAACAATAATCTTTTCTGCATTTTGAATAGTAGATAAACGATGGGCAACCACGAAACTAGTTCTACCCTTAATCAATTTATCCATAGCATTTTGAATTAATGACTCAGTTCTAGTATCTACTGAACTAGTTGCTTCATCTAAAATCAAAATTTCTGGATTTGCTAAGAATGCTCTAGCAATAGTAATTAATTGACGTTGTCCTTGAGAAACATTGGATGCTGATTCATTTAAAACAGTATTGTATCCATCAGGTAGTTTCTCAATGAATTCATCAGCTTGAGCTTCTTTAGCAGCTTGATATACTTCTTCGTCCGTTGCGTTATCATTTCCATACTTAATATTGTCCCAGATAGTTCCAGTAAATAGCCAACTATCTTGTAAAACCATGGAAATATGTGAACGTAATTCAGGACGTGTCATATCTCTTGTATCCACACCATCTAATTTAATAGAACCAGAATCAATATCATAAAAACGTTCTAGTAAATTAATGATAGTAGTTTTACCTGCCCCTGTAGGTCCTACAATAGCAACTGTTTTACCCTTAGGAACATCTAGATTAAAGTCTTTAATCAATGGTGTATCTGGAAGATATCTAAAGTTAACATCTTCAAACTTAATTTTATCATCAGTTGCTTCATTAGGTAAGTTAGCAGTATTTTCATCCATTTCAGGTTCATCTAAAATGTTAAAAATTCTTTCTGCAGAAGCAATTGTGGATTGAATAGTATTAGTTAAGTTAGCTAAGTTAGTAATAGGTTGGTTAAACATATTTACGTATTGTAAGAATGCTTGAACATTACCTAAAGTTACTGTTCCTGCAGCAACCTTAATTCCACCAAAAATAGCAACAAAGACATAGTTTAAGTTTTTAACAAAGTTCATTAGTGGGAACATGAAACTAGAAACAAATTGAGCTTTCCAAGCGGAATCATAGTATTTATCATTTTGTTCTTCAAATTGTTGAATAGCTTCTTCTTCACGGTTAAAGGTTTTGATAATAGTATGTCCAGCAAAATTTTCTTCTACTTGACTATTAACATCCCCTAAATGACTTTGTTGTTTACTAAAGTATCTTTGTGATTTAGGAGCAACTACTCCTACGATGATACCAATCAAAGGCAATGTACATAGAGCTACTAACGTTAATGTCCAACTAATGGTGATCATCATATATAAAACACCAAAGAATAGTAAAACACTAGTAATAAATTGCGTTAAGTTAGTTTGTAGCATTGTGGAAATATTATCCATATCATTAATCATACGTGACATGATATCCCCATTGGAATGAGTATCGTAGTATGAAATAGGTAATCTTTGTAGCTTAGCTTTTAAATCTTTTCTTAGTTGGTAAACTACCTTTTGAGAAATGTAAGTCATGATGAATTGTTGACCCACATTAAATAGTGCAGCCAAGATATACAAAGCAGCTACTAAAATCAAAATACGACCAACGGCGCTAAAGTCGATAGGAATTGAACTTACATGCAATCCTTGTTTTTTCATTACAAAGGCTTTCATAACACCTTTATAAATTTCAGTAGTAGCTTCACCTAAAATTTTAGGAGTAACGATTTGTAGCACCACGGCAGCTGTAGCCATAATCAAAGTAACAATAATTCCAATCATCCATGGATTTACATACTTAACTAATCGCCATGTAGCTGACCAAAAGTTTTCTGGTTTACTTTGCTTAGGTTGATTATTCATGGTCATCGTCTCCTTTCTTAATTTGTGAATCTAAGATAGCACGGTAGTATGAATTGTTTGCAGATAATTCTTTATGAGTACCGGCACCTACTACTTTTCCATCATTTAATACTAAGATTAAATCTGCATCGGCAACTGTAGAAATTCTTTGAGCTACGATAACAGTAATAGCTTTTTGGATCTTTTCATCTTTATTTAATGCTTGACGCAATTGTGCATCAGTCTTGAAGTCCAATGCAGAGAATGAATCATCAAAGACATAAATAGAAGCATTCTTCAAAATAGTTCTAGCAATTGCTAAACGTTGTTTTTGTCCACCAGAGAAATTATCTCCGTTTTGTTCAACTTTAGCATCTAAGCCGCCCTCTTCTTGGATGAAGTCGTCAGCTTTAGCTACTTTTAATGCTTGCCAGATTTCATCATCACTAGCTGTTTCGTTACCATATTGCATGTTTTCACGAACTGAACCAGTGAATAAAACAGCTTTTTGTTGCGTAATAGAAATCAACTTATGCAATTGATGTTGAGTCATTTCTTTAATAGGAGTGTCGTTAATTCTAATTTCACCGTTAGTTACATCATATAAACGTGGAATTAAGTTAACTAAACTTGATTTACCTGAACCAGTTTCTCCAATAATGGCAACGGTTTGTCCTGCTTTAGCAGAAAAGTCAATATCACTCAATGCTAATTTAGAACTATCACCGTATTTAAAATCAACATGATCAAAAGCTAAACTACTTTTATCTGATTTAACTTCAGTAGCTTCCTTAGGATCTACAATTGAATCTTTAACATCTAATACTTCATTAATACGGCTAGCAGATGCTTGTGCACGAGGAATAAATACAAATAGCATTGATAACATCATAAAGCTAATAAGTATTTGTGTTGCATAAGTCATAAAGGAAACTAAGTTACCTACTGCCAATGTATTATGTGAAATCATTTTGGCACCAAACCAAACAATTCCAACATTGGTACCACTCAAAATGAAAGTCATTAGTGGAAACATTAATGAAACTAACATAAATACGTGAATACCAGTTTTGGCATATTTATTATTGTATTGGTCAAAACGATTTTGTTCATACTTATCGCGATTAAAAGCACGAATTACTCGTACCCCAGTAAGTCCTTCTCTAAAGACTAAGTTCAATTTATCAGTTTGTCCTTGTAATTTTTTAAACAAAGGACCTGCAAAAGCCATAATTGCAGAAACTGCAACGGCTAAAACAACCAATGAACATAAGAATACTACGGTAAGACGTGGACTCTTTACGAATGCCAATGCCATAGCACCTACCAACATAATTGGTGCCATTACCATCATTCTTAGAACTTGAATCATAACGTTTTGAATTTGAACAACATCATTAGTATTTCTAGTAATTAATGAAGCATCACCAAACTTATCCAAGTCTTGATCGGCTAAATAAATAATTTTTCTGTATAGGGATGAACGTATTTTCTTTCCCATTTTTTGTGATTGTGTAGCCGCGAAATAAATATTTCCTGCAGCAGCTAATACACCTATAAAGGCGACACCTAACATTTTTAGTCCTTCTGACCAAATATATCCGATGTTATTTTCTGCTACCCCTTTATCAATCAAATTAGAGGTAACTGTAGGCAAATACAAGTCACAAGATACTTGCAAAATCATAAACAAAATAGCTGCAATGACTGCCCACCAAACTAAATTCTTCTTAGCTAGTTTTATCATTTTTTCTTGGTTCACTCCTATCTTTTTTACTTTTTTCGTTTGAAAATTCAAAGAATTATTATATACTTTAGTTTGTTATTTTAAAAGGGTTTAGACTATTCATTCATAAATAAAAATATAAAGGAGAATACTATGGGAAGTAATTCAGATGCAATTAGAAACGTATTGATGTTTGCTAAAGAAAATCCAAATAAAGTGGTTATCAGTAATGATAAATATATGAATTCTCTACAAATGTATATTCAAGATGATATATCTGTAGGTAATCCCGATTTATTTTTCCCTAAGAATCGCCTTCGTGCCAATCGTATGAACGAATCCTTTTTAGAAGAAAACGGTGCTATATTAGACTACTTTAGTAAAATGACCAGAAGCGAGTCTAATGATTACCATCAAGTATGGGTAACCACTAGCTACGTACCTTCTCTTCATAAATATTTTCTAGATTTATCATTTGAATAAAGTAATATAAATAATTCTAAAATTAGACAAAGCAGTATTATTACTGCTTTTTTATTTTGAAAAAATTAAGATACTATTACTAGCATCTATCTAATATAATGGTAACAAAATAATAAGGGAGATGTGTAATATGGCAAATGAAGCTCTATTGATCATTGACTATACCAATGATTTTATACATGATAATGGTACATTAACCGTTGGTAAAACTGGCCAAAAATTAAGTAGTTATATCGTAAATTTAGCGCAACAATTCTATCAACAAGGAAAATATATCATTTTACCCACCGATCTTCATGAAATAAGCAACAAATTTAATCCTGAATATAAACTGTTTCCTCCACATAATATAAAAAACACATGGGGACGAGAATTTTTTGGCGACTTAAACCGTTGGTACAAGTTACATGAAAATAAGTCTCAAGTATATTTACTAAGTAAACATCGTTATAGTGCTTTTGCTGGTACTTCTTTGGATTTATATTTACGTGAACGAAATATTAATACTCTCCATTTAGTGGGCGTATGTACCGATATTTGCATATTACACACCGCCATCTCCGCATATAATCTTAATTATAAAATTATAATTCACGAAAATGGTATTTGTGGAACCAATATTGAAAGTCACAAGTGGGCAATTAATCATTGTAAAAATATACTTAATGCCAGTATTGAATGATATATGCATACGATTCACAATTTTATTTAATAAGTTTCTGTGCTATTCTTGATATATTGAATATTATATATGGAGGATACATACAAACTTATGAATAAAAATAAAGATTTAATAAAAATATGGTTGAGAATAATTGAAGTTTGCTTATCTTTAACACTTTTTGAAACACTAACCTTACCCATGATTTTATCATCAGATGGTGATGATACCACCATGATTAACACTGGGATATTGTCATTAATATTGGTATTAATTCAATTACTATTTATGTTTGTAGAAACTAAAAAATACGTTAACTTTGCGCTTTGGATACTTATGATAATTGGGTTCACTATTGTTTATGTTATATATCCTATGGTTGCAATGTACCAAGTTATCATAATGATAATTTCTATTATCGTATTTGCTGCTTACTCACTTCGTTATCTTAAATAAAATAAAAAAGCCATCACTATGTTGTGACGGCTTTTTTTATGCCAACAGATTGGGTATACTGGGCTCGAACCAGTAGATTAGGGATTCAGAGTCCCCTGCCTTACCATTTGGCGAATACCCAAAAATGCTATACTTTTATACTAATACAATCTTTTATAATCTGTCAACGTGGCGGCTATATTGACACTTCAATGCATGAATAGTAATATAAATTGTGTAAGTTATTTTATTGCCCGCTGGTCAAACTGGTTTAAGACGTCGCCCTCTCAAGGCGGAGTTACGGGTTCGAGCCCCGTGCGGGTGATTAATTGTAAAAAGGACAACCATTTTTATGGTTGTCCTTTTTTGTGTATTAATAACTAACTGCTTTATATCCACTACGTTTCCAAATTTTAGTTAAATTGCTAACCGAAATAGTTTTGTTACTTCTGTCTGACAAATCAAAACAGAAAAACTCACGATGATTAAAACCAAATAATATAATACATTTATCATCATCACTTCCCCATATAATAACGGGTCTATTCCTATTTATTTGGCTTCTAATTCTTCGATATGATTTTTTATTTAAGTTTTTATATGATCCTACACTATCAACCAAAAATTTTCTAAACATCTTTAATGAAAGTGTTTCATTAGGATTCAATATTTTACTTCTGATATCAAAAGATGGGTTAGCAAAATTTATCATCGTGATTAATCCAGCTACTGTACTAGAATCATCCTGCGACTGGTTGGTCGTTGATAATTTTAGTACCCTATAATTTTTACGAATAAACTTATTTGGAATCCAGCCAGAATTATTATTTCTTATAAAATGAAACCAAAAATGATTTTTATAAAATCCAATTTGATCAATTTCTAATTCCTTATTTAAATATTCGTGGTTAAAATGTTGTCTATCCTTTTTAGTAGCTTTTAATTCATGCACAAACCATTTATCCATATGTCTTTTTCTTAATCTAACAAAAAAGTGTGGAACATGTTCACTGGCAATAGAATATGCTTTCATTACTTCACCTTCATTTTAGGTATATTTTTATTTTATAAATACTTAATTGTTTACAATATTGGGTTTAATATTATTTTACTATTCCAATAAATATGGTAACATGAATATGTACATTTGGGGGCGTTATGGATTCGACGGGTATAGTTCGAATCCGAATTGCGTTCGCAGCGGCGTCTGCTCAACCGTCCAGTTTTTAAATTATAACTGCAAACAATAATTCAAACAACGTCGCTTTAGCTGCCTAATAAGCAGTCTACGACAATCCAACTAGTCTCGCCTATGGGCTAAATTGGGTTTTATATGAAGTAGGCTTACGTTACTTGCTCCCACCTGAAGTTAAGTAAAAGAGACTAATCAGGTTAGCTAATCATGATAACCCTGGAATACGGTGCTTTGGTTAGTGAAACTTCAAATAGTATCCCTATGAGCGTAGATATTCGAATGGCGATATGCTCGGACGCGGGTTCGACTCCCGCCGCCTCCATTTTTAAATGAAAAAGGCATCCAGGTTATTCTGGATGCCTTTTTATTTGTAATTTTAGAAAGCACGTTGATAAATCCAACCAATTAATTTTCCTCGGTAATAGCACTTGTAATAATAACTACGCCAACCATCTTTCTTAGCTTTATCAGATAAAGTAACCTTTTTTCTAGAATATGATTTACCGTTAGCTACCTTTTTAATATTTCCAAAGTGACTATCTGGTATGTGGTTATAGAAATTATAGTTAGTATTTAATCTAACCTTCTTAGTACCTTTAGTTTTAGTATATGAAATGTGTGGACCTAATGCGGATGATCGAATCCATCCCACTAATTTCTTACCTACATAGCAACGATAATAAACTACATTATTAACTATAGCTTTACAATCAATGTTTACGTTATAGCCTTTAAAATGCTTACCTGTATAGTTTGCAGATAATTGTTTTGCATATTTTTTATCACCGACTGCATGATTATAAAATTTAGCATTAGTAGTATCACGAACCGTCATAACACTATAGAATTTACTATAGCTTCCAGTAGAAGCAGGAGCTACTGGCTTAGGTTTAGAATTTCCACCAATAAACCAATCACTATTTTTGGAAGTTAACAAACTGGAATCCACATATTGATTTAATGCGGGTGAAAAATAATGATCAGTATATTGCCATAAAACATGTTCTCGTTGCGGTTCTTTTGATTGGTATGCAGCCAACCAATAACCATCATATGCACTCACTGCTTTAGAAGCATGTTGTAGCATAAAACTTTGGTAAGAATAAAATAAAATTTTTCTACCATTTACTAATGGGCGTAATGCGTTAACCCATGCCAAAGTGGCATTATCTGTGCCACCGGATTTGACTGTTTGTTGCTCATAATCATTTACATAAAATTTTGCATCAGGAGCTCTATGATATAAATCTTGAGCTTCTTTTTTTGCATCGTCAGGATTTATATACTGACTAAATGAATATACCCCGTAAGGTACTCCATATTTTTTCAATAAGGATACATTATGATTAAAAGTTTTATCATAATAATTACTTCCGAATTGAACTCTTAGAATAACGAATGGTACCTCTTTTTTTAGTATTTTTACTTGATTATCAGTAAAATTACCCTGCCACTCTGACAAGTCGTAGACATTGTTTTGACTTGCATTCGTTGTCATTGGTTGTATAGCGAATGTGAAGAATCCAATCAAAGCAATTCCTACACTCATTAATAAATATTTAATTTTCAAAGATATCATTCCTTAATAATTATTGTGACTTAATTGTATACAATTAATATTTCAAACAGACTAAGTAGAGATTACATTTATGAATAGAATTATAACAAAATATAAAAAAACTGAAATAAATTGTAATAAATTTAATATAATTTTATATTTTTAAAACTATTTTCCCTACATTCTTTTTATTTCGCATATAATCAACTGCCTCAGCAGCTTGATCAAAATCAAAAATGCTCCCTACTTTTAAACGTATTTTTTTAGATTTTAATAACGGCATAGCAACTTTATTAAATTGTGAAATTAAATCTGCCTTATATTCTTTAGGCCGAGTCGAAAGCAAAGTACCAGTGATAGTAATACCTTTTGACATTAATGATAATAAATCCACATTAGAAACAATATTGCCGCCCAAATTTCCGATTAAAACTAATTGTCCGTTTTGTCCTAAAGAAGCAATGTTTTTGTCAAAATAACTAGCTCCAATAAAATCTAACACTAAGTTGGCACCTTTACCATTAGTAATTTTTGCCACTTCATCTGCAAAATTTTGCTTGTTGTAATCTAATGCATAATCAGCACCATAATTCTTACAAATAGCTGTCTTTCTTTCACTAGATGTAGTTATTACAGTGGCATCGCACAATTTCTTAGCTAATTGAATAGCTGCCGTTCCAACTCCACTAGCTCCTGCATGAATTAAAACTGTTTGTTGTGGTTTTAAATGTCCCACCATAAATAGTGTCTGATAAGCTGTTAAAAAGCTTTCGGGAATAGTTGCACCTTCTTCATAGCTAACTTCATCTGGTAATAAAATAACACGTGAAGCATCTACCGCAACATATTCAGCATATCCACTATTGTCCAATAATGCAGCCACCCTAGTTCCTACAGGTAAGTTAGAAGAATTACTTTTAACAATCTCACCAGACATTTCCAATCCTGGTATTATGCTATTCATATTTTGCTTTTGATCTATCCAAAGTAAATCTACATGATTAACACCAATTGCATGTACTTTAATTAAGACTTCATTATCTTCAATATCTGGAATATCTATTTCTATAAATGGATTAGATTCATTTATACTATCAACTGATATAGCTTTCATGGTTTATCCTCTCTTTTAGTAATTTCAAATAATATTAGCATATATAAATCAATAATTCATGACTTTTGTACATTTTTTATAATGCAAAATTTCGTTCTTCGAATTGTAATTTATATTGTATTTATCATATAAATAGTGTTAATATTGAAGACGATGTAAAGATAAATAATCTAAGTACGATAATACGGAGGAGTAATAGATAGTATTTATCAGCGAGCTAAGGATGGTGTAAGCTTAGTAACACTATTATCTATGAATAACACCTATTTGTTTTCATCCTGAAACTTAAGTAAGGATGAACGCTTGCGATGCGTTATTCGTTAGAGTGGCCTATTAATAGGCACTTTAGGTGGTACCGCGGAACTTTCGTCCTAATTATTAGGACGGAAGTTTTTTATTTATACTTAGAATTATAGGAAGGTGTGAATTGCATGAAACAACTTACTGTTAAAGATCTATTCACTAAAGATCTAGAAGACAACTCCACAGTTGCTCTTGAAGGTTCAATTAAAACCATTCGTGGCTCTAAAAACATCAGTTTCATCGAATTAAACGATGGATCATGCTTAAAGAGTGCACAAGTTATTGTTAAGAAAAACAATGAAAACTTTGAAGCAATTAGCAAATTACCTATTGCTTCCACTATTACTGTAGAAGGAACTTTTGTAAAAACTCCTGATGCACCTCAACCATTTGAAGTACACGGAGAAAAAGTAGAATTAGTTGGTCATTCTAACTCTGACTACCCACTACAAAAGAAAAAGCAATCATACGAATACTTACGTACAATTGCTCACCTACGTCCTCGTACTAATACTTTCTACTCAGTATTTAGAATTCGTTCATTAGCAGCATTTGCTGTACATGAATACTTACAACACAACGATTTCGTATACGTTAACACACCAATTATCACTAGCAGTGATACTGAAGGTGCCGGTGAAATGTTCAGAGTTACTACTCTAGATCCAAACAACCTACCTAAGGATGAAAATGGTAAGGTAGATAACTCTAAAGATTTCTTTAAGACAGAAACTAACCTAACTGTTAGTGGTCAACTTCCAGAAGAAGCATTTACTATGGCATTTAGAAATGTATATACTTTCGGTCCTACATTTAGAGCTGAAAATTCACATACTCCTCGCCACGCTTCTGAATTCTGGATGATTGAACCTGACATGGCTTACACTCGTCTTCCTGGAATGATGGATGTAGCTGAAGGACTATTAAAATATGTTATCAACTATGTTCTAGAACATGCTAAAGATGAACTAGCATTCTTAGACGAAAATGTTAAACCTGGTTTAATTGAAAAATTAAAGAATACTGCAAACAAAGATTTCGCACGTGTTACATACACTGATGCTATTAAGATCTTACAAGATGCAGATAAAGAATTTAAAGTTCCAGTTAAATGGGGAATTGATTTACAATCTGAACATGAACGTTACTTATGTGAAGAAGTATATAAACGCCCTACTTTCTTAACTGACTATCCACGTGATATCAAAGCATTCTACATGCGTGATAACGATGATGGTAAAACTGTTGCCGCTGCTGACTGTTTAGTACCTGGCATCGGTGAAATTGTCGGTGGTAGTGAACGTGAAGAAAGAGAAGATGTCTTAAACGACAAGATTCATGAATTTGGTTTAACTCCAGAAGAATACGACTGGTACCAAGAACTTAGAAAATACGGAGAAATTAAACACTCCGGATTTGGAATTGGTTTCGAACGTCTAGTTATGTATATCACTGGTATGGAAAACATCAGAGATGTTATCCCATTCCCACGTGAACCAGGTAGTGCTAAATTCTAATACACTAATATTAATAAAAAGCATGAAGGAATTTTATCCTTCATGCTTTTTTATTTTACCCATACCATCAATTTCATAAGTTCCTAAATCCCCATTACCACCATTCATTACATCTGTTTTAGACACTGCTTGCACGGTATATAACTTCTTAGTTAGGTTGATATTTACAGGAACCATAATGGTATCAGATGAATCCTCCGGTAAATAACTTCGCAAACATTTTTCTGCTTGTAATACCGTTCTAATTTTAAAATTTTCATCTAATATATTAGTATCCGGAAAGAAATAACCAAATTCTCCCCTATGTTTAACTTTAATTAAATTTTTATGTCGTTCTAAAATGGGTATTATTTTGTCCAAGTTATTACTCCTAATCATTATTTATAAAATAATTATAACGATGCCAACTCTACTTACCAAATGATTAAACTTACCCTTTTACACAAACAGTATAATTTTAATTATATCTATTTAGTTTATAATATATATGTACTATTAAAAAGGAAGTGGATATTGTGAACAGAATTAATGAATTTGATCCATTCTCTTTTATAATTGGTATTTTATCTGTAATTGCAGGTATTATTGCAATCGTTACACCTTTTACTGTACTAAGTACCATTGTTATTATTACAGGTATTTTATCAATTATCGTAGGAATCTTTAAACTATCTCATATGAGTAGAATCTTTGATTCCAAGAAATGGATTGTTTTAAACAGTATTATAGATATTTTAGTAGGTGTATTAATGCTATTTAATGTCGTATTCGGAATGATTTATGTAGCTATTTTCTTTGCTATCATGTTCATTTTGGATTCCATTACCCTACTATCTATCGCTAAATATATTCAAAATATCAGTCAAGGATATTTTGTTATGGATCTTATCTTCTCTATAGTTGGAATAATTATTGGTATTTTATTATTAATCTCACCATTAGCTTCTGCACTATCTGCAATCCTACTATTGGGAATTTTATTCATTATCAAAGGTATTTTCTTTATTGCCCATTCTATTTAAATAAAATACTTTATATCACAATAATAAAGCCACTAAAGTTTAAAACTTTAGTGGCTTTTAATTTACAAAAAAAGATATTCACAATGATTTAACAATCACCATGAATACCTCTTTTTAAATATTAACTTAAGTGTCCAATTAGAATAGCAGCAATTACAATCATTAATAATCCAATAACTGTAAATGTAACTTCTTTCTTATTCTTTTGTTCATTTAGGATTAGTAATCCACCTAATGTAGATACTACTACGTTCATTTGTGTTAATGGGAATGCAGTAGCAACACCATTTAGCTTTAAGGATGTTAAGTATGCTAAAGTACCTAAACCACCTAATAGACCAATGATACTGCATCTAAATGTAAATTTAGATTTTAGATAGCCAATAGATGATTTACCATTCATAACCATAGAAATAATAATAGCTCCTAGGCACATACCTAATGTTTGTGGTAATAAACCAACTAAACCTGGTGCATTAGTGATTCTTGGAAATACTGAACATGCTGTGTAACCAAATGATCCAACAAATAGTAATACAAGTCCAGACTTGTAATCCATCTTCTTTCTTACAACACCTTTGTCTACATAGCTAGTTGAAGCAATTCCAACAATTAGTAATGCAATACTCAAAAATCCAATTAACTTAGCTAATGGTGTGCCCCATTCGCCAAAGAAAATAACACCACAAAGTGGAATTTCAATTAATTGAAGTCCTGTAGAAATTGGCATCGCAGTGGAAACATTCATCTTATTAAAAGAACTAAATTGCATATATTGTGCAATTGACCAGAGCAATCCACCTAAAAATGGCCACAAGAATTCTTGGAAACTAATAGCAGGTCTCGTGAATAGGTAAATAACAACCCCTATAACAAATTGACCATAACCTGTTCCTAAAACTTGCTCTATTGGTCGCCCACCAACCTTAGTAGCGATTAGTGGTCCAACTCCCCATAAAAGAGCTGGCAAAATACCAATTATGAAATCCATTACGAAACACTCCTTCTCTTTGACCTCATTATCATATTTTATTTAGAAAAATTTAGTAACATTAAGTTTTACTAATTTTTTACATTTACTATTATACAATTGTGTAAGTGAAAAGTAAACGCTTTCATCTTATATAACATATATAATTTAATAACTATATAATTATATATTAACAATATGACAAATACTATGTCTTATTTTATAGGTCGTGGTGTTTCTTCAAATAGTAAAGCATTACATAAATAATGATGACAGTAATTACAAGCGTAAAGAACCATGACCACACACTATTTGCAAATGGTAAAGTGACCACGTTCATTCCATAAAATCCACTAATAATTGGAGGAATAGCTAAAATCAATGACCATACAGTAAGTACTTTCATTATTTCATTTAAATTATTATTAATAATATTGCTGTAAGTATCTTCAATTTGGCTAACAACTTCATCTAATACATCAAACATATACTTGCTTTCATTATATTCAACAGCCACATCATCAATGTGTTGATCTTGACGTTGATTAAATGAAACCGGAATATCAAAGTTGTCGCTGGATTTTTGTAATTGTGAAATAGACATTATATTAGCTGCAGTGGCAGTTTTTAAGTAAACTAAATCACTCTTCAAAATTGCAATGTTATTTAAGCTACGATTATTAATATGGTTTTTGTGTGGATTATTTTGTAGTCTTTCTACACTTTCATTAATCTTATCTAGCTTATTCATATAAGGCTTATTAATCTTTTGTAGTATGTTGAAAATAACATCAAACTTATTACATCTTGACTCTTGTTTAATACGGTAACGAGAAGAACTTTTGGTAATAATTAGTTTATCAGTAAAAGCTACTACAACAGGTGAAGTTTTTACGCTTTCATCTTGTCCACTTTCCAATGATCTAATTATTAATACTGAGTATTTTTTAACATTATCATATTCAAAACGTGAATGTTCATGGGCATCTAACATGTATCCTTTTAAAATGTTAGGTAACTTATAATCATCGATGCTTTCTACTACTTCGCTAGTATCTGCATCTACTAATTCTACCCATGTAGAGTCTACTAAGTTATGTATTTTTCTCATTATCACGTTACCCCCTTTGGTAATAACTATCTATTATTACAGTTAGAAAAAAATTCGTCAAACTTTTCGTTTAAAATGAACACGTCGTATATGGTATACTTTTTTAGATATATATATATGAAGGGAAATGATTTATTATTAGCAACTATGTAAAAGTCGCATTATTAATGGCATCCAGTCTATTTATGCAATTTTTAGATGCAACTATCGTAACTACAGCACTTCCTTATATAGGACGTAGCTTAGATGTTCCTACTGCATCCCTTTCCCTAACCGTTAGTATTTACTTTATAACAATGGCAATATTTATTCCACTTAGTGGATGGATTGCAAAACGAATTGGTGAAAGAAATGCATGGTTATTAGCTACGCTATTATTCGTGCTTAGTTCAATTGGTGACGCTTTAGCGCCTACTTTTACTTTTCTATTAGTTAGCAGATTCGTACAAGGTTTCGCAGGATCTTTAATGACCCCTACAGCTAGACTAATAATGTTGGAAAGAACTCCTTCCAACCGCCTATTGCAAATGGCTAACTACCTAGTTTGGCCCGCTTTAATCGCACCAGCTATAGCTCCTATTTTAGGCGGATTTTTCGTTAAATACTTAAGTTGGCAATGGATTTTCCTTATTAATGTTCCAATTGGTTTAATTGCCATTTTAATTGGTATTAAGCTTGTGGATAAGGATACCAAGAGAAACAAAACCAAATTTGATTTATTAGGATTTATTGAAATTGCTATTTCTTCTGGTTTTATTTTAATAGGTGCAGAAATTGCCACTTATGGTCGTCAATATTGGACCACTGCTGGTATCTTAGTACTTATCGGTATTTTAATGATTTTTGTAATTGGATATCATTTATCACATGTTGATAGTCCACTATTTGATATCAAAGCATTAAAAGTTAGTTCCTTTAGAATTTATCAAACAGGTGGAACCTTCCTATGGCTTTCCGTTGGAGCTCTTCCTTACCTACTTACTGTCTACTTACAAGTAGTATTTGGTTGGTCAGCTCTTACTGCTGGATACTATGTAATCTTTGTATTTATTGGAAATGTCGGAATCAAGCCATTCACCAATGCAATAATTAGAAGAATTAAATATAAGGCTTCATTAATTGTTGCTTTATTTACCGTAGCTATTAGTACTGGTGCATTAGCATGGGTTCGTCCAACTACAGCTGGATTTATAATTGCTGGATTAGCATTTATATCTGGTTGCGGACGTTCATTAGCGTTAACTTGTTATAATGCTGTTACCTTCTCCGAAATACCAATGGATGAAAGAAACTCAGCAAACACCTTAAGTTCAGTATTACAAACTATGGCACAAGGTTTAGGTGTTTCTTTAATTACCGTAGTAGTTTCATCATTAGGTAGTTTTGTTAATATGAGCACCGCTTATGAATATGGATTTATTTTTCTAGGCATTTTAATGCTATATCCTATTGTAGAAGTTTGGATTCAACCTAAGAATTTTGGATACAATGCTTTATAATTAAATAAAAAAGACGTCATCGTAAATCAAATTAGTGATTTATGATAACGTCTTTTTTTATGATATATTGTTAAAAATTATCCACGTCCATTAGCGAATTCTGGATATAATTGCATACCACCATCTACGTAAATAGTTTCTCCAGTTACGTATGATGATTCTGTTGATGCTAACCATGCAGCAGCTGCGGCTACTTCTTCTGGCTTACCAATTCTAGCCATTGGAACCAATTCAGCTGTTTCTGCATATGTCTTAGGATCAGCAAATTTTTCAGCATTAATTGGTGTATTAATTGCACCCGGTGCAATAGAGTTAACACGAATACCTTTGTTAGCATATTCCTTAGCAACTGTTTCAGTAAGCAACATACTTCCACCTTTAGATGCGGAGTAATCAGCAAAATGAGGCCAAGAAATCTTTTGATGAACTGAAGACATGTTAATAATATTTCCTTCACGTTTATGGTCTAGGAAATAATTTAAAGCTGCCTTAGTTCCCAAGAATGTACCTGTTAAGTTAACATCAATAACTTTCTTCCAGTCTTGTAATGATAGCTTATGAGTAGGACTTTCTTTTTCCATACCAGCATTATTAACAAATAAGTCTAATTGTCCAAAGTTATCCACAGCAGTTTTTACTAACTTATTTACATCGTCTTCTTTAGATACATCTGCTTGAACAGCAACTGCATCCCCACCGTTTTCCTTAATTTGATCTACAGCCATTTGTGCACCGTTTTGATCAGAATGATAATTAAATACCAATTTCATATGTTCTTGTGCTAAACGAATAGCAATTGCTTTACCAATACCTTTAGAAGCACCAGTTACAACAGCAACTTTTCCTTCAAGATCTTTATACATAAAATCACCCTTTCGTAAAATGTATATGTATATAAACATCAATATTAATTATTACACAATTTTTCAAATATGATTATCAATTTGTTTATATAATGTAGAAAACTTTCCCCAATTGAATAATCACTTATTCGTGTTAAAATCAATCTCAGAGGGTTTACTGAAATTAAGTAACCTCTTTTTATAATTTTTAAATATTTAATTCATTAATTAAATATTTGTAGTATAATTTACCATTTAATGATTGTTGACCACTTTTTCTTTAATATACCCTGAATTAGTGGTACATTGTAAATTATAAAAATGTAAAATTTACATAAAATTTTTGGAGGATTTAGTCATGAAAACTAAATTTGATAAGATTTCCTTTATGGGAATGCTAATTGCCTTAGGAATTGTTTATGGAGATATTGGTACTTCACCTCTATATGTAATGAATTCCATAATTGGAAATGCCGGTAAAATGGCCGATATTAAACCATTTTACATAATCGGATCCATTTCATTAATTATCTGGACTTTAATGATTATTACTACTATTAAATATGTACTAATAACCATGAAGGCTGATAATAATGGTGAAGGTGGTATTTTCGCGTTATTCGCCTTAGTTAGACGCAAGGCAAAATGGTTAGTTTGGCCTGCTTTAATCGGTGGTGCTGCACTATTAGCTGATGGTACTCTAACCCCTGCTGTTACTGTTACATCCGCTATTGAAGGTCTTAAAGGACAAACATTTGGTGCCATATCATTCGGTAATTCACAAGAAACTGTACTTATTATTACTTCTTGTGTTTTACTAGCTTTATTTTTAATTCAAAGATTTGGTACTGGTATCATTGGTAATTCTTTTGGTCCTGTAATGTTAATTTGGTTCTCATTCTTGGCCATTATGGGTGTTATTAACCTATTAAATTACCCAGCTATTCTACAAGCATTCAACCCTGTTTATGCGGTAGAAATCCTATTTAGTCCTGCTAATAAGGCTGGATTATTCATTTTAGGTAGTATTTTCCTTGCCACAACAGGTGCAGAAGCATTGTATTCCGACATGGGACACGTTGGAAAGAGAAACATTTATGGTACTTGGCCATTTGTTTACGCTTCATTAGTATTAAACTATTTAGGTCAAGGTGCTTGGGTTATTAACAATGCTCATAATCCAGAATATGCTCACCTATCTAACTTAAACCCATTCTATGAAATGCTACCTGGTTCACTTCGTGGATTCGCTATTGCTATCGCTGCATTAGCCGCAATTATTGCATCACAAGCTTTAATCACTGGTTCATTTACATTAGTTGATGAAGCTATTGGTCTTAAATTCTTACCACGTATGATTGTTAAACATCCAAGTAACGTTAGAAGTCAAATCTATATTGCTACCGTTAATTGGTTCTTATGTATAGTAACTTTCATCGTAGTTTGGGCATTTGGTAGTTCAGAAAGAATGGAAGCTGCATATGGATTAGCTATTACCGTTACTATGTTAATGACTACTCTATTACTATTCGAATACCTTTCCGGCAAGATAAGACGTATTTTCGCATTCTTAATCGCATTATTCTTTGCATTAATTGAATTTACCTTCTTTGTTGCCAGTGTTGTTAAATTCATTCATGGTGGTTTCGTTACTCTACTAATCATGGGTGCCATCTTAATCGTTATGATTCTTTGGTACTTCGGTAACAAACGTCGTGATCATTACGAAAAAGAAAGCGAATATGTTTCATTAAATGATTACAAGAATCAATTAGTTGAATTAAGTGAAGACAATTCTATTCCGCTATACACTTCTAACTTAGTTTACATGACTAAAGTTAAAAATGATTATCAAATCAAACGTAGTACTATGTACTCCATTTTGGATAAGGAACCTAAACGTGCAAAGGTATACTGGTTTGTTACCGTTAATGAAACCAGCAATCCTTATGAAAGTAACTACACAGTTGACTTGCTTGAAACTAAGAACGTAGTTGATGTTCAACTATACCTTGGCTTTAGAAAACAACAAAGTGTAAGCATCTACTTACATCAAATTGTTAACTACTTAATCAAGCAAGGAGTTATTGATCCACAAAAACAAAAATACACTTCTACTAACAAACGTGGAAATGTTGGTGACTTCAAATTCGTTATCATTAATGAAAGACCTTCTGATCTTGCATTAAATTCAGAAATTAACGCATTTGATCGTCAATTAATATCTGGTCGTATCTTCTTACAAAATATCACTGCTTCCCCTATTTCCTGGTATGGATTAGAGTTCAGTAGTGTAATTGAAGAATCATCACCATTGTTTATTACAATGCAACATGACCAATATTTAGTACAAAGAAAGATATATCATTCTATTCATTCTAGACATGATATCTAATAAAAAATATTATTAATATTCTGGGAGAAATTAATCCGATAATACATCGGTGATAATTTCTCCCAGTTTTTTGTTAGCCATAAATTATCGCATGTAAACACGTTTTATCATTTCTGTTTATAATTTCTTAATCAAGTACAAAAAGGCCTCATAAGTTATGATTTTCTAGCTTATGAGGCCTTTTTAATTATTTCATTACTTATTTATTCATCATTTCTGAGATAGCATCAGCCATTCTCTTGATTCCCTCATGAATTTGATCATCTTTCATATTGGAATAATTCAATCTAAATGTACCAGGTACTACTTCATCAGGATAGAAAGGTTCGCCAGGCACAAAAGCAACATTGTGCTCTACACATTTATAGAATAAATCCATAGTATTAACATTACCTGGAATTTCTACCCAAACAAACATCCCACCTTCAGGATTACTGTGTCTAACCCCTTCTGGGAATTGTTCATCAATTTCTTTTAACATCAATGATGCTCTCTTGCCATATTCATCGGAAATAGTTTTAACATGAGCATCTAAATCATTTTTCTTCATATATTCAGCAACAATATATTGAGATAAATTATCTGAATGCAAATCAGCAGATTGCTTCATAACAACAAATGTCTTAATGAAGTCCTTATCTGCAATTACCCATCCAAGACGCATTCCAGGTGCTAAAATCTTGGAGAATGTGTTCATATAAATTACATAACCATCTTTATCATAGTATTTTACTGGGGGAACTGGAGTACCACTAAATCTTATTTCTCCGTATGGATCATCTTCTAGAACCATTACGTGATACTTAGCTGCTAAGTCAGCTAATGATCTACGACGGTCTTCAGTCATTGTACGTCCAGTAGGATTTTGGAAATTAGGGATAGTATAGATTAATTTAGTATTAGGATGTTGTTTTAACTTTTCTTCCAAATCATCCATCTTCATACCATCTTCGTCCATTTCTACACCAACAACTTTTGCACCATAACTCTTAAATACATCTAATGCACAAAGATATGTAGGCTTTTCTACTAAAACAACGTCTCCTCTATCAATTAACATTTTGGCAGTTAAATCAATAGTTTGTTCTGAACCAGTGGTAACACATATGTTTTCAATATCTGGATTTATATGTTTGTTCTTGTTCATATGTTTAGCAATCATTTTACGTAGTTCGGGATTTCCGATGGAGCCAGTATATTGTAAGGCATCTCTTCCATTTCGCTTAAAAACACGTGCAGCTGCCTTTTTTAATTCTTTAACGGGAAATAGTTCAGGAGCGGGTAATCCACCTGCAAAAGAGATGATTTTAGGGTCTCCTGCTACTTTTAAGATTTCACCCACAACATCGTCTTTAGTTTGTGGAACTCTGCTTGAAAAATCAAATTTCATAATAATCACTCCTAATTTAAAAATATGGTTAAACATATAATAGAGCAATAATTAGAGCTTTGCAATATTTTTCTTATTATTTTCTAATAAAAGTCCAAAAACAAATCAATAAAATTAGTATTTCACACAATAAAAGATACTTTCTATAATTTATATAATCATTCTTATTATGCGTAATAAAGTAAAGTACATATATTAAAATCATCAATAAACTAATGATTCCAGCAAGGATAACCCCTACTTGCAACATTACATTGCCTCCAGAGATTCCACTAATTATAAAAATTAATGGAAAAATATATAAACAAATATTTAAAATCATTTCTTTAACGAACATTTTCATTTCATACACCTCGTTTATTATTTTATATAAATATTTTATTGATGGATCCTTATACACGGTTGCCAGATTATAAAATATGATTTATACTAGAGTAACATATTTAATTCATCCCACTAAATGTTGCATTCATTTTTTTGCTATTATTTTCGCAGCATGAGACGTGGACACATATTACAAAATCCATCGTATTGATGGATTTTTTTATTATATAAAAAAGGTTTCTAATCATAGCTAACAAACTATAATTAGAAACCTTTATTTTTTATCCAACATGATTTTCCTTTAAAATCATCTTTACTTCTTCTTGCATTTCTGGAGTTTTTTTCCATTCCTCAAAATGATCCATACTTTCATCAGGCATAGAATAATTTTGATTAATATAATCCTCATACTTAGCTACGTGCACTGAATGTGGAATATTCAACTGTAATATACGCACTTCTTTTATAAAATTACGTTCTGCAGCTAATTCTGCACGACCGTTTTGTACCATATTACTAATTTCCATATACTTAGTGCCATCTAATCTTGTGATTTGTTCAATCAAATCTAATTTTTCATGACTTTTGTATTCCACTGCCATAACTAATATGCCTCCTCAGTTAAGAATCAACAAAGACTTATTTTTCTTCAGACTTAACATGTTTCTTATGATGTGTCTTCTTGTGATGCTTCTTGGTAGCCTTCTTAGCATTATCTTTTTCAACACCTGTAGGCAACTTAAGTTGCTTAGTAGGTTTAACTATAGAATCTGGATGCTTAACAATATGAGTAACTGGATGACCAGACACGTTAACCAAACAGAAAAGTAAAATAGCTACAGTAACTAACCAAGTAAACAATACTGAAGTTTTTGGCATTTTTTCACTAATAACTGAACCGTAAAAACGTTTCTTAATCTTAGCTGCCATGTGCTTAACTTCAGGATGTGCTTTAGCTTCTTCATCCGTAACTGATTTTTGATATGCATCAATATCAAAATCTTTTTGGATTTGTTTTTGATCAGCTTCAAATTTGGCTTTTTCTTTTTTAGAAAGCTTTTTAAACCACTTGATGAATTCACGATATTTGCTGACAACTTCATCAGTTTTACCAATCATTCTTAATTTACCATAATTAATCCATGCAACTCTGTCACACAAGAATTCAATTTGTTTTAAAGAATGACTAACAAAAATAATAGTTTTGCCTTGCTTCTTAAAATCAGCAATTTTATCCACACATTTTTGATAGAAGGTATCGTCACCTACTGACAATGCTTCATCAATAATTAGAATGTCAGGATTAATATGAACAGCAATAGAAAAACCTAATCTAGATTTCATACCACTGGAATAACTCTTAACTGGTTGATCAACGAAATCACCAATATCAGCAAAAGCAATGATTTCATCCATTAAGTCATCAATTTCTTCGTTAGTTAATCCTTGCATCAATGATTTTAGACGAATATTTTCACGTCCAGTTAAGTTCTTTTTTAATCCCGCATTAATGGCAACAATGGATGTATCTCCTCTTACATCTACTAAACCAGTAGTTTGAGGAATGATACCGGAAATAATATTAGAAATAGTTGATTTTCCTGATCCATTAACACCAATTAAACCTAATGCTTCTCCCGGTTTAACTTCAAAAGAAATTCCCATTAAAGACCAAAAATGAGGAACATCAGTTTTTACAGAGAAAAATGATTTTAATTTATCTGCTTGTGTTTTAAATAGATCATACTCTTTGGTTACATTTTGAACCTTAATTTTATAATCTTCAGTCATTTTTAATACTTCCTATAAATTTATTCAATTTCATCATTATAAAACTTAACAATGATTATTTCAAATAGACATAGCTACTATCTAAATGACAATGCTTTACCAGAAATCCAGTAATTATGATTACCGAATCTAATTCTGTACCATTCTGTATTGTACTTCATTCTAGTACCTTTTAGATTGATTCTAACTCGATAATTCTTAGGAACTTTAACTTTGTTCCATGGTGTTTTAACTAGATGTTTAGTAGCTCCAGGAATATGATTATTTAAATCATATCTACCATATCTGTTTAGGTAAGCAAATCCCTTAAATTTCTTGTAGGTAGCTCCCTTTTTAATATGGTACTTACGATGTTTCTTAACTACATGTTTTTTAGCCACATGCTTCTTTGCTACATGTCTTTTTACTGCATGTTTTTTATGAGTAACTTTCTTCTTGTGAGTAGCACGTTTTACCACTTTCTTGTGCTTAACGACTGGTTTTTTAACAGATACATTCTTTCCACTTATCCATGCATCTCTACCATTTATAGAAATTCGGTACCATGTGTTGAAATGACCATGATATACATATGTAGCCATATCAGAGCTTTCATAAGTATTAGCCTTAATTTGATCTGCATTAGCCACTTCTCTAGCCAAATTTCTAGTGTTAAATACATTATCATAAGCGCCTAAATTATTGCGGTGCACATAAATACGGTGGTTTTCATTTTTGTAGTTAAATGATGGGAACCCAATTGCTTTATTGTATACCCAATATTTTCTACCATTCTTAGAAAATCTTATACGGTACCAATCTGAATTCTTACCTTTATAAGATCTAACTGCCTTCATATCAACATATACTAAGCTACCTGTTTTAGCAGAATTGCGCCATTCATAAGTTTTGTTCTTATCACGGGTATCCTTTACATGTCCATACAAGCGGTAGTTTTTAAAGTTATGTGTTAAACGGAATGATTCATCATAATTTCCGCCATTGTATGAAGCTTTCGCTAATTCTTTAGGCTTAGGTGTGACATTTGACCCCTCATCTAAACTAGTTAGATTGTAGTTTTTAATAACTTCAATTAGACTTCTAGCGTAGATAGGGTCGGTTGCATATCCATCTCTTTGAACGTTTCTAGCAGCTTCTAATCCATTTTTAGCTATAGATCTATGAACATTTGCATATCTAGGTGTATTCAAGAAATATGCATAATCTTCAAGGCTTTCCATTAAGTTGTTATAACGTTTAAATACGGCTTTCACCGTAACTTGTCTTCCATTAATGTATTCAGTTGTATCTATAACGTAACCTTTTCCATCAAATGACTTAATTCCAAACAAATTATTAGCTTCTTGAGTTAATGTACTTTGACCATAATAGCTTTCCAATAATGCTTGGGCGACCATTAATGAAGGATATAAATTGTTTTCATTAGCAATTTGTTTTGAAATAGGTGAGATTACAGACACAAAATTTTCTTTAGTTAAAGACTTTGCTAAAGTATTAATACTTGATGCTTGAGCTACTTCATCCGCATTTCCTACAAAGCCTTCACCAGCTGAAAATACTGTTCCCGCCACCATTAATGCTAAAAAAGTTTGTGCTACTCTTTTATTTCTCATTTCTTATCTCTCCAAATTATATAAAACAACCGCTAACGTCTAATACCACGTCGGTCGGCACTTAATTTATTTTGTTGTCTCTTAAATTTTTCAAAAGTTTTATCTCTTTTTTCCTGTTGCTTGGAATTTGTTTTTCTCTTCTTTGTATATTTCATAGAAAACACTCCCAATTAGTAATTATAACATGTTATACACTTAATTTTGTAAGTGCCTTAGAAAAAAAATATAAAAAAACGCCCTCAATGGGCGCTTTTTTCAGTAATTCTAATTATTGTACAGTAACACTCTTAGCAAGGTTTCTTGGATGATCAACATCTAGTCCTTTGTTTAAACTAGTGTAGTATGCCAATAATTGTGCTGGAATAACACTCAATAATGGTGTTAATAATTCATCAACGTCAGGAATAACAATATCATCATTATCCTTAGCCAATGATTCAGTCGTAATGGTAATGGTCTTAGCACCACGTGCCATAGTTTCTTCTAGGTTACTTCTAGTTAATCCGGCAGTATTACTTTGAGTAATAATACCAATAACTGGAGTGCCTTTTTCAATTAAAGCAATAGTTCCGTGCTTCAATTCACCAGAAGCAAATCCTTCAGCTAGAATGTATGAAATTTCCTTCAATTTAAGTGATGATTCTAGTGAAACAAAGTAATCAATGCCACGACCAATGTAGAATGAACGGTTAGCATTTACGAAATACTTCTTAGATAATTCATTAATAGTTTCTTTTTCATCAACAATAGCTTGCATTCCTGTTGCTACAAGTCCTAATTGTTGTTTCAAATTGAAGTTTTGTGCAGCTTCAACGTTATCTGATTCACCTAAGGCTTTAGCTAAAATAGCTTCCACAGTAATTTGCGCAGTGTATGCCTTAGTTGATGCAACTGAAATTTCTGGACCAGCATGTAATAGTAATGTGTAATTAGATTCACGTGATAATGTTGAATTTTCCACATTAGTAATTGTTAAACTCTTGTATCCTAAACGATTAATATTAACAAGTACTTCACGACTATCAGCAGTTTCACCACTTTGACTTAAGAAGATAAAGAATGGTTTGTCAGCTAATAGAGGCATGTTGTAAGCAAATTCTGATGCAACGTGAACTTCAGTAGGAACTTGTGCTAATTTTTCAAATAAGTTCTTACCTACTAATCCAGCGTGATAACTAGTACCGGCAGCAACGATGTATAGACGATCAGATTGCTTAATAGCGTCCAATAAATCGTTATCTACAACTGGTTTACCATCGCTGTTTAAGTACTTAGAA